>NZ_DASTRI010000152.1:0-81156 GCF_035761305.1 Chitinophaga sp. | reverse complement strand
AACCTGCACCACCCTGCCGGTAAGCCCGTATAACATGCGCCCGTTCTTTCTGCGGATGATAGACCGCGAGATCAGGAATGCGCGGCATAAAAAGCACGCCGCCATGATCATTAAAATGAACTCCCTGTCGGACCCGGAAATGATAGCCAAGCTGTATGAAGCCGCAAAGGAAGGTGTGGACATTAAGATGGTGATACGGGGCATTTGCTGCGCCTATACCGAAAATAAGAAGTGGAAAAAGAATATGTATGCCGTGAGCATTGTAGATGAATACCTGGAGCATGCCCGCGTGTTTATTTTCCATAACGGCGGGCAGGAAAGGGTGTTCATCGCCTCGTGCGACTGGATGCTGCGCAACCTCGACCACCGTGTAGAAGCTGCGGCCCCCATCCTGGACCCCGTGATAAAGCAGGAGCTGAAAGATATTATGAACATTCAGCTCAGCGGCAATATAAAAACCCGGATACTGGATAATGAGCAGAAAAATGAATACCGCCGTGATAACTCCGGTAAAAAGATACGTTCCCAGATAGAGATCTATAAATACCTGCACGATAAGCAGTACCCGGGTTAATGTGCAAATGTGCAGATGTACAAATGTTAATGCAGCCCTATCAATTCATCTGCACATTCGCACATCTGCACATTTTATTTTCTATCTTGCAACCATGAAACTTGCTGCTATAGACATTGGTTCCAACGCTGCACGGTTACTTATATCAGAAGCATCGCCCAAAAGCAACGGCGAAATGGATTTCACCAAGGTAAACCTGGTACGGGTGCCGTTGCGTTTAGGCTTCGACGTTTTCAGCACCGGCGTCATTTCGGAGCAAAAGTGTACAGACCTGCTTAATACGGTAAAAGCCTACAAGCTGCTGCTGGAGGTGTACGGCGTTAAATACCTGAAGGCCTGCGCCACTTCGGCCATGCGCGACGCCAGCAACGGCGGTGAGCTGATGAAGCAGGTAAAACAGCAAACCGGTATAGACATACGGATTATTACCGGTGAGGAAGAAGCCTCTTTTATTTATGAGAACCATGTAGCAGAACACATGGCTGCCACCAGCTCTTACCTGTATATTGATGTAGGCGGCGGCAGTACAGAGCTCACCTTTTTCAGCAACAGCAAGCTGGTATTTAAAACCTCGGTAAACATAGGCACCATACGCCTGCTGCAGAACCAGGTAACAGAAGCCCACTGGCAGCTGCTGAAAGATACCATTAAGCAGCAGGTAAAAGGCTACGGCCCCATAACCGCCATCGGCTCCGGCGGTAACATCAATAAAATATTTTCCCTGTCAAAACGTAAAGAGGGCAAACCGCTGTCGCTGGAAACCCTCAAAGACTACTACAAAGAGTTCAGCAGCTTTTCGGTGGAAGAGCGTATTCACCTGTACAACCTGCGGGAAGACCGGGCCGATGTAATTGTGCCGGCGCTGCAGATATACGTGAATGTTATGCGCTGGGCCGACGCCAATGAAATTTACGTGCCCAAGATCGGCCTGGCCGACGGTCTCATACAGGCGCTATATGCTGAGATCAGCAGCAACCTCCCATAAAAAATTTGCCGTAGTGATCAATATATTCCCCAAATTTGTGCACCTGAATGCGGGTGCAACTCCCGTTATTGATTATTAACAGCTTATTATCAAATGTCTGTACACAAAGAAGTAAAACGCGTAACCACCCATATACTGCAAAAAATGAAGGCAGACGGGGAGAAAATATCCATGCTTACAGCTTACGATTATTCTATGGCCCGCATTTTCGATGATGCAGGCATGGATGTAATACTGGTAGGCGACTCTGCCTCCAACGTAATGGCCGGCCATGAAACCACCCTGCCCATTACCCTGGACCAGATGATTTACCACGCCTCCTCCGTGGTAAGGGCTATTAAACGCAGCTTTGTGGTGGTAGACCTTCCCTTTGGCTCTTACCAGGGCAACTCAAAGGAAGCCCTCAGCTCCGCCATCCGTATTATGAAGGAAACCGGCGCGCACGGTATTAAGATAGAAGGCGGGGAAGAGATCATTGAGTCGGTAAAACGCATTATATCGTCCGGGGTACCGGTAATGGGCCACCTGGGCCTTACGCCGCAGTCTATTTACAAATTCGGCACCTATGCGGTGCGTGCTACGGAAGAAGCAGAGGCCCAAAAGCTGCTGCAGGACGCCGTGCTGCTGCAGAACGCTGGCTGCTTTGCCATTGTGCTGGAAAAAATACCCGCCATGCTGGCCAAAAAGGTAGCTGAAACAGTGCATATACCCATTATTGGCATTGGCGCCGGCCGTTATGTAGACGGGCAGGTGCTGGTAATGCATGATATGCTGGGCATTAACAAAGAGTTTAAGCCCCGCTTTTTACGCCGCTACCTGAACTTGTACGAAGAGATACTGAATGCCACGCAGCAGTATATAGCCGACGTAAAAAGCCACGATTTCCCCAATGAGAAGGAGCAGTACTAATTAATAATTAAGAATGAATAGTTAATAATACACCAAAACACTTATGCTACAACAAGTACTCCACGGCCTTATGCAGCGCTACATGGAGCGGGTGCCGGATGTAAAGGCCATTATACAGGCCATGCTGCAGGAAGGCATTATTGCAAACCCGGAAGCCATAGAAAATGATCACATTGCTTTCCGTACCATGGGCGTGCCGCAGCTGGGCATACAATCGCTGGAAAAAATATTCCTGCGTTACGGCTATACGAAAAAAGACGCCTACCGCTTTTCCGAAAAAAAGCTGGACGCCTTCTGGTATGCGCCGCCGGCCCCGCAGTACCCGCGCATCTTTATCAGCGAGCTGCGGGTGCAGGACCTGAGCCCCCGCGCGCAGGAGATCATATTAAGCTATACCGCCGAAGTAAAAGCCGATCCGGTAAATACCCTGAACCTGGATGATGCCGCTGCTGTAGACGCTTTCCTGCACAGCGGTTTATGGCGGCTGCCTACACTCGAAGATTACAGCCGGCTGGCCGAAGAAAGCGAGTACGCCGCCTGGGTGATATACAACCGCTATTACCTGAACCACTTTACTATTAGCGTACATAACCTGCCGCCGGGCTACAATACTATCGGGGAGTTCAACGCCTTCCTGGAAGGCAAAGGCTTTACACTCAACAATGCCGGCGGTAAAATAAAGGTAAGTCCCGATGGCGCCCTGCTGCAAAGCGCTACCGTTGCCAACATGATCACCGCTACCTTTGCCAATCATGCCACCTGCCGCATAGCAGGCTCGTATGTGGAGTTTGCAGAAAGAAAAGTGCTGCCCCGGTACGCGCACCTGCCGGCTGCCGCCATAAAGCGGGAACACCGCCGCGACGGCTTTGAAGCCGGCAATGCCGATAAAATATTTGAAAGCACCTACCGCTCGCAAACAGGGAGTTAGCCTAAAAGCGGAAAGCATAAAGCATAAAGCTGAAAGCACAAAGCGGAAAGCGGAAGGCCAAAGCGGAAGCAATAGCTGCGGTGGATGAGCGTAAAAGGCTGCGTTCACAGCTGCGCCTGCGTTACCTGCTGTTAATCCAAATTAATTTAAATTGCACCCCATGATAGCAGATATTCTCAAAACATTTAACATACCAGCCCGGCACAGCGGTGTAAGCACCGGCAAACAATGGCTTACCGGCACCGGTGAGGTGCTCACCTCCTTTTCACCGGTTGACGGGGAAGAGATTGCACAGGTGCAAAGCGCCGGCAAGGATGAATTTGATGCTGTGGTAGCCGCTGCTGAGCAGGCTTTTAAAGAATGGCGGGATTGGCCGGCGCCCAAACGTGGCGACGTAGTGCGCCAGGTTGGCGACGCCCTGCGCAAGCACAAAACAGCCCTGGGCAAGCTGGTATCTTACGAAATGGGAAAAAGCCTCCAGGAAGGCTATGGCGAAGTACAGGAAATGATAGACATCTGCGACTTTGCCGTGGGCCTCTCCCGCCAGTTGTACGGCCTTTCCATGCATTCTGAAAGGCCGGGCCACCGCATGTATGAGCAGTGGCATCCGCTGGGGATAGTGGGTATTATTTCGGCCTTTAACTTCCCCGTAGCCGTGTGGAGCTGGAATGCCATGCTGGCATGGGTTTGCGGCGACGTATGCATCTGGAAACCGTCTGAAAAAACACCCGTTACCGCAATGGCCTGCCAGCACATTGTACAAAGTGTATTTGCCGCCAACCAGGTACCGGAGGGCGTTTGCTGCCTGGTAACCGGTGGCCGCGAAGCTGGCGAGTGGCTTACGCACGACACCCGCATACCGCTGGTATCTGCCACGGGATCTACCCGCATGGGCAAAGCCGTAGGCAGCGCAGTAGGCGCACGCCTGGGCCGGGCATTGCTGGAGTTGGGCGGTAACAATGCCATTATTATTTCAGAATCTGCCGACCTGGATATGGCTTTGATCGGCTGCGTGTTTGGAGCGGTAGGCACTGCCGGGCAGCGCTGTACCTCTACCCGCCGCCTCATTATCCACGAAAGCGTGTACGACACCTTTACCCAAAAGCTGGTGAATGCCTACAAGCAGCTGCGCATAGGCGACCCGTTAAATGAGGTGAACCATGTAGGCCCGCTGATAGATAAGAACGCCGTTACAATGTACCAGCTTGCGCTGGAGCAGATTGCCAAACAGGGCGGCCGTTTCCTGGTAGAAGGCCGCGTGCTGGAAGGTAAAGGGTTTGAGTCCGGCTGCTATGTGCAGCCCTGCATAGCAGAAGTGCAAAACCATTATGATATTGTGCAGCATGAAACGTTTGCGCCTATACTATATGTAATGAAGTACAAAACCCTGGCAGAAGCTATTGATATGCAGAATGGCGTACCACAAGGGCTTTCATCCGCCATTATGACGCTGAACCTGCGTGAGGCGGAACAGTTCCTTTCCGTTGCAGGTTCCGACTGCGGCATCGCCAATGTAAACATCGGCACCTCCGGCGCGGAAATAGGCGGCGCTTTTGGCGGGGAAAAAGACACAGGCGGCGGCCGGGAAAGCGGCTCCGATGCCTGGAAGAACTACATGCGCCGCCAAACCAATACCATCAACTACTCAAACCGTTTGCCGCTGGCGCAGGGCATTGAATTTGGCCTGTAACAGCATTGCTTTTCTACAGCCTATCCCGGTGCTGTTCCTGTGCAGGTAAGTAAAATCTGGCCTGCCCGCACTGCTTTTTACAACTGGCCCTTCCGGAATATGTGCCTCCCGGAAGGGCCTTTTTTACGTCCCTGCTTGCAACAGCTTTGCAATTGCATAAAATAAATATTAAATATAAGGAGCATTAACTGGTAGGCCCGGGAGATGACCGGCTTTCTTACTGCTATTGTAACAGCATGATTTTGTATAGCTTACAAAAAAATAAGCGAGGTTAGAGAACCCCGCTTTTTCGTTAAACGGAAACCATGCTTATGAGAAAAACATCTGAGAAGCCGAAGATGGCTTTCAAATATTCTTCTAGCGATAAATATGATACTTTTTTCCGACAATTCATATTCTACTTTTGTGCTATAATCCTTTCTTGTTGCCATCTGCCCCGGGGCTTTTTGGAACCACTGGTTGCATAGGCGGTCCAAAGGGATTTCATGCCGCACATAAATACCTGGTTTACATTTATTTATCAGCACTTGTTTTATGCATTGCATAAATCCAACACTATGCTACATGCAGGCAAAAAAGCAAGCGTTTTTGCAATAGAAAAAACCGGTTGCAATTTTTCTTGTCGGCGATCATCTTTTTTTAACGCTTGTCAGAATGTTGTCTTGTCGTAATGCCATTTTACATATCTTTAACCAATTATGGTATTTAAATTGTTTATCATAAGACGTTTATTTACCTACATTATATTACAAGTGTTTTTTATTGAGAACCTGTCTGTAATGCAAGGGGTTCCATCTGACTTAAATTAAAAAATAAATGATTTTACGTAGAGCAGTGGCCATACTGGCGGGAAGTGTAGCGCTGATGACAGCATCTGCAAGCACATTTGCCCAGGGCACTTCCGTACCCAGGAACTGGCACTTATTGAGCTATGAAAAGGACAGTGTACTGGGAATTAGCGCAGAGAGGGCCTACCAGGAACTGTTAAAGGGGAAAAAGAGCACACCGATAGTAGTGGCTGTAGTTGACTCGGGCATTGACACTACCCACGAAGATCTCCGTTCTATTCTTTGGACCAACCCAAAAGAAATTCCGGGCAACAATAAAGATGATGATGGCAACGGCTATGTGGATGATATTCACGGCTGGAACTTCCTGGGCGGCAAAGACGGCCGCAGCGTAAAGGAAGCCTCTGACGAAGCCACCCGCGAGTACCTGCGCTACCGCCGCATTTACGGCCCTAACCCCGACTCTACCCTGGACCCCACCTCCCGGGAATATGCTTACTGGAAAAAACTGGTGGAAAAAGTGGTAAAGCCTACCAGCCAGTACAAAGCATCTTACCGCACCATGACCAAACTGCATGAGAACATGCAGAAATGCGCCAACATTCTGACCACCTTCCTGAAAACAGACGACTTTAACGGCGAACGCCTGGACAGCGTTGAAACACCGGACCAGGACGTAATGCTGGCCAAAAACTTCATGATCCGCCTGCTGCAGAGCACCGGCGAACAGAACGTATCTTACCAGGATTTTAAATCCGAGTTTGAAGAATACATTGACGATCTGAAAAAGAAAGCAGAAAGAGCAGACGAAGGAGAAATAGATAACCGCAAGGAAATTGTAGGCGATAATACGGAAGACATTAACGACAAATACTACGGCAACAATGATGTAATGGGCGATTTTGCCTTCCATGGCACGCACGTATCCGGCATTATTGCCGCTGCCCGCGATAACGGCCTGGGGATAGACGGTGTGGCTGATAATGTACGCATTATGGCCGTAAAAGTAGTGCCCGACGGCGATGAACGTGATAAGGACGTGGCCCTGGGCATCCGCTATGCGGTAGACAACGGCGCCCGGATCATTAATATGAGCTTCGGCAAAGGGCTTTCGCCGCATAAAGATTGGGTGGACGACGCCATTAAGTATGCCGAGTCAAAAGGCGTGCTGCTGATACATGCCGCCGGCAACGACGCCAGCGATAATGACGTGGTAGATAACTTTCCCAGCCCGCACTTTAACGACCATACCCGCGCTACCAATGTGATTACAGTGGGCGCATCCGGCTCGGGCCGCCGCTCATCCAAAGTGGCTAACTTCTCCAACTATGGTAAAAGAGAAGTAGACCTGTTTGCACCAGGTGTACAAATCTACTCAACTGTGCCGGGTGGCAACAAATACGGCAGCGCCAGCGGCACCAGTATGGCCGCCCCGGTGGTGACCGGCGTAGCGGCGCTGGTACTCTCCTACTATCCTGAGCTTACTGCCGAGCAGCTGAAAATGGTGCTGGAAAAAAGCGTACAGCCGGTAGACGATATGGTAACCAAACCAGGCACAGAAGAAAAAGTACCTTTCAGCAGCCTGTCTGCAACAGGAGGTATAGTAAATGCCTACAACGCCCTGAAAATGGCTGATACCCTTACCGGCGGCGATAAAAAGAAAGGCAAGGCTAAAATGCAGCCGGTGAAAAAAGGGTAATTAATAATGAAGAATGAATAATTAATAATAAAGGGCGGAAACGTGTAAAAGCGGTTTCTGTGCTAAAAAATAAAAAGCGCTAAATGCAGTGAGCATATCACTTCATTTAGCGCTTTTTCAATACAACTCCCATCCCCTCATTATTCATTCTTCATTATTAATTATTATTTGACCAGTCGCAGGGAAACCGGGTACCGGTAACGGATGCCCCTGTTGGCCCTTACAGCGGCAATAATAGAAAAAATAATGTTCAGCAGGGCTACAATGCCATGCAGGGTTATAAAGGAAAAGCCGAAGCCATGCCAGCCCCACCCGTCAAAATCATAATTATCGCGCCAGATGTGGCGGAAAGCCCATATGCCATGGCGTATGCTGTACAGGATGCCAATGGCTACATTTATCAGGCTTAATGTGATCTGGAAGTTGAGGGCTTCCTTTCCCTGGTCGTCAACAAAAGCGGAGTCGTTGCGTTTGATGAGCCACATAACCAGCGCTCCAATGATATTGCCCACAAACGAAAGGATGAACATGCCTATAAGGCCGCCCAGGTGTACCAGCGCCCCCCAGGTTCTTTCTTGATTTTGATCCATAAAGTATAAGCGTTTTAGTTTGGTTGCTGCGGCATTGGTACAAACAATAACATAAAACTACAAACCTGTAAGCCGGATTCTGTATTCCGGTTTGCACCGGAACTGCTATCATTTATCTGCGATGACGCTCACACGCCACCTGTATCTGCCTACCCTCAGTCATTGGACGGGCCGCCCTCAAACGACTGTATACATGGCATTTCAGCACGCAAGGTTTACCCTTCCTGCATGTTACCATGCCGGAACGTGGGCCCTTACCCCACATTTTCACCCTTACCCCGGCAAGCCGTGGCGGTTATTTTCTGTGGCACTGTCTGTATTCTCCGCCTGGCGGAGAACCCCACCCGTTAGGTGGTGCGTTGCCCTATGCTGTCCGGACTTTCCTTCCTTCCGTTTAACGGGAAAGACGATAGCACGGTTTGTAGTTTACGTTATTGTTGTTAAAGGTACTAATATTTAAAAAATATCTCCGTTGCGCCGTAACCGTACCGCGGATGGTACTCGTTCACAAAGTTGCCTACCTCCGGCGTTTGCCGCAGCAGCTGGTGTATTTCATCGCGCAGCTTGCCTTTCCCCAGGCCGTGTATCACAATCATGGAAGGCTGCCGGTGCGAGATGGCCAAATCCAGGTAGCGCTGGAACTCGTTCAGCTGTATGGCCAGTATGGCAATGTTGCTCAGGCCCCGCCAGTCGTTCGTGATCTTTTCTATGTGCAGGTCCACCTCATACCGGGGCTCCAGGGGCGCATCCGGCGCCAGCTGGATATTGCTGTATAAGGGCGACATTCTGCCAATATCATCCGGCTCAAAACCATAGTGGGTTTCGGCCTGCTTTTCAGGGTACTTTTCAAACAGCGGAAAGCTGAGCATGGCATCCCTGCGCAGGTGCAGGTCGTTCAGCTGCTGGAACAGCTGTTTGGGCTTTATTTTCCACACTTTATGAAAAGAGGGCGCCAGCCTGGGATTTTTATCGCGCAGGTAAAAGGTAAATTCAAAACGGGGGTTATCGTTCAGCGACTCAAACAGCAGGTCTGACAGGTAAAAGTGGCTGAAAGGCTGCAGGTCGTTCTTTATTTCCAGGTCCAGCTGCTGTTTCAGCCATACCCGGAAGTGCAGGGTATAGCTGTGTTGCGTTTCATTCAGTAAATGAAATTTCAGCAGCTGTATCTGCTCTTCATACCCATCCAGCTGGTACACCGGCAGTATGGAGAGGAACATGCCCTTTTCTGTTTTAATGTCCTGGTATTTTTTCTTTTCCACAGGCAACTCATCGCCGGCAATTTTGCGGGGTGGTGTTACGGCCTGCTTCTTTTCGGTGAAGCGGTAGAAATAGGGAAAGTCAATCTGGTCGAGATATACGGGAAAAGTAATGTTACCTACTTCTACCATTACCATATCACCGTTCACAATATCTACTACAGTGCCTTCCTCCTTTGAATGGAGTAAAATGATCTTATCGCCTATTTCATATTTCATGAGCGCATTCCCGTGAGAAAAAATAACAAATGTAAAATTTCAAATGCAAAATGTAAAAGTCCGTCGGCGGTTTATAAAAGATATACCGCCCGGACTTTTACATGCTACATTTTACATTTAATATTTTACATTCATTCAGGCCGGATGGCGGCGCATATAGTCATCCACAGACAACGGGCCGCTGCCTTCCACCATGAAAAAGATCAGCAGCAGCAGTATGGCTATCGGAAGGCCGGGGATCCTGTACACCAGGAACAATTCTGTTGGAGAATGGACAAAGAAAACGGCCCCTAACAGTACCGGTATGTTCACTAATACCGATACCCTGGTTAACAAACCTAATGCAATGAGCAGGCCGCCTGCCAGGTGGGCGAATACCACGTAATGCCCTAACCAGATGGATATTACGGCCAGCTTGGGGTTGTCATTGATCGTGGAGATCAATGCATCGCGGTTCTGTATGAACAATACGCCCATAAAGAACAGGAAAATGCCTAAACAGATACGTACGATATCCAGCCATTTCGGATGGTGCCGGTCGCCCCAGATTTCAATTTGCTGTAATAGTTTCATAACAAATCAGTTTTAGGATCAAAGAGCTATACTGAAGTTACAAAAAAAGGGCCGGATTATTATCAGGCCTGATTTGGCTGGGGCGTAGCGGCACCTTCCCTGCAGCTCCGGATTGCGCCCGCCTGTTTCAAGCTCAAGCGACGTACACCTTCCTGGTGATACGTACCTTCCCTGCAGCTCCAGCTCCGGACTGCGCCTGCCTGTTTCAAGCTCAAGCAACGTACACCTTCCTGGTGATACGTACCTTTCCTGCAGCTCCAGCTCCGGATTGCGCCCGCCTGTTCGGAACACGGATTGGGCAAAGAAGGTCGTAGCGGCTGTATCTTACTATGAAGCTTTATCAAGCGTGGCACACCGGGCAAGGTCCGTCGTTTGGAGCTGCCAGGGAGCGGTGTGTATATGTGTAGGTGTTCGCGTTGTAAGAGAGCAGTGCAGTAATGTGTAAAGGCTATGTAGGGCCATAGATCTGGATATACAAGGATGGCCCTGTTATGGAAAACTAATACCCTATCGCCTATACGATGATAACATAGATGTGTACCTGGTACGGAGCGCGCCGTGTGACGGCGCCGAATGGTCATACTATCCATGTATAGATATACCTATGCCTCTACTCCAACGGCAGCGGGTTCTGTATTCAGCTTGCTGTTACGGTAGCTGTAGGTGAAGTAGATCACCAGCCCGATGATGAGCCAGATCGCAAAAACAACCCAGTTTTTGAGGCCCATTTCGGTCATCAGGTAAAAGCAGCTTAACAGGCCCAGCACCGGTATCAGCGATAGCCTGCGGGTGAAGGAGAAGATCGTGATCAGCACGGCTACAATGCTGAACAGGAAAAAGGGAATATTATGCTTCCATACGTCCCAACCGCCGGCAAAGGACCACTTTTCCTGCAGCTGCGTGTGAAACAGGATAATAAACAGCACTACCAGCGCCGGTACAATCCACCGGCCGTTAATGTAAGGCAGGCGGAAACGCTGGGTATCGCCGCCCTCATCACGGGGCAGCAGCAGCACGCCGCCGCATACCAGGATAAAGGCAAACAGGGTGCCTATGCTGGTAAGGTTAGTTACAATGGTAAGGTTCAGGAACAAGGCCGGTACGCCTACCAATATGCCGGTAATAATGGTGGCAAAGGAAGGCGTTTTAAAGCGCGGGTGTACCTTGCTGAAACGCCGTGGCAGCAGGCCATCGCGGCTCATGCTCATCCATATGCGGGGCTGCCCTATCTGGAACACCAGCAGCACGCTGGTGGTAGCTATTACGGCGCTCACGGAAATAATATAGCTGATCCAGGGCAGCTTCACCACATCAAACACATAAGCCAGCGGATCGGCCACCTTCAGCTGGGTAAAAGGCACCATGCCGGTAAGCACCAGCGAAATAAGGATGTACAGCACCGTACAGATCACCAGGGAGTAAAACATGCCCTTGGGCAGATCGCGCTGCGGATTGGTACACTCCTCCGCCGTAGTACTTACCGCATCAAACCCGATATAGGCAAAAAATACGGCCGACACGCCTTTGAGCACGCCGGAAAAGCCGTTGGGCATAAAGGGATGCCAGTTATCGGTGTTCACATAAAAGGCACCCAGCACAATCACAAACAGGATGATAAGTATTTTGAAGGCCACCATAAAGTTGGCGCTGCGCTTGCTCTCCTGGATGCCTACATAGGCCAGCCAGGTAATGAACACCACCACCAGGAAGGCCGGCAGGTTCAGAATAATGGGAAGGCCGCCGATGTGCGGCGCCGCCGCCAGCACTTGGGGCGTGGCATTATCATAGTTGCTGGTTAGCCAGCCGGGCAACGGCAGCCCGATTCCGGCCAGGAGGTTATTAAAATAGCCGCTCCATGAAATGGCAACGGCTATATTTCCAATGGCATATTCCAGTATCAGCGACCACCCGATTACCCAGGCAGCCAGCTCACCAAATGTTACATATGAATACGTGTAAGCGCTGCCCGATACCGGCACGCGCGACGCAAACTCCGCATAGCACAGGGCAGAAAAACCGCAGGTTACCGCAGTAATAACAAACAGCACAGATACGCCCGGGCCGCCGTGGAAAGAGGCTTCGCCAATGGTGGAGAATATGCCGGCGCCAATAACAGCGGCAATGCCCATAGCGGTAAGGTCTTTCACCTTCAGCACCCGGTGCAGCGATCCGGCCCCGTGCGCCTCCAGTAACCCTTCCCTTGCATCTTTCAGTATAGTGGATAACGATTTCCTGCGGAATAACGAATTAGACAAAGCAAGTTCAATTTTGGTGATCTGCGAATATAATGATTTACGCCGGCAGGCGCATTGATTTTGCCGGGCCTGCTCCCCTTAGTGCTGCCGGCTTAACAGGAAATCGGCCAGCTCCAGCAGCGGCTTTTTACGGGAGGAGATCACAGCTATGCTTTCCAGGTCGTCAAATGCCTTTTGCTGGAAACGCTCCTTTTCCTTTTCGGCCCAGCTATCTACCTGGCAGTCGTGGAATAGCTGCAGCACCTGCGCTACCTTATCGTCCGGGTTGGTGCTGAGCAGCTCGCGCAAACGGGTGCGCTGCGCGGGATTGCACAGCTCCAGGGCCTTCAGCAGCAGAAAGGTTTTTTTATTGGCCAGTATATCGCCGCCCTGTTGCTTGCCAAACTTTTCCGGGTCGCCAAAAGCATCCAGGTAATCGTCCTGTATTTGAAAGGCAATGCCTATGTTTCTACCGAAACCGTATAAATACCCCTGGTTGCCCTCACTGCCGCCGCCTATAATGGCGCCCATCTGCAGGGAAGCCGCCAGCAGCACCGAAGTTTTCAGGGCAATCATGTTCACGTAATCATCGTACTGCAGCTGCGCAGGGTCCATGGCTTCCATGTCCATATCCAGCTGCTGTCCTTCGCACACCTGTATGGCGGCGCGGTTAAACACCGACATGATCTTTTGCTTATAGCGGCTTTGCACCTTATTCAGGCATTCATACACGTATATGAGCATGGCATCGCCGGCGAGTATGGCGGCCGGCTCCCCGTACAGCGTATGTACGGTAGGGTTATTCCGGCGCAGCGGCGCCTTATCCATTATATCGTCGTGAATAAGGGTAAAGTTGTGGAACAGCTCTACGGCATTGCCTACCTGCCAGGCATCGGGGTGAATAGTGTCGAACAGCTCATTGCCCATCAGGGCCAGCACCGGGCGTATGCGCTTGCCTCCTATTTTCAGGATGTGGTAGGTGGCTTTGTACAGCGTGGCTGGCTGGTCGGGGAAATGTTGCTGGTCAAATTGCTGGATAAACTGTGCTGTTAGTTCCTGAAAAGAATGCATGGCGTAAATAAAGTATGAAATAAGATGTAGATGATTAAAGCTCTTTTTTCCCGGACCGTGTTTTTGTATTAGCCGGCTTGCCTGCGGCAGCATTGGCTGCTTTAGCTTTGGCCTTTGGTTTGGATCGGGCCCCGGACTTTTTACCTGCAGCAGTTTGCTGCTGCCTGCCGCCGCGCTTAGGTTTGGCGGCGCTGCGGGGTCTGGAGCCGGCTTCCAGGTCTTCCACCAGGTCGTAATCCAGCTGGCGTTTGGTGAGGTTGGCGGCCAGCACCCGTATCTTCACCTTGTCGCCTATACGGAAACGAACACCGGTATGCAGGCCCACCAGTGCATATTCTGCTTCATCGTGCTTAAATTCATCGCGGGCCATGAGGTTGTGAATGCTCACCAGGCCTTCGCATTTGGTATCAATGGTTTCTACCCAAAAACCAAAATGCGCCACACCGCTGATCACCCCGTCAAAGGTATCGCCAACAAACTGCTGCATATATTCTACCTGCTTATACTTGTTGGCGGCGCGCTCTGCTTCCATGGCCTTGCGTTCCATTTCGGAGCTGTGGCGGCACTTCTTTTCCATGTACTTGTCCGGGTGAATATCGTTGGCCAGGCATTGCGCCAGCACGCGGTGGGCCAGTATATCGGGGTAGCGGCGTATAGGCGAGGTAAAGTGGCAGTAGTCTTCAAATCCTAACCCGTAGTGCCCGATATTATCTGTTGTGTACACGGCTTTGGCCATCGTTCGGATGCCGATGGTTTCCAGCACGTGCTGCTCGGGCTTGCCTTTGGCCAGCTGCAGCATTTTATTAAAGGAGCGGGCAATACTGTCGGGGTTATCCAGGTCAAACTTGTGGCCGAACTTGCGGGCAAATACGGAAAACACCTGCAGCTTTTCCTCATCCGGCGTATCGTGCACACGGTAAGGGAAAGGCACCGGCTGCTTATTCACCTTTATCCTGGACACGTACTCCGCTACCGTGCGGTTGGCCAGCAGCATAAATTCCTCTATCAGCTGGTGGGCTTCCTTACTTTCCTTTACGATAATGCCAATAGGTTTGCCCTGGGGGTCCAGCTGAAAGCGCACCTCCTGGGAGGAGAAATTAATGGCGCCTTCATCAAAGCGGCTCTTACGTAAAATACGGGCTATCCTGTTCAGCAGCAGCACCTCATCCTTATGCGGACCGTCGCTGCGGCCTTCAATAATTTCCTGCACCTCTTCGTAAACAAAGCGGTGGTCGGAGTGTATAACCGTGCGGCCCAGCCAGTGCTGCTTGATCTCTCCTTTTTCATTCATCTGGAAAACGGCAGAAAAGGTAAGCTTATCTTCATGCGGCCGCAGGGAGCACAGCTCGTTGGATATTTTTTCCGGCAGCATGGGCAGCACGCGGTCGGGCAGGTATACAGAGGTGGCGCGTTTATCGGCTTCTTTGTCCAGCGCCGTATCGGGCAGCACATAATGGCTTACGTCGGCAATGTGCACGCCTATTTCGTAATAGCCGCCCCGCAGCTTGCGAACGGAGATGGCGTCGTCAAAATCCTTTGCATCCAGGGGGTCTATTGTAAAGGTGAGGTGTTTGCGGAAATCCTTTCTTTTCCGTACTTCCGCAGTCGTTATTTTCTCTTTCAGGTGCTCCAGCTCGGCGGCCACCTCATCCGGGAAGGCCAGGGGAAAGCCGCTTTCCACCAGTATTTCCTTCATGGCCAGGTCGTTGGTGTCGCTGGCATCCAGTATTTCCACTATTTCACCTACGGGCTTGCGGGTTTTCTCGCCCCAGGCTACAATGCGCACCACGGCTTTGTCGCCCGTTTTTGCTTCGCCCAGGGAGTTGGCGGGTATGTAAATATCGGGTACAAAAGCGCCCCGTTCCGGCACCAGGAAGGCAAAGCCTTTGTTTACCTGCAGGGTGCCTGTAAATTCTGTTTTCTTTCGTTTAAGTATATCCGTTACCACGCCTTCCATGCGGCCGTTGCCTTTGGCGTGCTCTTTCAGCACTTCCAGCAGCACTTCGTCGCCATCCAGCGCGGTGTTCAGGTTTTTCTGTTTTACCAGTATATCTTTCGTTAATCCTTCTACCACTACAAAGGCCATTCCCGAACGTGTTACTTCCACCAGCCCGCGAAATGTTTTCTTTGGACTGTTATTATTGCCTTTTTTTTGTTTTTTCTTTTTACTCATCTCATGTCCCGTTAAGTTCTAATATATGATGTCCCGGCCCCGGCTATATAATCAAAAATATAATTATTAAATGAATTCCCTTCCCCAAACAGGAAAGATATTTCCACCGGCACTACGGCAATATGCAGGCCAAGCTCCTGTAAGCGGGGCTCCAGCAGGTGCAGTCGCACGGCATCCTTTTCGGTGGTTACCACCCATTTTTCGGCTCCCGGCAAGTCTTTCAGCTCTTTGCTCATCTTTTCCAGGTCGTTGTTGCTGTAGTAGTAATGGTCGGGAAAAGGCAGCAGGAACACATCGTTATAATGCGCTTTTAAATGTGCTACCAGCGGCGCGGGGCGGGCAATGCCGCATACGAGCAGCAGGGTGGCCGCGGCGGGTATGGACACGGGCACGCCGGTAAGCATATCGTATGGTTGTGCGTACTGCAGGCTGGTAAAATACACGCGCTGGTGCGGCAGGGGATTTATTTCGCGCTGCAGGGCCTGTTTTTCCGCTTCCGGCAGACCGGGCGGGCATTTAGACACAATAATGCAGCTGGCCCGCTCATAACCTTTACGGCCTTCGCGCAGGCGGCCAAAGGGCACTACATGGTCGCGGGTAAAAGGGCGGTTATATTCCGTAACCAGGATGTTGAAGCCGGGCTTAATGGAGCGGTGCTGAAAGGCATCGTCCAGCAGTATTACCTGTGTTTCCGGCTTTTCGCCCAGCAGCTGCGGAATGGCCAGCATGCGCTCCTCTCCCACGCATACACTGATGTCCGGGAACTTTTGATGGAACTGCATGGGCTCATCGCCCAGCTGGGCGGCGGTGCTGTGCTCATCGGCCAGCTGATAGCCCCGGGAGCGGCGGTTGTAGCCCCGGCTTAGCGTGGCCACTACAAAAAGGTCTTTTAAAAGCCGTATCAGGTACTCTACATGCGGGGTTTTGCCGGTGCCGCCTACCGACAGGTTGCCCACGGCAATGGTAGGTATGTCAAAGCTTACAGCAGTAAGGGTGCCGGCATCGTATAGGCGGTTCCGTACCCACATTACCAGGCCGTATAGCATGGAAAAGGGGTATAGTAATAATTTCAGGTATTCCAGCGCTTTCTTCATGTTTAAGTGAATTGATGGATAGTAACAGGGGTAACAACAGTTTGCAGCGGTATATCGTGGCTGCCGGCATCTGTAATTGCTTCTACCGGCTCAAAAAGCGACAGGCCAACGGTGCGTACACCGGGCCGGCATTGCTTCAGAAAGCGGTCGTACATGCCTTTGCCGTAGCCTACGCGGTGGCCGGTACGGTCAAAGGCCAGCATGGGCACAAATACCAGGTCAAGCGTATCGGGGTTTACCGGCACGCCGCCATGAGGCTCCGGAATGCCATAGCGGCTTTTCACCAGGGTGGTATGGGCATCCCACAGGAAATGCTCCATAGCGGAGGTACCCAGGTTAGCCCTGCCCAGCACCCACTCCATGGCGGGGTAAGCCTGCCGCATCCATTCGATGATGGGCCAGGTGTTGACCTCTTTTTTTTCCGCAATGGGCAGGAAAATGTGCGTACGGCGTATACCCGCAAGGTTTAGCTGCCGGCAGTTAAAGGCCAGCTGCTGGTTTAGCGCCGCGGCTTCTGTTTCCGGCATGTTCAGCCGGCGTTCCAGGAATTGTTTTCGTATGTCCGTTTTGGTGAACAAGCAAAGTGATTGATCATTTCAGATGAATGAGCTGTTTGGCCTGCAGGGCAATAAAGCTGGCATCTATGGCAGTGGCATGTGCAATACGGCCCAGTTTGGGATAGCCGCTCCAGCGGACAATGTCTTCTTCATTGCTATGGTGCGGGCCATTGAATATCCAGCCCAATACGGGCACGCCGGCCGCCTGCAGCACACGCGCAGTAAGCAGGCTGTGATTAATGCTGCCCAGGTAGTTCTGCGATACAATAATCACACTGGCCTGCAGCTGCTGTATAAGATCCAGCATAAACACGCTCTCATTCAGCGGCACCATTAAACCGCCCGCGCCTTCTATTACCAGCGGGCGGCCCTGCGGCTGCACCAGGTTTGCCTGCTGCAGGATGGGCTCCATTTTAATATGCACCTTTTCCATCCTGGCAGCCAGGTGGGGCGATGCAGGTTCGCGCAAACAATATACCTCTTTATGGCATATGGAAGTAGCATTGGACAGCAGCGAACGCACGGTATCGGTGTCGGTGCCTTCTGTTAAACCCGTTTGTACAGGCTTCCAGTAATCAGCCTTCAGGGCTTGTGTAACACAGGCCGCGGTAACGGTTTTTCCCACCCCTGTGCCTATACCTGTAATGAATATGCGGTTACTCATAACGCGCAAAGATAACGGATGATTGTTGTTTAATGCGCGGCTCCCCTCATTCCTGCCCGGATTTTTTCCCTTATTTTCGCTACAACATAATAACATGCTATGCAATTTTGTAACAACATACTGGAAACAATTGGTCATACCCCGTTAGTAAAACTAAACCGCGTAACCGCCGCCCTGCCCTGTCCTGTGCTGGCCAAGGTGGAGTTTTTTAACCCCGGCAACTCCATTAAGGACCGCATGGCCGTGAAAATGGTGGAGGTAGCAGAGCAGCAGGGCCTGTTAAAACCCGGCGGCACCATTATAGAAGGCACCTCCGGCAATACCGGTATGGGCCTGGCGCTGGCTGCTGTTATAAAAGGCTATAAATGCATTTTCACCACTACCGATAAGCAGTCCAAAGAAAAAATAGACATTCTTAAAGCCGTGGGCGCAGAAGTAATTGTATGCCCTACCAACGTGGAGCCGGATGATCCGCGCTCTTACTACTCCGTAGCGCGGCGGCTGGCCAAAGAAGTACCCAACGCTTTTTATGTAAACCAATATGATAACCTGGCCAACCGGGATGCGCATTATGAGCAAACCGGGCCGGAAATATGGGAGCAAACAGACGGCAAGATCACCCACCTGGTAGTAGCTACCGGCACCGGCGGCACGGTAACCGGCACCGGCCAGTTCCTGAAAGAAAAGAACCCGGCCATTAAGGTGTGGGCTATTGACAGCTACGGCTCGCTGCTTAAAAAGTTCCATGAAACCGGTGAAATAGATATGAGTGAGGTGTACCCTTACATTACCGAAGGTATCGGGGAGGACTTTGTGCCGCAGAACTACGATATGCAGTACATTGACCATTTTGAAAAAGTAACAGATAAGGATGGCGCGGTAATGGCGCGGCGTATAGCCAAGGAAGAAGGCATTTTTGTAGGTTACTCCGCCGGATCGGCCATTGCGGGCCTGCTGCAGCTGAAAGCGCAGCTGAAGCCTTCCGACCTGGTGGTAGTGGTATTTCATGACCATGGCAGCCGCTACGTGGGCAAAGTTTATAACGACCAATGGATGATGGAACGCGGTTTCCTGGATGTAAAAACGGTGAAAGATGTAGTGAACGCCCGCCGCAACCTGCCCCTGGTAACTATTACCGCAGAGGAAAAAGTAAGCGACGCCATTGCTAAAATGAAAAAGTTTGAGATCGAGCACATACCGGTGCTGCATAACAGCGAAGTAATAGGCGCCATATCCGAAGGCGGGCTGTTTAACAAGCTGATGGACAATGTGCACCTGAAAGATGCGCCGGTAAAAGAGGTGATGCAGCACGCTTTCCCCGAAGTAAGCATGGACACGCCCATTGAAAAGCTGGCCGTGTATATTAATAAAGAGAACGGAGCTGTGCTCACCAAAGACGACAGCGGCAGCTACCACATTGTAACCAAGTATGATGTTATACAGGCGCTGGGCAGCTGAGTTTAATTAATAATGAAGAATGAATAATTAAGAATGGAATGCTGCAGATTAAAGATCAGCTACAATACGAAGTACGGATTCCTTCAAGGCCGCGGCGCATTGTGTCGGTAGTGCCGTCGCAAACAGAGCTGCTGTTTCACCTGGGGCTGGATGAAGAGGTGGTGGGCATTACCAAATTTTGCATACGCCCGGAAAAATGGTTTCGCAGTAAAACCCGCGTTGGCGGCACTAAAACCCTTGACCTGGAAAAGATACATGCCTTACAGCCCGACCTGGTGCTGGCTAACAAGGAAGAAAACCAGCAGGAGCAGATCACGGCACTGCAGGCTGCGTTCCCGGTATGGACCAGCGATATTCAAACCCTGGATGCGGCATTACAGATGATCACAGCCGTGGGCGAGATCACAGAACGTGCAGAAAAGGCGCAGGCATTGCGCAACACCATCCGCGAAGCCTTTGATAACCTGCGTATAACCCTGCCGCGAACGGACCTGCACGCAGCTTATTTCATATGGCGCAACCCCTGGATGGCAGCGGGCGGCGATACTTTTATACATCACATGCTATCGCTGTGCGGGTTTACCAATGTGCTGGGCGGTACGCCCCGGTACCCGGAGGCGCCCCTGGAAAAGCTGCCGGTTATTTTTGAGGCAGTGCCGGCAGAAAAGCAGCTGATACTGCTTTCTTCAGAACCCTATCCTTTTAAGGAAAAGCATATAGCGGAAATACAGGCCGTGCTGCCCAACGCGCAGGTACGGCTGGTTGACGGGGAAATGTTCTCGTGGTACGGCAGCCGCCTGCTGAAGGCGCCGGGTTATTTCAAAGCGCTGCTGCAGGGCATTCAATAAACATTTGCCGCCGCAACGGATTGTAGCAGCAACCTTCTCCGGGATGATGGCCGTATTATTTAAGATAGATAGTGCATGCTCAATAAACGGCTGAACGCTTTTACTCCCCTTTTTATACGCTTTTACCTGCAATGGCGAACGCTTTTACTACGGGTATCATACGCTTTTAATAGCAGTTGCGCCGCAGTTACCCCCTGATTATACAGCAATTGTACGTAGGCAGCACACCAGTTACAGGCTATTTACATGCGGCAATACACCTTCGCAAAACATACCACCTCACAGGCAACCCTTTTTAATCGCTTCCCGTAATCATAATACATCAACACTTTTAATTCCTGTTTAATTCACGTTTTTAATCTTTCATTAAACCTACGACCAATGGAAAGAAGGGACTTTGTAAGCAATCTTAGTATGGTGCTGGCGCTGGCGTGCGCCGGGGGGCTGGCTGCCTGTTCCAAAAGCTCCTCAGACGCGCCTGATCCGGGAAACGGCGGCGGTGGCGGCAACAATGCCAAGCTTACCGCCGACCTGGGCTCGGAGCTGCTGAACACCGGCAGTTTTAAAATTGGCGGCGGGGTAATCCTGATCCGTATTGCAGCAGGCAATACCGCCTCTTCCTTTGCAGCCCTGTCCAGCACCTGTACGCACCAGGGCTGCACCGTAGCTACCTTTAACAGCAGCTCCAACCTGATTGAGTGTAATGCTCCCTGTGGCCATGGCAGCCGTTATACCACTACCGGCGCGGTGCAAACCGGCCCTGCCACCAACCCGCTCACGAAAATGACAATTGCAATCAGCGGAAATACTTTAACCGTAAGCTAACCCATTTCCTAAGGACGACCAGCCAAGAGAAAAAGCCTTGCAGGCATCTGCCTGCGGCTTTTTCACGCAGGCCCAGACGCGCAAAGCAGAAAGCCAACAGCCCAAGCACAACACCGATGCCGGTTGCCGAAATGCCGGGTGCATTTGACATCAGGCGGTCAGCCTTCCCCTTCCGCCCTACCGCTGATACTTTTGGCTTTCCGCTTTCACCTGCTGCCCTGTCTTCGGCGCCCTAATGCAGCATGCATGGCGCCGGGCGTTCTCCGCGCCGCCTGCTGCCTGGGCGTTCAGCATTCTGCCCCAAACATTTTACTTTCTGCTTTTTCACGTTATATTTGCCCTCCGAAAACTGTAAACAATCAAAAAATATGGGAAAATACAGAGCCGGCGTGTTATTCGGCGAAGAGCTGGAAGCGCTTTATAAAGATGCTAAGGACAATGCATTTGCAATGCCAGCCGTGAACGTGGTAGGCACCAACTCAGTGAACGCAGTACTGGAAACCGCCGCCAAGGTGAATTCACCGGTAATTATCCAGTTCTCTAACGGCGGTGCGCAGTTCTTTGCAGGTAAGGGCATGCCGAATGACAAATTGCAGGCTAACATTGCCGGCGGCGTTTCCGGCGCCAAACACGTACATGAAGTAGCCAAATATTACGGTGTACCGGTAGTATTGCATACAGACCATGCTGCTAAAAAATGGCTGCCCTGGATAGACGGGCTGCTGGATGCGGGCGAAGCTTTCAAGAAACAAACCGGCCAGCCCCTGTACAGCTCCCATATGCTGGACCTGTCTGAAGAGCCCATCCACGAGAATATAGAGATCTCCAAAAAATACTTTGAGCGTATGAACAAGCTGGGTATGTCCATAGAAATTGAGCTGGGCGTAACCGGTGGTGAGGAAGACGGGGTAGATAACTCCGGCGTGGACAATGCAAAATTATACACCCAGCCGGAAGATGTAGCTTTTGCCTACGAAACCCTGAGCCAGGTAGGCCCCCGCTTTACCGTGGCAGCAGCTTTTGGGAATGTGCACGGCGTGTACACGCCTGGCAACGTGGAGCTGCGTCCCGAGATACTGAAGAACAGCCAGGATTTTATCCAGGAAAAATATAAAACCGCTGCCAAGCCCGTTTACTACGTGTTCCACGGCGGTTCAGGCTCTCCCAAGCACCAGATTGCCGAAACCCTGGGTTACGGCGTTATTAAAATGAACCTTGATACCGATATGCAATGGGCATTCTGGGAAGGCGTACACGACTACTACGAAGCTAAGAAAGGCTACCTGCAGTCACAGCTGGGCAACCCGGAAGGCGCAGACAAGCCGAATAAAAAATACTACGATCCCCGCGTATGGCTGCGCAAAGGCGAAGAAACCTTTGTAAAACGCCTGGAAGAAGCGTTTGCAGACCTGAACTGCATTAACAGGAACGCTTAACAGCAGGGAGCCGCCCGGAGGCGCAATGCCCGCCGGTGCTGCTTTTAAAGGTGAAAAGTGAAGGGTAACCCGGCGCTTTTCACCTTTTCTTTTAGGTCCCTGGCTGGCCGGCCCATGCCCTATCCTATTAAATAAAGAAAATATATAATTTTATGCAGTAAGCTATTGGTAACCAGTTTCTTTTCTTGTAGTTTTGTGAACTACAAAAGTGCATGTGAATTTAATTCGTATCTTGCACCACTATTTTTTAACCTAACAGAAAAATATGTCTAGCTGGTTTAAACGCATTAAACAGGGCATCTCAACCACTACCAGTGAAAAGAAGGAAGCGCCGGACGGATTATGGCATAAATGTCCTAATTGTAAAAAAACCACCACTGTAAAAGATCTGCGGGAGCATTACTACGTTTGCGACAAATGCAATTACCACAACCGCATTAACTCGGCGGAATATTTTGAAATCATTTTTGATAATAACCAGTACGAAGAGCTTTTTTCCAACATCTACCCCAAGGATATGCTGGGGTTCCAGGATCTGAAGCCTTACGGGGAACGGTTAAAGGAAGCGCAGAAGCGCTCCGGCCTTAAAGATGCCATGCGGGTAGGCGCAGGCAGGATATTGGGTAACGACCTGGTGGTGGCCTGTATGGATTTTGCCTTCATAGGCGGCTCTATGGGCTCTGTGGTAGGTGAAAAAATAGCACGGTCTATTGATCATTGCATTGCGCACAAAACGCCGCTGATGATCATTTCCAAATCCGGCGGCGCCCGCATGATGGAAAGCGCCTTTTCACTGATGCAGATGGCCAAAACATCGGCCAAGCTTACACAGCTGGCCAATGCGCGGCTGCCGTATATTTCGCTGATGACAGACCCCACTACCGGCGGCGTAACCGCTTCCTATGCCATGCTGGGCGATCTGAATATTGCGGAGCCGGGCGCCCTGATAGGTTTTGCCGGCCCCCGTGTAATTAAAGAAACCATCAAAAAAGACCTGCCGGAAGGTTTCCAGAGTGCAGAGTTCCTGCTGGAGCACGGCTTCCTGGACTTTATCATAGACCGGAAGGAATTAAAACAACAGCTGGCCAAAGTGCTGGAGCTGTTTAAGAATTAGCAATTACGAATTAATAATTAAAGGGCGGTATGCTTTGGCCTTACAGGGTTTAGCATTCCGCCCGGCGTTTAACGTGTAGCGTTAAACGACAGCATTAACAATGGCAGAATTAAAGAACAGATCGGCTTATTTTGAATATGCAATAGAGGATAAATTTATTGCCGGCATTGTATTGACCGGAACAGAAATTAAATCTATCCGGGCCGGTAAGGTGAGCTTTAACGATGCCTTCTGTTACTTTTCCAAGGGAGAGCTGTATGTAAAAAGCCTGCACATAGCTATTTACTCCCACGGTACCTATGCCAACCACGATCCGTTGCGGGAGCGCAAGCTGCTGTGCACTAAACGGGAGCTGCGCAAAATGGAGAACAAGCTGAAAGAACGTGGTTATACAATTGTACCCCTGCGTATCTTTATCTCGGAAAAGGGACTGGCCAAAATGGAAATCGGCCTGGGTAAAGGTAAAAAACTGCACGACAAACGGGAAAGCATCAAACAAAGAGAAACAGAAAGAGAGATCCGGCGTTATGTGAAATAAAAAACCGGAGCTGCAAATTATAAACACCACCGCATGCGTAACTATCCAGGCCTTTTTGTGGCCGCTATCCTGTTATTCCTTATATCTTCCTGTAAATCGGGCGAAAAACTCTACAACAAAGGCCGTTATGACGATGCAGTAGCCGCCTTTGTAAAAAAGCTGCAGAAAAAGCCGAACGACGCCGTAGCACTGGACCTGCTGCCTAAGGCATACGAACAGTCCAAAGCAGCGCATGAAGACAAAGTAAACGGCTACCTGGCGTCGGACAACCCGCTGAAATGGGAATATGTACGAAATGAATACCGCTCACTGCAACACCTATACGATATTATACACGCCTCCCCTGCCGCGCAAAAAGTAGTGCAGCCCAGGGACTACCGCAGCGCCATTACCGGCGCGCAGGAAAATGCCGCTGAAGTACGGTACGACCGCGGTATGGAGCTGCTGAACCGCGGCGATAAACCCAGCGCCCGCGATGCCTATAACGAATTTGCCGCTACCCTTAAGCTGGTGAACAACTACCGCGATGCAAAGCAGAAAATGGACGAAGCCTACCAGCAGGGCATGGTGAATGTAATGATTAGCCAGATAGCAGTGCGCAGCCCATACTTCCAGTTCAGCGCAGACCAGTTCCGCGATGCGCTGGTGCGTAACCTGCAGCAACGCAACATCAACTTTTTTGTAAAATTCAGCGATGAAAAGCTTGCCCGTAATGATCAGCCGGCGCCCGATCAATACCTGGAAATGCAGTTCTATGATTTTGAAGTAGGACAAACGTATATAGACCGCTCTTCCCGGGATGTTAGCCGCGAAATAGAGGATCGCCCGCTGAAAGACACCAGCGGCAAGGAAATTAAGCGCTATACTACTGTAAAGGCCACCATTTATGTAGTGAAGAAAACAGTGGTGTCAAGGGGCCTGCTCGACTACCGCATCACCGATGTAGCCAATAACCAGGTGCTGCGCCAGAACCGTATTCCCGGCAGCTATACCTGGGTAAACCAGGTAGGCACTTTCAAAGGCGACGAAAGAGCCCTGAGCGATGAAGATAAACGCCTGATCGGCGGAGTGGATGCAGCGCCGCCGCCGCCGCAGGAATTATTCATGCTGTTTACCCGCCCTATATACGACCAGCTGGCCGGGCAGCTGCAGGATTTTTATAATAATTAATCATGAAGAATGAATAATTAATAATAAAAAGGGCGATGGGAGCTTTGAAGCACCATCGCCCTTTTATTATCGGTTATTTCAAAACCTTCAATCCTTCAGACACATATTTTTTCACGTTCCTGTCTGAGCTGATAAACGTATAACCGTTTCTGATAGCCTGCCAGATCAACATACGGTCAAAAGGATCTTTGTGATAGGCAGCTTTTAGCTGATGATAGGTACTGCTATCCCGGGCGGACAGCGGTTCAATATTAAAGCCCATCTGCTGGCAGGCATCCGGTAAATCTTCCGGTGAAAAACCTGTAATTTCCAGCTTGCCCAATGCGCTTTTCAGTGAAACTTCCCAAAAACTGATAGTGCTGACTATTATATTGTTTTCTGGATTCGTAAGAATATCCTTAATCCGTGCAGGTATTTTTTTTGTATCAGCAACAGCCCAAAGTAAATAGTGCGTATCGAGCAGGTAATTCATGAGCCGATAAATTCCTCTTCAGTCATTTTAAAATCCTTTCCAAACTTTATCCTGGCCTTTTCCTCCAGCACTCCGAGTTTTCTTTTGGGTTTCTTACCTGCGTTTTTGGGTACCAGTTTGGCTACAATTTCTTTTTTCTTACCGTACAATATACCAATTTCATCTCCCGCAAGTACCTGCCTGAGGGCTTCAGAAAAATTGGCTTTAAATTCGCCCACACTCATTGTTTTCATAAAAAAGAATTTACTTAAAAATACGATTTTCCTGACAAGTTGACAAGAAACTTATCAACAAACGGGGGGATTCACATCCACTGCCTCATAATAACATCACCCCTATTCTTAATTATTTATCCTTAATTATTCACTGTCCCGCAACAAATAATTATTTTTCACAATTAATTAAATATTGTAATATTGCGGAGATTCACAATAGAAAACCGGTAATGTCCGGGGGAGAAAACGTAGTATTGTTTCTTGTTAACTGGATGAAAACCCCTCCCTCATCATACCCTATATCCTATGGCCTATGGTAAACTTTTACCTGCGTAAATTTTATTGCCGCATTGTTACACTGTTAGCCATACTTTCATTTGGCTGGCGGCTGCCTGCCATAGCCGGCAATACAGACTCTCTTAAAACACCTGCACCTGCTGTTACGCCGCTGGCCGTGGAAAACGCTTTTACAGCAACGCGCAGCTTCCCGGAAATAGACCGGCAGCTGCTGGCCGGCACTGTTCCTGCACCGGCCGAAGGGCTGTTTACCGAGGAATACTTGCAGGCCGCCTACGGCGCCGACAGCGCCAACCCTTACCGTGAACAGGCCAAAGCAGCGTTTCTGCAAATGGACAAGGAAAACCGGTACACCACCTCCCTTTCGCCCGACGATCTGAATGTGCTGCCCATAGGGCTTTACCGCAAGGTGAATAATACCACGGTGAAAATTGCCGTTAGCAACGCCACTTTTTACCCTACCTATGCAGAGCTTACAGTATACGCCAAGCTGGAAATACCGCAGGAGCCGCATGAAATATTCTTTGGCATTAAAGGCATTAAGCTCTCCTACAACGGCGGCATCCTGGGCGATGCAAAGCTGGTGCTGCTGGGCGACATACCTATACGAATAAACGGAGGCGCCGCCGCATTGATACTCAAAGGCGGCATGAACATGGAAACCGGCCAGGGGCTTGACCTTACCTATGTAACCATGGACTGTAACGGCTTTAAGGAGCTGGGCCTTTCTGCGGAAGTGGTTTTTCCCCGCACCATGCTGGTGCCCTTAAAAGCAGACGGGGAGCGCGATGAAAATCCCAACGCGCAGGTAAAAGCCGCCTTTAAAACCGTGGTGGCCGACTGGAATGATATACTGGTAAGCCTGAGCCTTCCGGCTTTTGAAATAGCGCCCCTCAAAGGCGTTGGTTTTCATATAGGCAAGGCCGTATTTGACGCCAGCGACATCCGCAACACGCCTGACATTGTTTATCCTGCCGGCTATGAGCAGCGCTACATGCCGGCCGATAATCCCAATACCTGGCGCGGTGTGTATGTAGAGGACCTGGAGGTAATACTGCCCAAACAATTTGCAAAAAGGGAACAGCCGGGCCAGCGGGTAAGCTTTGGCGCGCAGCACATGATCATTGACAACAACGGTCTTACCGGCTCGTTCTTTGCCAACAACATACTGCCCGACGGCACGGCCTCCGGCTGGAAGTTTACCGTAGACCGCTTTAACATTGACCTGGAGGCCAACCACCTGACAGGCGCGGGTTTCAGCGGTATGGTAGGTTTGCCGGTAGCCAAAGATCCGCTGGGCTATACCGCTGTTATTACAGCAGATAACGAGTACATCCTCAAGCTCAGCACCCTCAATGAAATGAGCTTCAGCGTATGGCAGGCCAAATGCACGCTGGAGCCTAACTCCTGGGTGCAGCTAAAGCTGGCCGACGGACGCTTTCAGCCCGAAGCCATGCTGCACGGCACTTTGGGCATATCGGCCACCACTAAAGGCGACGATGGTAAACCCATTGCCACCTTCAAGGGCATTGTGTTCAAAAACCTGCACCTGGAAACCAACCCGCCTTATTTAACCGCCTCTTACTTTGGCTATACGAATAATAACACCGTATCAAACTTCCCGGTTTCTATCAATGAAATAGCGCTGCGGGCGCAGAACGGTGAAGCTTCGCTCACATTTGGCATTCGCATTAACCTCATGGAGCAGCACTTTGGCGGCGACACCAAAATTTCGCTGGTAGGCAAATTTGATGAGAAAGAAGGCATACAAACCTGGAAATTCGATAAGCTGAAGCTCGATGAAATTGCCGTTAACGCAAAGATCTCCAGCCAGCTGAAAATTGAAGGCCGCATTAAGATATATGACGATGACCCTGTGTACGGCAATGCCATCAGCGGCATGGTAGGGGCTGATTTTATGGACGGCAAAGTGAAGATAGAAGCCCGCGCCATGTTTGGCAGCAAGGATTACCGCTACTGGTATGTAGATGCGAAGGCCGACCTGGGCCTGGGCATTCCGCTGGTGCCACCCATTAATATACAGGGTTTTGGCGGCGGCGCATACTACCATATGAAAAAACAGGGCGTTGATATGCTGGCCTCCCCCACGGGCGTGAATTATGTGCCGGATGAGAACACCGGCCTGGGTATAAAGGCCGCAGTGCTGTTTAACATTGTAAAAAAAGAGGTGGTAAACGGCGAAGTGTCGTTTGAGGTAGCTTTTAACAAAAGCGGCGGCGTTAACTTCGTAGGCTTTTACGGCTATGCCAAAATACTGGGTGTGCTGCCCAATGTAGCCGGCAATATGGGCGACTACATGAGCAAACAGTTCAGCAAGCTGGAAGCCGCAGAACAGGGCGCCATCAGTAAGCTGGGCGGCGTGGGTGAAAAGCTGCAAAGCTTAAAGGTCAGCAACCCGTCTGCTGCCGCCGAAAGCCTTGCCGGCAACGATTATAAGACCGGCGAAAGCGGCCTCTCTGCCTATGTAGGCATGCAGTACGACTTTACGCAATCTACGTTCCATGCCAACTTTGATGTGTACCTGAACGTAGCCGGCGGCATTATAGCCGGTACAGCCAGCGGCAACCGCGCGGGGTGGGCCGAAATTCATGTTGCGCCGGGCGAGTGGTATTTTTATATGGGCACGCCCACCAATCGTTTAGGCGTTAAGTTTGCCCTGGGCAGCATTGCCATCAAAACCGGCGCCTACATTATGGTGGGCGACAAAATACCCGGCTCTCCCCCGCCCCCGCAGGAGGTGGCCGACATACTGGGCATGGAGCTGAGCGAGCTGGATTACATGCGCGACCTCAATGCCCTGGGCGATGGGCGCGGCTTTGCATTCGGCGCCAACCTCACAGTGGAAACCGGCGACATTACTTTCCTGATACTGTACGCCAACTTCAAATGCGGCGTAGGCTTTGACATTATGCTCAAGGATTACGGCGATGCGCACTGCGTGGGCAAAACAGATAAGATAGGTATTGACGGCTGGTATGCTAACGGGCAGGCCTATGTGTACCTGCAGGGCGAAGTAGGCGTAAAGGTGAACCTGGCCTTTATTAAAGGCCGCTTCCCGATTATATCCGGCGCAGCTGCCGTGCTTATGCAGGCCAAACTGCCCAACCCCACCTGGCTCAGGGGGTACATGGCGGTGAAGTTTAAAATACTGGGCGGCCTGGTAAGCGGTAACATGCGCATGAAAGTAACCATTGGCGATGAATGCGAGATCGTGACCGGCACCAACAGCCCCATTGACGTGAAGATGATTGCCGACCTTACGCCGGCCGACAACTCCGGTGAGGTAGACGTGTTTACCGCGCCGCAGGCCGCGTTTAATATGCGCATAGGCCAAACCTTTGATGTAGAGGATGATAACGGCGTTAAAACCTACCGCGCCAGGCTGGAGTCGTTTACCGTAACAGATAACGGGCAACCCATACCAGGCCGCCTGGAATGGAACGCCAATAATGACGCGGTTACTTTTTACTCCAAAGAGGTGCTGCCCACGAAGCATGCGCTGAAAGCCGCTGTAAAAGTAACGTTTGAGGAGCTGCAGAACGGCGCCTGGCAAACGCTATACATGAACGGGCAAAAGAGCGAAGAAGAAAAAGTAGTATCATTTACCACCGGCACAGCGCCGGATTTTATTCCGCTGGAAAACATTGCTTACTGCTACCCCGTAGTAGAACAGCGCAACCTGTTTAAAGATGAAATACCCCGCGGCTACGTGGTGCTGCAACGCGGCCAGAGCTACCTGTTTGATCCGCGCTGGCGCTACCAGCTGAACTTTGCCAGCAACGGCGCGGTATTTGCCACACAGCAAATGCAGTACGACAGCATAAACCAGCGCATTGACTTTACCCTGCCTGCGCTGCAGAACAATAATAAATACACGTTTGATGTAATTGCCATACCGCCCGGCGGCAACGCAGGTACAAACGCCATTGTAAGCTATGCCAAACAGGATAACGGGGAAGACGGCGACTACACGGTAAAAGCCAACAAGGCCAGCAACGTAAGCCGGGGCGATGTAACCAAATCACTGCTGGGCTATAACTTTAAAACCAGCAAATACAACACCTTTGCCGCCAAAATGCAGGCTATTAACACGCAGCGCAGCATAGCCGGTTATTTGCTGGACGATGTAATAGACCTGCGCGCCGAAGTAGGCGAGCATGAAGACTTTGACATACCCGAGCTTACCGGCAACGCCTACACCGCTTACCAGCCGCTGGTGAACGCCACTGCCATTACAGACGATGTATACTTCACCAACGACATTGAACCTGTACTGTATAAGGAATATCCCATTCACCAGGATATAACCATCAGCTACCGCGATACCGATACGTTGGGCATTGTGCCGCGCAAGGCCATCAGCATACTCAGCGCCTACCTGGCGGAAAGCGCCGGCGGAGCGGTAAGCGGCTGGTCCAAATCAATGTTGCCATATGTGTATAACCTGCCCATCTATTACAAGCAGGACTTTACCGACCTGCAATACCAGGTGGTGAACCGCTTCCTGGGCACGCCGGAGCAAAACCGGTATGCGGGGCTGATTATCGGCCACTATCCGTTTATCCGTTACGGCAAATACAAGGTGGAATACCAGTACCTGCTGCCCGGCGGCGACAAAGGCACCAGTACTGTTTTTGAATACCTAAACCCTATCAGATAACATATATGCCTTGTCGTTATATACAAAAAACAGCACATGTTACCATCCTGGCGCTGCTGTGCATAATGCTGCCGGGCGTGCTTTCATCTGCCCGGGCGCAGCGGAAAGATACGTCCAGGATAAAGGTAATTGCCACTGTAAGCAAAAGCAGGGGCATTTTGCTGCGCTGGTCCGTGAACACGGCTGTTGCCTGGAAGCTGGCCAACCAGTACGGCTTTGAGCTGCTCCGCTACACTGTGGTGCGTGACGGGAAATTGCTGCAGCAGCCGGAATTAAAAAAGCTCTCGGCCCTGCCGTTAAAGCCGCAGCCCCTGCCCGCCTGGGAAAACATTGTGCAGCACGACAGCTATGCGGCTGTTATAGCGCAGGCCCTGTATGGAAAAGATTTTGAGGTAAGCGCAGGCGACAACAGCGGCATTGCCCGCATCATTAACCAGTCGCAGGAGCAGGAGCAGCGCTTTGCCCTCTCTATGTACGCCGCGGATAACAGTTTTGAAGCCGCTAAAATGGCCGGATGGGCCTGGGAAGATAATACCGCGCAGGCCAATGAAAAATACCTGTACCGCCTGCATGCTTTAGTGCCCCCGCAGCGGCTGCGCCTCGACTCGGCCGGCGTGTTCATTGGCATGAGCAGCTACCAGGCGCTGCCCAGGCCGCGCGACCTGGGCGCTATATTCAGCAACCGGCATGTGATATTAAGCTGGGATTACAGCCTGCTTAAAAACTACTACAGCTCCTGGATAGTGGAGCGTTCTACAGACGGTAAAACCTTTGAGCGCGCAACAGCGCTGCCGGTCACCAACTTCAATGAAAAGAAGAAACGTGCATCCCCCCGCATGTACTTTATCGATTCTTTAAAGGATAACAATACCATCTATTACTACCGTATCAGGGGTATATCCGCTTTCAATGAAACCGGCCCGCCTTCCGATACCGCAACCGGTAAGGGCCGCAGCCTGCTGGCCTATGTGCCCAACATCCGCTCCAGCGCGGTGGATGAAAAGGGTGTTATGGAGCTCACCTGGGAGTTTGAGGAAGCGGGCAACCCGCTGATCAAAGGCTTCCGGCTGAACCAGGGCCCTACGGCAGACGGCCCTTTTACCGTGGCAGTGGATAATATTGCACCGGCACAACGTGCGGTATCATACAATAAGCTGCGCCCCACCAACTACTTTACCATTACAGCCATTGCCAAAGAAGGCGAACCATCCACCTCTTTCCCCGTGCTGGTGCAGCCGGTGGACTCCATACCGCCCGAACCGCCTGCAGGGCTGGCAGGCACCATCGACAGCAACGGTGTGGTAACCCTTACCTGGCAGGCCAATAAAGAAACAGACTTGCTGGGCTATAAGGTATTCCGCGCACACCAGCTGGCAGATGAGCTGTCGCCCCTGGTTGACTCTGTGTACAGCGGCCATACCTTCCGCGACTCAGTGGCCGTTCAATCGCTGAACAGCCGCTTGTACTATGCAGTAACGGCGCTGGATAAACGTTATAACCAGTCGCGCTTCTCGGCCATACTTGAAATAAAAAAGCCCGATGTGATACCGCCCTCCGCTCCCGTTTTTTCAGATTATAAGGTAGCCAACGGCGTAGTGAACCTGAAATGGGTACCCAGCCGCGATGCGGATGTGGCCATGCACCTGCTGTACCGCCGGCATATAGATACCACGCAGGAAAAATGGCAGGCCATTGCCACCTTTAACACGCCGGCGGATTTTTATGCAGACCGTACGGCCGCACCCGGCAACACCTATGCCTACCTGGTACTGGCCAGGGACAGCAGCGGACTGGAGTCCAAACCCACACAACCGGTTACGGTAACCATTCCTCCCAACAACAGCACTATCGTCATACGGGCGCTGCATGCAATGGTAAACCGGGAGCAGCGCTATATAGAGCTGTCCTGGTCCGATAACCTGGATAATGTGCTGGAATACCACCTGTATAAAGGAGAGAAAGGCGGCGCCGTAACCCTGTGGAAGATCAGCAACGGAAAACCCAAACGGATCACCGACAGCCAGGTTAATGTAAACACCACTTATGTGTACAGCATAAAAGCAATATTAAGGAACGGCGCGCAAGGCGCCTTTAAAACCATTGATGTAATGTACTGAGTATGAAAACAATTTTACGCATTGCCAGCGGCCTTTTGCTGGCCATATTGTTTACCCTGCCGGCCCTGGCGCAAAGCCTGGGCTACTATGAGGTAAAAATAGATGTGGAGATATGGGATGGTGTGGACAACAACAGCGGCAAGTGTACCAACAAGTACGACATCTATTTCACCTATGCCGGCTCCACCACCCGGCAAACCATTGCTTACCAGGACCTCAACCCTATTGGCACCGGGCATAAATTTTATTCCCACACCGCCAGCTTTGCCGCTAACCGCACACTGCAGAAGATGACGGTGTATGGCACGCGGGAATGGAAAAACGTGCTGAAATGTAAAGGCAATGACGATAACCGGGAATATACCATTCCCTCCAGCTACACTACCTGCTATTACGAGTATACCGAGGGCAAAATTCCCAACTGGGCCAGCTGGATGCGGGTGAACATCTATCCCCAGTCCATAGCCATTACCCGGGTAGGCGGCGTTACCGAGCTGCCGTCCGACAGCAAAATAACGCTCGCGGCCACAACGGGTTTTCCCTCATCGGTATACACCTGGCAGTACGGGTTAATGAATGCGCAGAACCAGCTTGTGTGGACCGACTTTCCGCCTGCGCTGCTAACCGGCCAAAGCACCAGCTTTTCTGCCAACGACCTGTTTGGCAGTAATGTGGACAATGTGCTGGGGCACAATATCTACTTCCGCATACGCTACAACGCCTGTTACGGGGCGGAAAGATATTCAGACGTGGTTACGCTCAGCTCACGGCTTACCTCACCCCGTATAACCACGGTAACGCCCATGAATATACTGTGCGCGGGCGATAACAACGGCAGCGTAAAACTTAACTTTGAACGGGCCTTAAAACCCAATGAGCAGCTGAGCATTTTCATGACCAATCCCGCACAGCCGGGATGGACAGACGGTATGTACAGCCTTACCGCCCTGGATGCGGATAACAGCGTTACCTGGCCGGCGGTATTGCCGCCAGGCACGTACAATATTACTTTGCAGGGTAAATATCCCGACGTTTTTACTTCCACGGTAGCCAGTACGCCGCAGCACCGGGCATCGTTTACCATTACGGCGCCCGCCGCGCCGGTGAGCTTTAGCGTTACAGAAGCCAACAAGCGGCACATTAGCTGTTACAACGGCAACGACGGGGCCATCACGGTAAATGCAGGCGGTGGTTCCGGCGGCTATGTGCTGTGGTATAAAAGCGATGCGGATCCTACGCCAAGGTCATTGTCTTTTAACGGCGCCGGTATAGTTACCCTGCCTGGTCTTACAGCAGGCAACTATTACCTGAATGTGCGGGACCGCAACAACTGTTATGCGAAGAATGCCGATGGTACAGAAAAGGTGATTACCGTATCGCTTACGCAACCGGCAACCCCGCTTACCGTAAATATTACCGGTACGCAGGAGCCTACCGCCTTCGGTTATACGAATGGCAGCATTACCGCCCTGGTAACCGGCGGCACGCCCAATCCCGACGGCTCCTATAACATACAATGGAAAAAGGCAAACGGCGCCATAGTACCGGCCGTGAACGGCCCTAACGGCAGCGGCTACCAAACGCTGGCCGGTAACCTGGGCGCAGATACCTATACCCTTACCGTAACAGACGCGGGGTATGCAGGCGCCACCGGCAGCACGGCAGGTTGCACCGCCACCGCTACGGTATTGGTTACGCAACCGCCCCTGCTGGAAGTATCGGCCGTGATCACAGACAGTATACGTTGTAACGGTGATGCCAACGGCACCCTGCAGGCCACGGCCACAGGCGGCAAGCCCAAAACAGCCGCGCCGTACTACACCTATGAGTGGTACCAGCTGGCAGGCGGCACGCTTACAGCCATTGGGCAAACCGGCACAACAGCCACCGGGTTAACAGCCGGACAGTACCAGGTAAAAGTTACGGATGCCAATAACATAGAAAAGCTCTCGGACATTATCAACCTGGTTGATCCTGATCCGCTGCAGATATATTTTACCGCAACGCCTGCAAGCTGCTACGACGGCAGCAACGGCGCTATCAGCACGGTTATAACAGGCGGTACGCCGGCTTACCAGTATAACTGGAATACAGGCACGCAGGCATCTGGCCTCAGCGGCCTGCCAACCGGCGCTTACACGCTTACTGTTACGGATTACCACAGCTGTATGAAAACAGATATAGCTTTTGTAAACCAGCCCGCAGCGCCCCTGCGTATTGTAACGCCCGTGCTCACTTATCCCAGGGCCTACGGGTATACAGACGGCAGCATTAAAGTGCTGCTGAACGGCGGCACACCGTTGCCGGGCGGCGCCTATAACATTACCTGGCAAAAATCCGATGGCACTGTACTTACCACGCATACGGAACAGGCAGTGAGCGGCGGCTATGAAACGCTGCTGTCCAACCTGGGCGCAGGCGCTTACACCATTACCGTAACAGACGCCAATTACACCGGCGCTGGCCCCGATATGCAGGGCTGCACGGTAACCGGCACCTTTACGTTAACAGAGCCGCCGGCATTGGTGCTGAGTGTTGCGGAACAGCATTATGTTTCGTGCCACGGCGATGCTGATGGCGTGCTGGCGGCTACCGCCAGCGGCGGTGTACCCATCAGCGGCCCGCTGCCATACCGGTTTGAATGGTACAAGGCCAATGGCGCGGTGTATAACGCCATCGGCCAAACGACCGACACCGCCCGCGGCCTTGCTGCAGGCACCTATAAGGTGATCATTACCGACTGGAACGGTATTACCAAAGAGTCGGCCCCCATACTGCTTGCGGAGCCGGACCTGTTACAGGTACAGCTCACATCACGCGCAGTAAGCTGTAACGGCGGCAACGACGGTTTTGTAAAATCAACGGTTACCGGCGGCACACTGCCCTACTCCTGGTCATGGAGCAACAGCGCCGCTACGCCGGACATACCGGACCAGCCGGCCGGTGATTACCACCTGCTGCTGGTTGACGGGCATGGCTGCACACAGCAGCCTTCAGCCACCATTACGCAGCCCGCTGCGCCGTTGACCGTTGCAGATGTAACTACCATCAACCCCAGCGCCTATACGTATACAGACGGCAGCATTGCCATTACCTTAACCGGCGGCACGCCCAATGCCGATGGCAGCTATAACGTGCAATGGCTGAATAGCAATAACCAGGTGCTCGGCAACCACTCAGCGCAGGTAACACCTAACGGGTACGTTACAACGCTGCAGAACGCCGGCGACGGCGCCTATACCCTGCAGGTAAAGGATGCACAGTTCAGCATTTGCACCAATAACAGCACCAGCGGCTGCTATGTATCTGTAGCCAATACCCTGCATGAACCGCCGCTGTTAAAAGCAGTGATCGCCGAAAAACGTTACATATCCTGTAAAGGCGACAGTGACGGGCAGCTGGTGGCGCACGCCACCGGCGGCATACCGCTGGCCAACGGCCTGCCTTACCAGTACCGCTGGTTTAAGATAGTAAACGGCGGCCTGCAGCCCATTCCGCAAACAGACAGCATTATCACCGGCATGCCCACGGGCAGGTACCTGGTGCAGGTAACAGACTACAATCGCATTACCTGCAGCTCAGACACCTTTTACCTGGCCGAACCCGGCAAGCTGGCCATTGCCCTGAATGCCACACCGGTAACCTGCTCGTCCGGGCAGGATGGCAGCATAACAGCCCTGGTGAGCGGCGGCACGGCGCCTTTCCATTATGAATGGACCACCGGCGATACCACCAGCACCATCCGCAACCTGAACGAAGGCAACTACCTGCTGTTTGTAAAAGATGCGCACAGCTGTGAAACACAGAACAATGTGGACATTTTTATACCTGGCGGCATTGTAATAGACGCAGACATTAAAGCGCCCACCTGCCATGGTTACTGCGACGGCTATATTAAAACCGCCATCAGCGGCGGCGTGCCACCCTACCGTTACCAGTGGAGCACGGGGGCTGCCGGTACTGCGCTGGAAAACCTGTGCGCCGGCAAATACACCATTACCATACTGGACGCCAATAACTGCAAACGCATACAAACCTTTAACCTGCCCGATCCTGCTCCGCTGCAGGTACAGCTGGGCGCTGACAGAACGCTGTGCAACGGGCAAACCTGGCTGGCAAACGCCGGCATCGGCGATCCGCAGGCAACGTACATATGGGGCGGCACAGGACTGCAGGCCGCCACGCCGCAGGTAACGCTGAGCGCAACCGGCAGCTACTGGGTAAATGTTACCGACGGTAAAGGCTGTAAAGGCAGCGACACCATTCACATACAGCAGAACAAGGTGGATATTTCCGCGGAGTTCGTAGCCGCCACACAGGTGTTCCGCAATGATGATGTTTCCCTGGTGAACATCAGCAGTCCCCTGCCGGAAAAAGTAGAGTGGATCATTCCTTCCAATCAAAATGTTACTGTGCTGCAAAGCACACCGCTGCTGGCCGAGCTGCGTTTTGCAGACACAGGCGTGTACCGCATACAGCTGCGCAGCCGCACCGGCGACTGTGAAATGCTATACAGCAAGGATATTGCGGTGCTGGAAAAACAGTCGTTTCCACAGCCCGGCGGCGCACAGGAGCCGTTCATCCGGGGCTTTGAGGTGCTGCCCAATCCCAGCACCGGGCAGTTTAATGTGCGCATTACGCTGGATAAGGCGGCAGATATACGTTTACGCCTGTTCAACATTATCAGCAACCAATTGGTGAACGACCGCAAGGAAAGCGCGGCGGTGCAGTTCAATATCAGCTACCAGCTGAATATAACAGCCGGTACCTACCTGCTGCTGCTGGAAACGCCTTTGGGTAATGCGATCAGGAAGATCATCATCAGTCAATAATCATTAAATAAGATACGGTGACAGCTACACGCTTTATCCAAATAGCAGTCAGTATACTACTACTGTTCATCCTTCGCCAGCCGTTGGCGGCGCAGCAGTACCCCGTGCGCGTGCAGGTGCAAACGCTGCAGCCGGTTTCGGCACAGCTCAGCAACCTGTACACCGGCTCGCAGGCAAGGATGATCGTAACGCTGCTGAACACCGACCTGCAAAAGCCCGTGCTGCAGGTGCGGCTGCGGCTGAATATCAAAGGCACCACAGTAGCCCTGCGCAACCGCGACTACGGCAGCTACCCGGTAATATCGCTGGAAGCAGGCATACCGGTGCAGCTATCCCTGAACGACCTGGCGCCGTATTTTAATATTGATAACATGGAGGTGTCCGGCATACCGCGCACACAGCTGCAGCAGAACGGCAAGCTGCCGGACGGTTTTTATACTTTTTGCGTGGAGGTGGTGGAGCTGAACAGCGGGCAGCTGGTAAGCAATGATAAGCTGGGCTGCGCACCGCCGGTATGGATCAGCACCAGCGAGCCGCCGCTGCTAAACCTGCCCCGCAAGGGAGAAGCCGTATCGTTCCGTGACCCGCTGAACATCATTTTTAACTGGACGCCCCGGCATATGGGCAGCCCCAATGCCGCTTTCCAAACCGAATACGAGTTTACCCTGGTAGAGATATGGGACACCGGCGTGCTGCCCGAAGCAGCTTTTGGCACTGCCCCGCCCCTGTACCAAACCACTACCAACAGCACCACGCTGCTATACGGTCCTTCGGAACCGCCGCTGCTGCCCGGCAAGCGCTATGCCTGGCGCATACGCGCCAAAGCCAAACAGGGCCTGGACGAATTTGACGTTTTTACCAATAACGGCTATACGGAGATATTTTACTTCACGCTGCAGGAAGACTGCGATCCCCCGCAGCAGCCTGCCGCCACTGTGCAGGACGGCCGCATTACCATTACCTGGATGCCGCAGCCTAAAATGTTCGAGTACCTGGTGGAATACCGGGAGCAGGGTAAGGACAATGCAGCATGGTTTAACGTAAAAACCACCAGTACAACAGCCACCATTTATGACGCGGTGCCCGGCCGCAAATACGAGTACCGGGTAGGCGGCTCCTGCACGCTGGGCAACAATACCCTGGGCGACCTGCACGGCTTTACCGTACCATCGCGCGACACGGCCGCCAGCAAGAACTGCGGCCTGCTGCCCGATATTAAGCTGGCCAACCAAACACCCATACAGGAGCTGCAGCCCGATGACCAGATCATGGCCGGCGACTTTCCCGTACGGCTGCTGCAGGTACGCGGCGCCGGTTCGTTTACCGGCTACGGTTATATCACCATTCCATTCCTGGGCTACAACCGCCTGAAGGTGAAGTTTGATAATATACAGGTGAACACCGACCGGCAGCTGATAGGCGGCGTGATCATGAGCACCTTTGATCCGCTGGAAACACAGGTAGTGAACGTAGATACCGTGGCGCAGGCATTCGGCGATTTTGCAAGCGTGATCAACGACCTGGCGCATTTGGCGATTGATGCAGATTACCTGGCTATAAAAGAGCTGACAGAAGAGATCAAGAAAATGGCTGAGGAAGAGCTGCCGGACGAGCTGAAGGAGCGTATAGACCAGGCAGCCGATAACCTGGTGGAAGCCAAGCAGGCGTATGATGAGGCAAAGAAGGCGTATGATACCGCGCAAACACCGGAGGAAAAGGCCGAAGCAAAGAAGAAGATGGATGCGGCGGAACAAAAGTTTGAGAATGCGAAGAAGGAAGTGGAAGCGGTGAATAAGGAGAAGGAGGCGCTGGTGAAAGATGTAGCCGACATCATAATAACAGCCATTAAGGAATTAAAAACAGAAAGTAAGAACTGGGATAAAGAAAAAGAGCTGGAAACCTACCGCTCGTCAATGAAGCAAAAAATATTTGACGAGCAGGGACTGGAGGAAGGGCCGGATGAAGGCATTCTGCTTGAAATAGATACCGTATCACAGATCATTATTACAGATGATGAAATGACGGATGCGCTGAAAGCTTACAACCAGCTGTCCGATGACTATCTTAAAACCATTACGCAGGTAAGGGGCTACAAGATTATTGATGCTATACATAAATTCTATACAGAACCGGCATCAATAAGTAAGTTCTTTACAACCGATAAAGCACTGAACGGCAGCAGCCTGTTAAAACAGGTTATTGACGAAAAACAAAAGGGCAAAACAAACGATGAGCTGGTGAAGGAGGCCAAAGCATCTTTGCTGGACAGGATCATCACTATTACAAATGCAATGCAATAAAGCAGGATCATGAAACGACTGTATTATATCATCATTTTCATTATTGGTTTGGCAGGCAGCCCTCATGCCGGCTATGCAACGGGGAATGACAGTATCATAGATGCCAAAGCTACCGCCATAAGTGAGCAGCTAATGGCCCGGATGGAGGCCAATGAACAATTAATACGGGAGGGTAAAGGCGACCAGGCCAGCTACCTGGTTCTTGATGATCAGCCACCGGCTTCCTTCTTCAGGTACTTCACCAGTGAGGAAGCCCGCAAGCTATGGATAAAACGCGGCTTCCTATCAGAGTTGATCCTGCAGGAAGATATATCCGTTCACATGAACCAAATGAACGAATGGATAAATGAGCTGCGCAAAACCTACCTTGAAAACACCGCCTATAAGGACTATAAGATCTATTTTGTTATATCCGGCATTTACAACTATGACAATGTAGAGGCGAAGGCGCCGGACATTGACTGGAGCGAAAAACGTTCTATTTCCTATAACAACAATATAAAACCGTCCGGGCAACAGGGGTTTTCCGATGCCGAAAAGCTCCTGTTAGGAAAAATCCTGCAAAAGGTAAAAAATCGTCCTGATAATAAGCCCCTGGTAACCGCCATGCAGAAGGAAAAGTATATCATCTGCTTTTTATTCAACCTGTACCGGTATTTTCCAGGGGTACATACCCGGTTTGTACAGGGCAGTGAGCTATCCAGCACTGGTATAAAAGTGGTAAAAATAAGTGTACCCAATACTTTCATGATAAGCGGCTACTTTTATAGCCCGCAGATCACCAGCAATTTTATACAAAGCTTATCGGCCTATAGTGTAAATCACATGAATAATTCCGTGGGCGATGCCCCGCAGGACATTACCAGCCGGAACGACTTTCTTGCGCAGCACATCAGGAACGTTTATTTATATTTTTCCACCCTTACAGGAAACGACCTGGCAACAGTGGACTGCGAAAAAGACGACAAGCTGAGGGACAGGCTGGAACAGCTGTATAAAAACCCCATGCCCAATGCCATCACGTCCATTGCGGCCTCCTTAAATGACCTGTCTGTTGCCACCCGTAAATGCCTGCTGAACCAGCTGTCGCAGGCTACTGTTTGCGGCGATGCTGATAACTGGATATTGCGGATCAATGCCTGTGAAAACATCATTATGGATGTGCTCAAAAGCACGCCGCCCGAACAGAAGCGGCAGCTGATGGATTATTTAAATGACAATAACGATGTACTGAGAGGGCTTATTAACCGCATACATGACGAAGGCGGCGGAAATGAAAGCTACACTGCATTTGTTAACCTGGTGAGCCAGTATGCTTACGATGTTTATAACAACGATCTTTCCGCTATAAAAGCTGACGCCAGCTTCTGCTCCTGGTTAAGCTATAATCCTGAAACAGATTTCAATGATTATTCAAAGGATGTAATTGTTGATTACTATGATAAAAATGACCTTTACTTTCAATTCAGGAATTATACCGGCCTTTGCTCCGAGCAGGTATTTAATGCAGATGGCAGCATAGGTTATGCTGCAAAGAAGTTCCATGCGAAGCCCTTTGATTTTATAGGCATCATCCCCCAAACCGACCTGCCTTTTAAATTTACGCTGGACAACCAGGCAAAAAGCACTTTAGGGCAAAAGATATTTGTACCGGCTATTATGCTGTACTGGAATATACACAAGACCGGTACTTTCAATATCAAGAAAGACGCCATGATAGCTGTGAACGTAGCGGGCTTTTTCATGGGAGGCACTACCTGGCTGGCCACCGGTTCTGCGCTGGCAAAAGTATTCACAGCAGCAGAAGGGGTAACTACATTAGGTAATGTGATAGCCAACACGCCGGATATTAAACAACGGATATTAAGTAAAGAAGGCGGCCAGGAGCTGCTAAGCACCATCGATAATATAAATGCCATAGCCGGTGTTTCTAATTTAAGTTATTTAACTTTAGCCAGGTTAAACCGGGCTGTAAAATTATGGCGGGTTTACGAAACGGACAGGCTGCTGGCCTCTGCTCCTAACTTTGAGGTTGTTTCCACCAGGATGAACCAGCTGGAGCAGGCCATGGTGAAAGACGGGCTTGTTTATACCAAGGGATGGGTTGTAAAAGCCGCCGGGGTTATAGACGACGCCATAGCAGCTGCAGCGCCCTACCTGGATGAGTTAAAGGCTTTAGGCGTTAGTGTGAGAAAGATGACGCAGGCTGAAGCGGATGCGCTGGCGGCAATAAAAAGCAGCAATAATATAAGGGACGAAGTGAATATAGCCAAAGCGGAAGTAACGCTGAAAAACGGGGAGTCATACACCAGTCATGCTGCTAGTGGATATCCCGATCCTAAAGCCAAAAACATTTTAACCAATCCCCCCGGAGCGGCACATCCCAAAAAGGGTAATTCCATTTTCGAGAAATATACTTTTAAAGCAGGAGGAACGCTCAGGCTCAATGATACCGAAGTTAAACTACTGGAAGAATTTGCTTTAAAACACGGTGTAGTGCCAGGAAGATTAGCAGATCCCGTTTTAACCAATGTGGAAGGGAATATCAAACTATATACGCAACTTTGTCCGTGTGCATCCTGCACAAAAGTAATTAAGGCTTTTAGAACTATTTTCCCGAACGTAAACATTGAAATTGTAACAACACCCATCAGATCGTTTAAATAGCATATGAATAAATATATCAACTTTATTGACCTGCAATCATTGCCCCAGGCAGCCGGGGCAACCGGGGAGGCGCTAACCCATGTGGAACAAAAGTTGGGAATGCCCATCCCTTTAAGCCTGAAAGAATACCTGCTGATAATGGGTAAGAATAAACCATTATTATTTGAAGAATGGGACTACCATGGCATAGATGACATCCTGTATCTGCATGAATGGATATACGAATGGATAAACCGGTATAAAAATGAGGGCATACAGCTGGACGGCCTGGATCACGTTATTCCATTCTATAAATTCCAGGACACATTTTTCTTTATTCCAGCCGGAGAAAATGATAATCCGCCGGTATATGCCTTTGATATTGGTGATACGCCCGACGTGAGAAAGCTGGATGATTCATTTAGTGAATTCGTAAAACACAGATTTTTCAGGCTAAAGACCGGCAATAACCGATAAGGCTCAATGCCGGCCGGCAGCTAATGCGATCCCTATACACCTATGACCCGAACACTACCCTATACCCTGTTTCTCCTGGCCCTCCTTATCAGCGCCTGCTATAAAGAGGTGGACCGACCGCTGACCGTAGATTTCACCTATGTGCTGGCCGACAGCTCGCATACCGTGCCGGCCTCCGTGAACTTTACCAACCGCAGCGCAGGCGCCACCGGCTTTAAATGGACCTTTGAAGGCGGGGAGCCAGGCGTTTCCGGGTATGAAAACCCCGGCACCGTTACCTTTCAGCAGGCCGGTAACTACAAGATCACACTGGAAGCCTGGAACGACGACACCCGGCAAACCAAAACCCTGGAGATACACCTGGACAGCGCCGTAACAGTGGCTTTTGATGCAGACATACAGGTAAATGATTTTTCACCGGTAGCTGTAAAGTTCACTAACCGCACTGTGGGCGCCAGCACCTGTAAATGGACGTTTGAAGATGCCACACCTGCCACGGCAAACGGTCCCGCGCCGCCTGTTGTAACCTTTACAACACCCGGCCCCCACAATGTAACCCTGCAGGTAAGCAACGGCGGGCAGCAGTTCTCACTCAGCAAAACCATTACAGTAAAACCACCGCTGCACACGGCTTTTGACATAACCCCCTCTTTCCAGGACGATGACCTGGAAGCACCGTTAACGGCTATACTGAAAAGCACCAGCAGCAGCTACCTTATACAAAAATGGCAGGCATCCGGCGGCGGCGTGCTGGCCAGTGATACAGCCTCCAATACTACGGTGTACTTCCGCGATCCTGGTACCTATACCATTACACTTACCACCGGCAATAATAAAGACAACCAAACCATTACTAAAACCATTACGGTAAAGCCTAACACCCGCCTGCGCACGCTTACCGATGTGAAGCTGGGCATCAGCACCGCCCATGCGGATATTGGCTGTTTTTACTCCACCCGCCTGCGCAGGGCGTTTAAAAAAGGCGACGACCTTACCAGTGCAGGCAAAGAAATTGACCTGGTGTTTTTTGGACTGAACCGCAGCTTTACCTACAACAAATTTGTTTCGCCCGACTCGGCGGCCAGCTATACTTTTCCCACCATACCCGGCGCCACGGCAACGCGGTTCATTAACAAGCAGGAGCAGTGTAACTGCAGCCTCTCCCCGTTTACAGCGGCTGATTTTGACAATATGCTGAACGATGCGCCCCTGCAAAACCTGCAGCTGCCCGCCGGCGCCACCGGCGGCATACAGTTTAACAGCGATGTATTGCCCCGCATTGTATTATTCCAGACAGCCGACGGGCGTAAAGGCGCTGTTAAAATAAAAGACTACGTGCTGGAAGGCAGCACGGCCTACATATTAGCGGACATTAAAATTCAGAAATATGAGTAAGGCCGCCCGCATCCTGTTCCTGTACGCAGGGCTGTTGTTACCCCTGGGCGCCTTTGCGCAGCAGGTTGACCTGGAGCATATCGGCGATATGTTCGGCAGGGGCAAACCCTTTAAAGTAAACGGCGGTTTGAACGCCAGCACCGTGCTTAACAGCGGGGGCGGCTACGGCCGGCAGCCCTTTACCTGGTTCCTGAACGGCAACCTCAATGCCAACCTGTTCGGGCAGCTGAACCTGCCGTTTTCCTTTAACCTTACCAATGCCGGCGCAGGCTACTCCTATCCGACCATGCCTAACCGCCTTAGCCTGCACCCTACTTATAAAGGCGTTACAGCGCATATTGGCGATGTATCTATGTCGTTTTCACCATACACACTGAACGGGCACCAGTTTACCGGTATAGGCGTTGACGTGATGCCGGAAAGCGACTGGAGCATCAGCGTTATGTACGGGCGCCTGCTGCGCGCAGTAGACTATGACAGCACCAACCGCAGCGTGCTGCCCAGCTACCGGCGCATGGGCTACGGCGCCAAGCTGGGACTCATGAAAGAAAAGTACGCCCTGGGCATAAGCTTTTTACGGGCAGCCGATAAAACAGATCCCATGCAGTACCTGCCCGATACCCTGCACATTTTTCCCAAAGCCAACCTGGCCGTGAGCGTTACCGCCATGGTGCGGCCCCGCAAAGGGCTGGAGATCACCGCCGAATATGCCAACAGCGCCATGAAGCTGGATAAGCGGGATAACAACGGCGTAGCCAAACAATCCGGCGGCAATATACTGGGCAGCATTTTCATGTACGACCAGCGGCGCACCTATTTTTTTAAAGCCATTAAAGCCGGTATCAACTACTCGTTTTATAAAAGCACCATCGGCGTGGGCTATGAACGGGTTGACCCCGGCTACCAAACGCTGGGCGCCTATTACATGAATAACGACCTGGAAAATATTACCGTTAACTTTTCACAGCCTTTCCTGAAAGATAAAGCCAATATAGCCGTGAACGTAGGTTACCAGCGCGATGACCTGAACAACACCAAATCAGGCGCCACTTCGCGCATGGTAAGCTCGCTCAACGCCAACTTTATGCCTAACGAAAAGTTCAACGCTAACTTTAACTACTCTAACTTTCAAACCTATACGCATATAAAGCCGCAGTTTGAATACATTAACCAAACCGGCCCTTATGTGGATATGGACACGCTGAACTTTAAGCAGATCTCGCAGAGCGCTGCCCTGAACCTGAACTACAGCATCCGCCGCAATAAAACCAGGAGCCATAACCTGAACATGAACCTCAGCATACAGGACGCCGCTGACATCCAGAACGGCGTGCTGTGGAAAGGCAACGGCTCCCGCTTTTACAACAGCAGCACCGCCTATACGCTGCTGCTGATACCCCGGCAGATGAGCTTTTCCGGCGCTTTTAACCTGAGCTATAATACCATTGGCCGCAGCAATTTCCTCACCCTGGGCCCTACCCTGGGCATGAATGCAAAGCTGTTCAACAAAAGAACCACCGCAGGCTTCAGCACTTCCTATAATGCCAGCACCAACGACGGGCAGCAGCAGGGGCAGGTGCTGAACCTGCGCATGAATGCCGGCTACCTGTTCATGAAAAAACATAACTTTAACATGAACGCGGTGCACCAGACCCGCTGGACGCCTAAAGGTACCACCAGCAACCTTACCGCCACCCTCGGGTATAATTATAACTTTTAAAGGAATTTGCTTTTCTTTATACCGGTAAATTTTAACCGTTCAATTTAAAAACCTGTACCTGAACCTATGAAAAAACTACTCCTGTGCGTAGCTGCTGCAACTACCCTCTTAACGGCCTGCAGCAAAAACGATGATAAACAACCCGGCGACAATTACTTTACTGTAGACGGCAGCTCCTTTACCACCACCAATGGATTGCTGCAGAACTTCGGCCCCGACCTGGGCGAGCTATGGTTTTCCAGCATTCCTTTAAGCGCCACAGCCAACGGTAAAATAGACCTGGTTTATTTTGAGGTAGATACGCTGATCTCCGGTCAAACCTATACTTACATGCCTGCCGACTCCAGCGCCTTTGACCGTAAGAAACACTTTTCTGAAGCAGGCTTTGTTTATAACGGCAAAATAACTACCGGCGAGATAGATGAAAATGAAGGCACTGTTGACCTGGAAATTAAATCGGGCACTTTAACGGTTAACAAACAGGGGGATGATTACACCATTGATTATAACCTGCTGTTCAAGAGCAGCAAAACCGTAAAAGGGAATTATAAGGGAAAGATCAGGGTTACGGATTAACAATAGCGTTTATAACGGCAAGGCCTGTACCTTTTTTTAAGAGACGCTTACCGCGAAAAAGCCTGATTTGAAAAGCTGAACGCAGCACGTAAAACGCCAAAAAATGTACAGGCCTTTTTATTGCCCCGCCCAGGGGCTGCAGCCGGGGAAAACGGAAATTACATCATACTTTGATAGTTCCCGGCTATTCAAAACCGGTTAAACGCCCTGCTCAAAACCCTCATCTACCAGCCAGGGGCCGTTATCAGCGGCAAAGGTGGCTAATTCATCGCAACGGTTGTTAAAGGGATTGCTGGCATGGCCTTTTACCCACACCATCTTTACCCGCTGCTTTTTGTAAGCGGGGATAAAGCGCATCCACAGGTCTTTATTTTTCTTATCCTTAAACCCCGTTTTTACCCAGTTCCACAGCCACCCTTTTTCGATGCTGTTCACCAGGTATTCGCTGTCTGTAAAAATAGTGATGTTTAACCCCTCTTTTTTCATGGCTTCCAGCGCAACGATCACGCCCATCAGCTCCATGCGGTTATTGGTAGTGCGGCGGTAGCCCTGCGACAGCTCTTTCCGCAATGTTCCCCACATGAGTATTACGCCATAACCGCCCGGGCCAGGGTTGCCACGCGATGCACCGTCTGTATAAATGGTAATTTCCGACATAAGCCGCAAAGATAATTGTCAATTACGAAATGCGAATTACGAATTACGAATTGGGGAAAGGTTTATATGTATTGGTGTTTGCCAGTTGGCATTCATGAATGCTTCGCATTTCGTAATTGAAAATCATAATTAAACCTGGAACACGCCCACCTGAAACGCGCCTTCCACCGGCGCCTGGTTAGCGGCGGTAATGCCTTCGGAAATTACTTTGCGGGTATCGGCGGGGTCAATAATATCGTCTACCCATAAACGGGCAGCGGCATAATAAGGGGTGGTTTGGCTGTTATATTTTTCTGTGATGGCGGAAAGCAGCTTTTGCTCTTCTGCCGGCGTTATTTCCTCTCCTTTGGCTTTCAGGGACGCTACCTGTATCTGCAGCAGGGTTTTTGCAGCCTGCTCCCCTCCCATTACCGCTATTTTGGCGCTGGGCCATGCATAAATGAAACGGGGGCCGTAAGCTTTGCCGCACATGGCATAGTTACCCGCGCCGTAAGAGTTGCCGACAATAATAGTGATCTTGGGCACAATGGAATTAGATACGGCATTTACCAGTTTGGCGCCGTCTTTAATAATGCCGGCATGTTCGCTGCGGCTGCCTACCATAAAGCCGGTTACATCCTGCAGGAACACCAGGGGTATTTTTTTCTGGTTACAGTTCATAATAAAGCGGGCGGCCTTGTCGGCGCTGTCGTTGTAAATAACGCCGCCCATCTGCATTTCGCCGCGCCTGCTTTTTACGATCTTCCGCTGGTTGGCTACAATGCCTACTGCCCAGCCGTCAATGCGGGCATAGCCGCACAAAATGCTTTTACCGTAATCTTCTTTGTATTGCTCAAATTCGGAGTTGTCTGTAAGGTGAGCTATCAGCTCCAGCATGTCGTACGGCCTGGTGCTGTCGGCCGGCAGTACGCTGTACAGGGTTTCGGGGTCCCTGGCCGGCGGCGCAGGGGCAATGCGGTCAAATCCTGCATTGGCAGGCGCGCCCAGCTTGCCCATAATTTTGCGGATGTGATCCAGGCAATCTTCATCTGTTTTGAATTTATAATCCGCAATGCCGGAGATCTCTGTATGTGTTACGGCCCCGCCTAACGTTTCCGCATCAACGGTTTCACCGATAGCCGCTTTAACCAGGTAAGGGCCGGCCAGGAAAATAGAGCCGTTGCCTTCTACCATCAGCACCTCATCGCTCATAATGGGCAGGTAGGCGCCGCCGGCCACACAGCTGCCCATAACGGCTGCAATTTGCGTAATGCCCATGGCGCTCATGCGGGCGTTGTTATAAAATATGCGGCCAAAGTGTTCCTTATCAGGAAAAATTTCGTCCTGCATGGGCAGGTACACGCCGGCGCTGTCTACCAGGTAAATAATGGGCAGGTGGTTTTCCAGGGCAATTTCCTGCAGGCGCAGGTTTTTTTTACCGGTAAGCGGAAACCAGGCGCCTGCTTTTACGGTCATGTCATTGGCTACAATTACGCACTGGCGGCCGCTTACATATCCAATACCCGCTACAGTACCCGCAGCGGGGCAGCCGCCATGCTCCGTGTACATATCATATGCGGCAAAAGCGCCGATCTCTGTAAACGGGGTGTCTTTATCTACCAGGTAAGCAATGCGCTCCCGGGGGGTGAGCTTACCCCTTTGCTTTACTTTTTCGAGGTTCTTTTTACCGCCGCCCTGCTCTATCACAGCCAGGCGCTGCTTTAAGGTGCTAACGGCCATCCGCATGGCATCTTCATTCCGGTTGATCTCCAGTTGTTGCTGATCCATAGCTCTGTTATTTATTGCTAAATGTAACGAAGAATACACACATGATGAAAAAAGGCGGTAAATACACGGGAATGAAATTTGATGCGTGAGCGGAATAATTGTACATTTAATTACCACGGTAACCTGTAAACTGCAAGTATCATGTCACATCTCCAATTCCTGGCACAATCACTCCAAAACCTGTACAACGGTACTCCCTGGATAGATGTATATTTTACCGAACACCTGCAACGGACCAACGCGCAGCAGGCGGTACAGAATTTTAACGGTTCCAATAACATCTGGCAGCTGGTGAACCACATTATTTACTGGAACCAACGGGTGCTGCGCTACATCCGCAATGAACAACCGGAACAGGAAGGCGACCTGCCGGATTTTTATTTGCCTGAAAATCATGGGGAAGATAACTGGCAGGCCACGGTGCACCGCCTGCAGCATTCCATTGAGCAAACGGCAGAAGCGATCCGCACTTTCCCGGAAGACCAGCTGTATGAAAACTTTCCCGGTACCGATAAACCTGCTGCGTATTATTTTCACGGCGTGGTAGAACATGCAGCCTATCATTTGGGGCAGATTGTGCTGCTGCAGAAATACAGCAGGTAATTACCTGCTCCTCCACTCATACCTCACTTCCTTCAGCCGATGCCCCCACATTTGCTGCGGCACCTCTTCTGTTTTAACAAAGCCGGCCTCTAAATAAAGTTTGGCAGCAGTGGTTTGCTGATCGGTGGTAAGCAGGTACACATGCTTATATTGTTTTTCGCGGCAAAAATCCATGGCATCCTGCACCAGCTTTTTGCCCAGGCCAATGCCCCGCATATCCGGGTGCACCAGCAGCCAGCGCAGCTGCGCCTGCATTTTGGAATGCCCCGCAATAGCCACCGCGCCTACAATACGGTTATTGTAGGTTGCCAGGAATACCCGGTCTTTAGAGGGATGATAGTGCTGCAGGAAATCATAGAACGTTTTGCACACATAGGCTTCAAACTCCAGGTTGTAGCCGGTTTCTTTTGCATACAGCTCGCCATGCAGGTAAATAAGGTAGCCGGCATCGCCGGGGAGCAGCTCATGGCGGAACACAATATCCGGAAGGGCAATGGGGCGGCGCTCTGAAAGCGCCTGCTGTATGGTTTGCATGCTGTGCACCACGGCCTGCTGCTGCCCCGCGCTCAGCGGCGCCAGCACATCGGCTATCTGCCGGCTGGAGCGCGCGTCCAGGGTTTGCATCAGCTTTTTGCCTTTGGCCGTAAGCTGCAGGTAACGGGTACGCGCATCTGTAGCAGCGGGGCGGCGGCTTACGATCCCGTTCTTTTCAAAGTTCTTTAAAATGCGGCTCAGGTAGCCGCCGTCAATCAGCAGGCTTTCTATCAGCTGGCCTGCGGTGCAGTTACCGGTATTGCTTATTTCATATAGCACCCGTACTTCTGAGAGCGAAAAAGGGCTGTCCAGTATATGCTGGTCCAGCAGGCCAATCTGCCGGGTGTAAAAACGGTTGAACCGGCGAATGGTATTTACGTTGTCGATATTGGCAGACATAAAATTGCGCTTGTATTGGATTGCTAATATCCAAACAAAAGTTGACAATGTCAACTAAATTATTTGACATTGTCAAATAATCCGCCGACGGGTTATAAATCAGCTTTCACAGGTTGGGCAGCACACAAACGGCACTTCTGTTAACGGCGACGTACGCAGTATGCGGTATTTGCCCAGCGCATTGGTAAGGGCATACTGGCTTTGCAGCTGGCGCGCCTCAATGGCTGCATACACCTGCGGATTATTGGCGGTAAGCCGTTTGATCTCCGGCAGGGAAAGGCCAATGTGCTCGTATATGCTGGTAATATTGCCAAACACCTCTACCACCAGCACGCTCAAAGGCGCATCTTCGGGCAGGCCCAGCTCCAGCAGCAACGCGGCTATCTCTTTATTGTCCCAGCTTACGGCGGCTGTTTTCACCTGGTCTTTAAATATGGCTACCTGCGCGCCGGCTACCAGCGATGCGGTGGTGAAGCTTTGCGCAGCTACCGGCGTTGCCTTTACGGGCGCATCCTGCAGGGCGTCATATGCCTGCAGCAGCTTGCGCGATGTATCGCGGTCCAGCTCCACTATTTTCCCCGCAGCGCGTTCTTTAACCACCTGGTCCAGCTTGCGCTGTGTAAGCGGGTCAAGGCGCAGGGTGTTCACCTCATTTAACATGGTAAGGTTGGTAAGCAGCACGCCGGCCCTGGCCGGTTCATCGGTTTGCTCTACCGTCCAGCGGTTCAGCTCCTGCCGGCCGGCGTTGTACAGCAGGCCAAAATCACGCTCCGGTAATTTTACAGATACGGGCGCTGACAGCTGCATCAGCTTTTCATCCAGCAGGATATTGCGGTAAGCCAAACCATCCGCCTGCATTACCTGTGCATACAGCACGCAATGCATTTGCGTACGCGGCGGATCGGGCGTTACATTCCTGCCCTGCCATACAGCTTTGGCATAAGGAGCGCTTACGTACACACGGTCTTTATCGCGGTTCACATTGCACAGCAAGGTGGGTGCGGGGTGCTGCATGCCCGTAACCCTGAGCGGGCGGCCAAAGCGGCCCTGGGCAGTGCTCCACAGGTTTTCCTTCCCGTCTTCCGCATTGCTCCAGTGCCCGTGCCCTATGCGGAATTCATAGGTAAAAAAGCCGAACAGCTCTGGGCTTTCGGGGTGCAGGCCCGGGGGCAGCGGCAGCAGGTAATGCAGGTTATCATCATCCGCAGCCTTTTCCATGGCCTGCATGGCGCTAAGGCCGGCCATGTCGTCTGTTTGGCCGGGCGTAATGCTGCGTGTGTATTCGGGATCAATGGGAAGCGGCGGATCTTCTGTTACATCATTGGCAATGCCGATGTTGTTGCTCAGCAGCTGGTCAGGCGCATATTGCAGCACGCGGCAGAAAATGGTGTCGTGCGGGTCCTGCACGGGTTCTTCCAGCTCTATCCACAGGTAGCGCTGCCGCGGTTCTGTGGCGCTGTAGCGCTCATTCTTTTTGTATGGCGAAAAAGCAATGCCCACACTGGCCAGCTTGGGCACCTGCGCCGGTATTACGGTAGCCGGCAGGTCCAGCTGCTCCTGTGCAAAGGTGGCCGGTGCGCCGTGGCCGGGTTTAAAGCGCGGGGTAATGGCATAGGTTACCTGCAGCTCGCCGGGAAAGCGCAGCTGCCCGTTGGCCTGTTTGAGCGCGGTTTTAGGCTCAATGGCGTCAATGAACACCAGCGTGGTGTCGTTGCGGTTTACCACGCCAAATTCGTCGGCGGTAAGCGATTCAAAGGAGGCGTAATGTTTCAGCTCAATGTCGCCTAAAACATCCAGCACTTCTGCTTCTGCACCGGTATCATGCTTAAATTTCTTCGTGCGGCTAATGATAAAGCTGGTGTCCTGCAGGGCATCCCAGCTCCAGTCGCGGTTAAGGCGGTACACAATGCCGCCTATCCAGTGGTTCGAGAGGTCGCCTTTGGAGGAAAAGGTAATGCTGCTATGGTCCGGCGACAGGTGGTGCCGTATTTTACTGTTGCAGCCAAACACCACGCGCTCCCCTTTTTTACCTACCAGGGTGAGGTTGCGCGATGCCACGCCCAGCTGCTGCGCCAGGCGCTGCACCATATCCGGCATACGGTCAATGCTTTCGCGGATGAAGAACATGGAAGCAATGGCGCCGTCGTTCACAAACGGCGGATCGGGCTGCAGGTACACGCCCTGCACCGGCGACACATTGGCCTTGGGCAGCAGCAGGTCGTCTTCATTACCGGATTCCTTATAAAAGCGGAACTGCGTGGTTTTGCCATAGCGGCTGTCGAGGTCGGGATCAGCATCGTTAATAAAGCCATAGTAGCTGCTATCTCCTTCGCATACGGCGCGTATGGTAACGCGTATATGCCTGGCCGTAGGCAGCGGCAGCTCCGCCATGCCGTTAATGGCAGGCTTGTTCAGCGCAGCGTTATTAAACGGGTCGTCCTCATTGCCCAGGTTCAGGGAGGCTGCGTCGTGGAACACCACGGGCACGGTCAGCTCATCGTCAAACCCCGCGGGAAAGCTGCGGGTGGTGCGGTACAGTGTTATATAATTTTCCGTTCCGCTGTCGCTCAGCAGGTTGTCGAGCCGCAGGGTTTCCACTTCCACCTTTATGGCCACCGTCACTACATCCGGGTCGGCAATGGCGGGGTTTTTACTGTCGCCTGCTTCGGTAGACTGTATCAGCAGGGCCACGGGGTCCTGGCCGGCCAGCTGGTACTTGCCGGTAAACACTACGGCAGGGTAGTTCAGCAGCGGGCGGCGTATGTGCAGCACGGGGTTGCTGTCGAAAGTGTGCACATCGCCGGCCACGGTTTCATTAAAATATTCCGCTGCTGTGCTGATAATGGCGGCCGGTTTTTCAATACGGCAAAGGCCGGGAGCAATGTATCTTTTAAAATGGCGTTTAGCCGTTGGGGATGGCGCATTATTAAACAGCTGCTCGCCAATGGCCGGGCCGCCGCCGCTTATATCCATCATGCGCACACGAAACTCGTAGGTGTTGCCGTAGCGCAGCTGTACGGCGGCTGGCACTTCATCAAACAGGTTATCGGGCGGCACATTCTTGGGGCCTACCACCTCTCCTGCATCATTCTTTTCCACCCCTTCATTATTGCGGTAAATGAGCACAGCGTCCTGGTCTTTCAGCACCAGGCTTTTGCTTATCCAGTTGGTAAAGTACATGGGCAGCCAGTAAGCGCCGTTGGTATCGTTATCGGGCTGCGTGGGAAATACCTGGAAGGGCAGCTCCACCTCTTCATTTGCGCCGTTGCCCATAGCTGCGCCGCCGATGGTGTATGCCTGTTTGCTGCGAACCAGGTTAAGGCTGCTCCAGCCGGGAGCGCCCTCCTGCTGCACATCTACACGGTAGCCATACACACCCAATGGCGCATCTACCCTTTTGCCGGGCTCCAGCGGGTTTTGCGCCAGCTGGCGGATGTACCAGATAAGTATCTGCTCATCATCCCAGGCCAGGCGTATGCCTGCATCCTTTACCGGGTGCGCGCCGTCCTGCTGCTCGCTTAGCAGGTTGCTGCTCACGGGCTGCATGGCGTGCACTATCTTTGCAAAACCATCATTATACTCATTCAGCTCGGCGAATATTTTGTCCCACTCTCCTTTAGGCTCAGGATCTACCGCATCAATGGCTTTGCGGTACATTACAGGAAACAGCAGCGGCGCAAATACCGGGCGCTTTTCATCTACCACCAGCTTAGGTATGCGGGCGGCATAGCGTTTTATAAAGGGACCGTCTGCATCTTCCAGCAGTGCATTTTGTACAGGCACATAGTCGGCGTTCACCAGGTCGGCGTACAGGTAGCAGCCTTTTTCAAACAGGGCGGCGTTGTTCTCAACAGATACCTCTGTTTGATAAATCATGCCGCAGGCCTTTGCCAGCATGGGTTGGCGCAGGATGTGCGCAAACACCTGCCCCCAGCTCAGATCATCGTTGTTGGTCCAGCCGGGCTTTTTCTTGGTGTCTTTACGGATGGCGCAATGGTAGCTATCGTCTGTACGCGCATTGGGATGCCGGGGTGAGGTAAAGTTGAATGATTCGCGGTAGCTGAGCGGCAGGTATTTGCGCACGCTGGTTGATTCGGGGATCACAGCCTCTGCCTTATCCGTGGTATTATCTACATTTATTTTAGCGCCCAGGTCTGCTGCAATGGCCTGCAGCAGCGGCTTTTTATTGGCGGCGGCGGTAACGGCCACGGGTATTTTCACCGGTACGCGCCCGGCGGCAGTGGCATTGCTCAGGGGCCATTCATCCAGGCCTTTTACAATGCCCAGCTCAAACTGCGGCGCCAGGTCGGCAAACGGAACGGCATTATCATCCGGCGCAGGTAATCCTGTGGCGTAAGGTGCAAAGGGGTCCTGGTTGCGGGGGATCAACACAATATTGAGGGCCAGTTTTTTCCCGTCAAACCCCTGGGGGAATACCATTACCGTATATCTTCTTTTGGCTTCCATGTGTACTGTTTTTATTGGAGGCGGGCAGCGCTTACGCGATCTGCCGGTCTTCGCCCCAGGTTTTTGAAAAGCTGATGTCGATGATGAGGAATATGCTGATGTCCAGCGCAAAGGTGACCTGTGCGGAGGTTTCTGTTTTGCTGCCGCTTTTTTCAACAATGCCTTTAGCTTCTATGCTGATGGTTACACATACCAGGCCGCCCAGCAGCTCTGCGTTGCCGCGGAACAGCATCATGGCGGTAATAACCACTTTATCTTTATCGGCATACATTTCAATGCCTACCATGAACGTAACGCTGGCATGGCCTACCACCGGCAGGCTTACCACTATCTGCACGCCAAAAGCAAAGGCCAGCGTGAGGTTGGGGCCTACCTTGGTATCGCAGGCTATCTTTACATCCACAGATCCCTGCGCGAAAATGGAGCCCACGCCTACGGACATGCACATTACGCTGATGCCGCCGTGGAACTGCAGGAAAGCGCCTGCTGTAGGCAGCAGCTGCCCGGGATCGGTAGTTACCTTTAATGCGGCGTTGAAGTACACGCCTACTCCCAGCGAAGCTTCGAGCTTCAGGGGTGTTTGCGCGCTGTTATACAGCTCGTCTGTTGGCGGAAAACGTACCAGCGGTATTTCCTTGGTGGCTTCAAACTTATATTCCCATATTTCGCCGCTGTTGCTCATAGCTATTTTCAGCCCGCGCTTCATTGCTTCGGCATAATTGCCCTGGCTTAGCTGCGCCAGCACTTCCAGGATGTCTATTACCGGCTGCAGCGCATCGCTGAACTCAATTTCCGGCACGGGCAGGCCAATATCGTTGCCGCCTTCATAACCGCTTTCCTTATTCTTGGCAGCATCAAAGTTGCCTTTGATGGTGATGAGCTTTTTCATATCGCCCAGGTCAACAATCATGGAAAGGTTGTTCACGCGGCTTTTCCACTGGTTGGCCATGTCGCCGGCAAAGGAGTCTACATCAAAATTCAGCTTGCCATCGCCGTAGGCGCTGTCCGGCTGCGGGTGCGTTTTCTTTTTTTCGGTGGCGTAATGAATGTAAATGCGCAGGCCTTCTGTGTTAACCAGGGGAATATCAAACGGCGGTATATCAAAGTTCATGGCTTTATCGATAGCGCCGTTGAGCCCTTTCTGCAGCAGGTTCATGCCCTGCTTTACCACGGCTTCGCCAGCCTTTTCAGCTTCAACGGCCAGCAGCTCCAGCACCTGCGTACCGCCGTCCTGCAGGGCATTGGTAACAAAGGCTACGGCGTTGTTGCCCGCGCTGTCAATACCATTGAGCATGGGCATGGCTTTGCCGAAATTATCTATGGCATTGCCTATGTTGGGAAAAATGCCGTTGCCTGTCATCAGGCGGTAAGCATCCGCAAAAATGGGCGGCGTTTTGCTCAGCAGCATTTTCTGCGCCTTGCCATATGCGGGTGTAAGGAACAATGCCTTTTGGGTGGCCGTGCTTTGCAGGTAGCCGAAGTTAATGGTGTTGGCGGCCGGCGGGCGCAGTATTTCCAGCGGGTGGGCTATGCGCAGCAGCTGGCTGGTTACCACGGCGGGATCTATCACCACATCCTTCTTCCATTTACCGGTACGTATAAGCGGTACAGTTACACCGGTTGGCAGGGCGGTTACTTCACCGCTGCCGGCATTGTGCTGCACCATGGCCCAGCTGCCGTCTTTAGGCAGGAACACATTGCCGCGGGCAGCCACCACAAATACCGTGTTGCCGCCGGCATCTACCGACGAGCTTACGTCAAAGCGGTTCAGGCGCATCTGCTGATCGCTGCTGTTAATATCCACCACACAATCCAGGTCGCCGCCAATGCTGTTGCTTTGCAATGCCAGCAAGGCTTTCAGCTGCGCAACGGTTAAGGGTTTGCCGGCAGGCGCTACCTGCACGTAACCCAGTATTTTTTTTGATACCACGCGCTTTTCAATATGCCCCTGCACTACGTTCTCAATCTCCACATCCGCATCAAAGTACACACCGCCGCATTTTACCGGCTCGTGCAGGGTGTTGCCGGAGGTGTTGGTATAAATCTGCCCCTTAATACCGTTGAGGTAATCGGTATTATTCGGAATATCATTAGTATCGGTGTATTCCACTACGGAAGGCGCATCCTTGATGTTGCGCACGTTGAACAACCCTTTGATAATACCGGGATGGAACTCATAGGGCTCATGCTCGGTTACAAAATCAGCGGGGTTGGTGGTATAGGGATCTACGCCTTTCTTCTTATAGCGGTAAGAGAAATCGAACTTACCGTCGCTTTCGGCTTTCCAGCCGCTATCGGTACGGTACACATACCCGGTGCCGGTGCGGAACAGCGTAATGGTGCGCACTACACGTATGCCCCAGGGATACAGGATGCTGCGCACCTGTATTACCTCATGGGCGGTGCGGCCCAGCATTACATCAAATTTTGCCTGGCTGGTTTGCGCCATGGCAGCGGAAGGACTTAACCAGTTGCTGAACATGCTGGCGCCATAACCGGTAATGTCCATACGGCTTACCGGCACGCCGCGCGAGTCTTTTACCAGGTTGGATAAACTAAGCACGCCGGTGAGGAACTCGTTATTGAATATTTCCGTAACACGGTGCCCCAGGTTGCTGGCCAGGGTGGGCTGGCCGGTAATGCTTAACAGGTTATTCAGCTGCACTACATAGCCGGGGAACATGGGCGAGTCGTTGCCCATTTCGGGATCTGTTTTACCAAAGGCGCCGGCTATCATGCGCAGCTGTATGCCGCCCTGCAGCTTATAGGTGCCATCCTCCTGCTTGCGGAACAGGGGCCGTACATTGGCCATATCGGGCTTTTGCGGCTCAACAAAGTGTTTGGATATATAGCTGATGCCTTTGAGGCCAAAGGGCAGCGTAAAGGCCGATACCGTAAAGTTCTGCGGGTTGCTCTTAAACTCGTCCAGCAGGGAGGTGACTACTGGTACGGGCGCCAGGGCCACCGGCTTTGTATTGTTATTCCAGGTGCGCGTGGGGCCGCCGTCGTCCGGGAAGTATATAAAGCCTGCTTCCGGGTCCATAGGCAGCTTGGGCGAAGTATTATCCAGCGGATCTTCCCGGTCCGGCGGCGTAAGGTTAATCACCGGCTCCCAGGCAAACTGCGGCAGCGCAAAAGAGCGCACCAGTGTGCCCGGCGTTTTCACCTGCATGCCTTCCACAATGAACGGAAAGCCGGTAGCGGCGGTTACCACGGCTGCCTCATTCACGGCGGCGCCGCCGGCTATATTAGGACCGCCCGGCACTACTGTGCCGGTTTTTACAATGATCATCTGCCCGCTTACGCTGATGCCCAGCTGGTTGGCATTGCTGCTTACATCCAGCAGGGCAAAAGGTTCTGCATTCAGGCGGCTGCCAACAATGGCGTTATCCCAAAGGTTCGTGTAACCGTAGCCTTTATTGGCTTCCGCAATCTGCCCCTGCAGGGCCTGTCCGTCCAATGTTGTGTCCAGCGCGGGCTGTGGCTGGTTTGGCAAGGTAACGGTAAAGTCGGGGCGCAGGGTAAGCTTTTCAAGGAAAGCGTTATTTTCCGCCGTTGTTTTTTCTAACGAGGCGGTATTGATCTTTACCGCGGTTCCTACAGCGCCAAAAGCGGCCAGCGCCCGCGGTACAACGGCTGCGCGGGTAGCATTGGCGGTGAGCAAAGCGCTGCGGGTAAGGGCGGCATTGCGGGTAAGCGCCGCCGCACCTGTGTTTGCGGCAGGTGCTGGCGGCGCGGCGGCGCCTGGCAGCGTCGTAACGTCGCCGGGCGGCAGGGCGCCAAAGTGAAAGCCGGTGTTTACATCATCTGTTGCATCATCAACAGGGCTGTACTTTACAGCGCACAGCAGCATGCTGATGGGGATGGCGGCCAGGTTGCTGCGGGTACCGTTTTCCCGGCCAAACAAACGTTCCCAGGTGCGCAGGTTGCCCACATAAGGATCGGGTAAGGTGGGCAGGTAACGGTACAGTACAAACGATAAAAAGAAGTTGGCGCGGGTTACCTGCGTCCAGGCTTCATTGCATTCGCCGAACAGCAGGCAGGCATTTACCGGCGACACGGTGAACACCGCATTTTCCAGCGCAATAGCCACCGGCTTCACCGCCGGTACGGCGGTTACATTCACCGGCTGGTTATCGGCAATAATATTATCATCATACAAATAAACCAGGCGGCGGGTATCACTGGCGGCCATCATTAACAGGGAAGAGCGGGAACGGATGTCAAACACTTCGCCATTCACCTTTACCGGGCGGTCTGTTTTAAAATCGCTGTTGCACACGGTACTTACAAACTCCTGCCCCTGTGGGCTGCTGCTGCTGTAAAAGAATGGCGCGCCGTCGGCAAATACCAGGTCAACCGAACAGCGGCGCGGATGCTGCGCATCTTTCCAGAGGTCCAGGTGTTCCGATGCCCCGCTGATATTGGACAGCAGGTCAATGATCACAATGGCGCCGGGGGCGCCGGCTATAACGGGCTGGGTTAAACGTACCTCTTCATCGTGCAGGTTGGTCCATACGGCGCGCAGGCCGGCGTCGCACTGCAGCAGCAGGCCGCCGTTGCCTTCAGCTTCCAGCGGGTGGCTTACATCCAGCACCGCGGCCGGCAGGCTCCAATAGCTGTTTAAGACAGCTGCTGTGCCGGAAAAGGTAACAAAAGGGCTTTTGCTGGATGTAACCGTGAGCTGCGGCGCATCCGCCATCCAGGGCACCAGCACCTGGTGAAAGGTATCGTTATAAATAAGCGCGGGGTTGGGCACCGGCTGGTAAGCAAAGGTAAAAGGCTGGCCATACAGCTCGCAGGTGGCGTTGCCGATGGTCATGGTGGCAATGCGTTTGGTGGTGCCGCTCCAGGTAAAGTCCCAGGTTTCCGGCAGCTGGTATTTGGCGGCACGCGCATCGCTGCCACAGGCAGATGTGCCTGCAGCGCCATCATCCGCATCCTGTACCAGCTGCAGGGCAAAGTCAATGCTGGTATTGGGGTTCAGCGTTATCTTATTGTTCTGCACTGTAGGCGCCAGGCTTAGTTTCAGTGTGCCACCTTTTATTTTAACGCCCACAAACCGGTCAACCGGCGCGGTGGGCGACAGCAAACGCGCATTGATCCACATACTGCCCGCTGCCAGCGTATAGTTGCCCGCAGGCGCGCCTATAGGCACTATGCGCCCCACGGATGCAGTGAACAACAACACCGGCTGCGTGCCCATATACAGGGTAATGAGCTTTACCACGCGGTAAACATCTACCCATATTTCCCGGCCTTCGTTATTCAGGAAAGGGCCTATGGTTTCTACTGCTTTGGCGCCGGCGGCCCATTCCGGCACGCTGCCGGCCAGCTGCGCGCTGCGTACCGGCACACTACGTATATACACACGCAGGCCGTCATCTGTTTGTTGCCGGGATGCCTGTTTGGCAACAGCGGCAATGTTATCAAGACTGGCAGCGCTGATCTTATCACGGCTGTAAAGGTCTGAGTTGACAAACAGCTGTTCGCTGCCGGTATCGTCGCTATGCAAAAGGGAAGCTGCTATGCGTTGGCGGGCCTGCTGTAAAGCTTTTTCCTGCTCGGGCGTGGCAGCCGTTAAATGGCCGGTAATGCCTTCCAGCAGCGACGTTAATTGGGGTTCCGTCATGGTGCTCCTTATTAAAAGGTATGAATATTTTGGGGTGTAGGTGTTAGCCAGTCTATTGGGGTGACAATCTTCAATGTTCAATTAAAGCTACAAATATTCTGCAAAAACAAAAAAATAAATACGGAGGCTTTAAGGAGTGCTGCCTGTATTTTTGTTTACATTCCGTATATTCGATCATAACCATTTATTCTCAAAAGGCACTCCCTCATGCATAGCAGTAAAAAAAACCGGTCTGCGGCAAATCCTTTTCACCAGTCTGTGGCGCATCATGCATCACCTAAAGGCAGGGCTTTACCAGCCGTTTCTCCATTTCGCGCTACGGCGCCCGATACTGTTATACAACGTAAAGTAGGCTTTGAATTTGAAACTTCTATTCCTGTGTACGCAGGTGGTAAAAACATTATTGCAAAGAATGCGGGGCTGTATACCGGCGCTAACGGGTTATGGCATATTACGCCGGATGCCGGCAATATTGAATTTGTAACCGAACCGTTTGAAGAAGAAGGGGAAAAACCGGAAACAGAAAACCTGGTAGATACCATTGGGCAAATAACCGGCTTTGTATCATCACTTGATACGTTAAATAAGGCGCATACACCTGCGCAAGACACGCACGTGGAAGAGCAAGGGTCTGATGATGACTATGATGAGATGTTTGCACGGCTGCAGGCATTAAGCAGCCCGCCCCAAGGCCTCCCTTCCGGTAAAGACACCTTAACGCCGCCTGAAGAAGAAAAGGAAAAAACTGATGATGGTGATGATGACCTTTTTGCACGCCTGCAGGCATTAAGCAGCCCATCAGAAGATTTTCCTCCCGGTAAAGGCACCTTAACGCCGCCTGAAGATAACTACACGTATCTTAAAACGGTTGAAATGGGAACAGCCCACCTTCACCAGGGTGAAGATGTGTATGTTAAAAAAGAAGATAACATAGCATCCCTGTCATCCGCCGCGCCACAGGTTACCGGCGGTATTAATCTTGAAAATGTTTCTGCGCTGATTGAAAAAAGCCTTACAACAGATGTGCTGAAGGGTAGCATTCCCATGGAGGAAAGCCGGCACAATAACGATGCTATATTCCCGCAGGCGATAGCGCATGCAGGAGAATATATGAGGGCCATCGGGCAGCATGATGGTATAGATACGGCCAAGCTGCAGCAGCTGGTTACGCTCATTTACGTGTACCTGCTATCCGGCCAGGAGCAATCCGGCGTGCATGACCAGGCTAAATATGCCTTTCCAATGATGACGCGTATGAACTTCCTGGCTATTTATAATACGCTTGACGGGAACACGAAAAACGCCTTTTTCCCCGAGCTTATATTAACAGCGGGCGGGTTGGGCCACAACGTTCCTGTTTATGCCTATGGCTTCCTGGATTTTAAAGACAAGGAAGCACGTTTACAGGAAATAGCCACAAAAGAATTTGAGGAGAAAAGTAGGTTCCTGGCCACATCCTTTGGAAAAACTATATTGGGCAGGTCTGTGGAGGCGCTTATCAGCAGCGAAGCCGCAGGTTTGCCCACAGAAGCGTTCAGCAGCTACTTATCTCAAAATAAAGAGCGGATCATTACCGCCTACCGGAAAGACAATGATGATCTTAACAAACAAAGGATAACCCCCGAACGCGGGCCGGAAAGACTGGCCTGGCTTACCCAGCTGCAGCAGCAAAAAGACCTGATGTCCAGCGCACCGGTTACCAGTGGTATGTTTGCCAGCTCCCCCGCCATGGGTAAATATAACAAGCTGGATAATGACCACCTGGAGCGGCCTGACAAACTGATACAAATGGAGCTACGCCGTTTAAAAAAGGGAGTGCCGCCGGAAGACTGGATGGAGCTGGCCCTTAATCTTTTCAATATGTTCGCGGAAGTACAAAATAACCTGAAAAAATAAGCCGGACAAGTACGCTTGTCCGGCTCATGTATTCAGCGTTGTTGTGCAAAGAGCGCCGCTGTCACAGCTACACCGGCGCAGCTTTCGCCATCATGCCGCACGCTGGTGCATCATATGTCCATCGCTTACGGCTGCTTATAAAATATCCTGTAGATAGCGCCTCTTGCATCGTCAGATACATACAGGGAACCATCGGGGCCTTGCGCCAGGCCGCAGGGGCGGTGCTTGGCGTCGCCGGGAGATACCACGTTGTCTGTACCGGCAAAGCCGTCGGCAAACACTTCCCATTTGCCAGTAGGTTTGCCGCCTTCAAACGGTACAAATACCACGTAATAACCCTGCTGCTTTTCAGGCGAGCGGTTCCAGGAACCGTGGAAGGCAATAAAGGCGCCGTTCTTGTATTTAGCGGGGAACATGTTGCCGGTGTAGAACAGCAGCCCGTTAGGCGCCATGTGCGCAGGAAAAGCGATCTGCGGATCTTCCACACCTTCGCCTGCTTCTTTTTTACCATCGCCGCCATATTCGGGCGCCAGCATTTTCTTATGCTGCTCCTGGTCGTAGTAAATATAAGGCCAGCCGCAGTCTACTCCCTGTTTCAGCCGGTACATGCATTCGCCCGGCAGGTTAGCGGATTGCTGCTCCGTGAACAGTTTCGGGAACATGTCGTGCAGCTGGTCGCGGCCATGCTGCATTACAAACAGCGCGTCCTGGTCCTGGTTCCAGTCAAGTCCCACTACGTTGCGCAAGCCAGTGGCATAGCGGGTGCCGGTGCCGTAGGTCTGGTTCTGCTGGTCGGCCTTAAACTGCCATATACCGCCTGCGGAGTCCAGTACAGGACAGGGTTTCATGCCTTTGGAACCGGCGGTGCGGTCTTTTTCCTGGCAGGCATTGGAGTAAGCGCCTATGTTCACATAAATATTGCCGTTATTATCGAGCGCTATGGATTTGCTTTCATGCTGGTGGCGGTCTATTAAACCGGTAATGATCTTTTCCGGCTGGCCGGGATTCATCACATGGCTGCTGTCATCCAGCTTATAACGGAATACTTCCGTATCGGAAGAGGCATACAGGTAACCGTTTTTAAGCGCAATGCCGGTGCCGCCGTAGTTGCCGAAACCGGTTTGCTCATCGGCCTTGCCATCGCCATTGGCATCGTGCAGGCGGATAATGCCTTTACCATCCTTTAGGCTGTTGAGCTTTACATAAATATCGCCCTGCGGCGTTACCACCAGGTGACGCGCCTTACCAATGCTGTCCGCTACTTTAATAGCGCCAAAACCGGCCGGCAGCTTTAAGCCCGCGGTATCGGCATCAGATGTTAATGCAACCGGGGCAGTGGTATCTTTACCGGTACCTTCCCCACCCTGATGCCCACACGAAGTAAGCAAAACAGTACCGGCCAGCGATGCCAGTACCAGCGTTAAGCATGTTTTCTTCATAAACGTTTGATTATGGAAATTGAGGTAGTAAATTAAGCCGTTTTTTTGGTTTTTTAAAGCTGCAGGCGGTTTATGCCCCGCCGCTGTGAGGCCGGACCATGTTTGGCAGGCAAGGAAAAGCAGCCCCCTGCAACAATAGCAGCGCCGGAAGGATTTGCAGCCATGCGATACTAATAATTTAAATAGTAGCGCATAAAGCGGCCCGGCAGGAATAATCAAAACAGAACAGGCCGGCAGCTATTATGGACAATTATTGTTTGCCAATATTTTCAATATTTGTTTGATAATTAATCCACAAACCCTAATCCCTTACAAAATGACACCCCTCCCCATCCCTAGACGCCTATAACTCAGGCGCCGAATGGCACCGGGATTATGTTTATTACGGCATAACGCCTGCCAACACTACCGGCAAGTTCTCCAATCATTTCAGCGAGTTCATTGCTTCGTTTAATTTTACCAAACCGGAGCAGCTGGGTTTAATCAGCGATCAAACCGACGATCCAAAAGTTGTTTCCAGCAGCATGTTTGCTCCACCCACGTGGACAGACGGCCGCTTCGAGATCAGGATCAGCATCTTCATCAATGCCAAGAACGCGGTTGGGCAGGAGCTGAGGAAATCCTTTACCGCCACCGGAAATGACCTGTTCACCATCAACTATGACAGCACCAAATGGCTCATTGCAGGGCTATGGAAGTACACCTATAAATCCGTAACCCCTAAAGTATATTATCCCAATATTGAGATACTGCCGTGGGACCTGGATCTGTATGGAAGCGTATGGAAGTTTGCTGTTTCTGAGTTTGATCCGTCGGAAGAAATCACCAGGACCGTTACCAACACCACTACCTATGGCTCCAATTTTGAAATTAACGTGAGCACGGGGGAGAAGCTTAAAATAGGCGGTAAATTCGGGGCCAGCGCCACCACCACGCATACTGAAACCTACCAGTATAAAACAACGTTAAGCTCCGAAGACCTGGCGGAGGGCGTGCTGGATTTCCGCTCACCGGTCATTATCGGCATAAGCCAGATCTACATTCCGTTTATAGGCTACCGTACCATTTACAACACCTATGAGGTATCTACCGGCATTGTAAGCTTTTCCGTAGAGCCTAAAAGAGTTTACTAAGCATATTAAAATAGTAATGTCCCGCCGAATGGCGGGACATTACCCGGGCAGTGTTCAACAACTGATGGATGTATATCTCTTAATAGCCGGGATTTTGCACCAGCTTGCTATTACGGTTTATTTCATCGCGCTGTATGGGCATAAAGTACATCTTATCCAGCCACAGGCGCTTTTCCGCTTCCATGGTAATGGGCACATAGCTGTAGTTGTAGTTTACCGGGTCGTAATGGTAAATGGTTACCTTGCTGCCCGGCTTTAAGGTGGCGGTAATATTAATGCCTTTCAACGGCCGTCCTACGGTATTTTGCGGTATCATCCAGCGGCGCACGTCATAGAAGCGCTGCTCTTCAAACACCATTTCAATTTCCCTTTCATGGCGGTACCGGGTGCGCAGCTCATCGCCGGCAGCGGTGATTTCCGGCATAAAGGCGCGCTTGCGTATCATGTTCAGGTAAGTGCGCGCTTCAGCGTCCTCTCCCAGCTCAATGCAGGCTTCCACGTAATTCAATACCACTTCTGTATAGCGGAAAAAGGGATAGGGCACTTCCTGGTTATAGAACTGCGCATCTACGGTAGTATCAATGAACTTTTTGATGTAGTAGCCGGTAAAGCTGCCGTTCCAGTCTTCTACCGGACCGGAGCGGGTATCAAGGCCGGGGTTGGGCACTACCTGGCTGCCGTTCCATACTTCGTATTTGCCGGTTTGCGCCTGGTTGTACGGGTCTTTGGCCTGCACATCTGCAGGGCGTTTGCGCCATTGCGAGCCGTCATAAATAATGCTGGCGTAAAAGCGGGGATCACGGTTCTGGTAGGGATTGGCCTTTTCTGCAGGGTTGTTCCAGTCAAAAGCAGTGCCGTCGATCATTTCATAATCGTCTACCAGCAATTGCGTGGGCGTGTTGCCGGCCCAGTTATGGTAGCCATTGAGGCCGTTGTACAAGCCAACGTTGCCGCCCGGTTCATCTTTATCATTGGTGAAGTAGCGGGAGAAAATGCTTTCGCTGTTGTCTTTCAGGAACATGCCCTGTATGTTGGTGGTAGCTTCCTGGGCGCTGGCCGGCTCGGGGCTTTGCAGGGAGTACATGTTAAGGTCAATCAGCGCCTTGGCGGCGTCTTTGGCTTTTTGCCAGCGCGCCCTGCGGTCGCCGCTTACATAACCCAGCAGCTCGGGGTTGGAAAAACCGGCTATTACAGGCGATTTGCTTTTTGCAGTAGGAATGTCGTGCAGGTCGCTGGCTGCATAAACAAGTATGCGGGATTTGAGCGCCAGCGCAGCGCCTTCCGTTGCGCGGCCTTTCACAGTAATGCCTTCTTTCTGGTGAAGAAGATGGGCCGCAGAGTCGCAATCCTTTACAATAAAGTTCACGCATTCCTCAAAAGTATTGCGCGCAACGGTGTAATCAGTTTGCCCCAAAGCATATACGGTATCTACCAGCGGTACGGCGCCATAGCCGCGCACCAGCTGGTGGTAAAAATAAGCGCGCAGAAAATATACTTCCCCTTTCAGGCGGTCCCTGACGCTGCTGTCGTCAAAAGGCACGCCGTCGATCTTAGTAAAGAATTTGTTACAGGCGCGAATGCGCTTGTACATCTCATCCCACTTCATGGTGCTGCGGCTGGTCACATACTCCGCATCCGTGGGGCTGATGGTAGCTTCTACCATATTTTTCATACCATAACCATGGGTAAACATGGTTTCATCGGTAGCGGAGGCCAGCATGGTTTCCAGGAAACCGCCACTGCTTAAACCGTTATATATTTCGTTTACAAATGCTTCTGTTAAACCGGGGTCGCTGAACACCAGGTCTTCAGCGGCTTCATTACGCGGCTGCGTATTCAGGAAATCTTTGTTGCATGCCGTTATCATTACGCCTGCCGCCAGGGCCACCCCTATGTATATACGTTTTATTATGTGCTGCATACTGTTGTGCTTTAAAATGTTAATGAAAAACCTGCATTGATCACCCTTGCCTGCGGATAGTACTGGCCGTTGCCGCTAACAGACTCGGGATCCAGTATGCCCAGCTTGTCGATGGTGAACAGGTTCAGGCAGTTCGCATACACGCGCAGGGAGCTGATGCCGATGCGCTTTTTTACCAGGTCGGACAGGTTATAGCCTATCTCCACGTTCTTGAGGCGTATATAATTAGTGCTGCGGAACCAGTAGGTATTACCGGTGGCCCAGTAAGTATCGTTACGGTCGTTCACGCGCGGGTCTACACTGCTTGGATTGTCCGGGCTCCAGCGGTGGTCATAGTAATCTTTGGTAAAGTTGCCGATCTCCCCTGACTCTGTATTGATGTGCAAAGCGCCGCCGGTAGCGCCCTGTACGAGCATAGAGAAGTCGAAGTTGCGCCATTGGAGGTTGGCGTTAAAACCGCCGGTAAAGGTGGGCTGGTTGTTCTTGGTCATGCGCACTTTATCATCCCCGTTTATTTTACCGTCGCCGTTAACATCCCTGAACTTCATATCGCCGGGGCGCAGGTCGTTGGTAAGGGCGCTGTAGTCAATGGTATTGTCTTTAATATCGTTATAGTCTTTGAACACGCCGTCGTATTCATAATAGATCTGGGTATTCATAGTGCGGCCGGTTGACTTCTGCCATTCCGGTGCGCCGGGCGGCTCGTCCCAGAACTTAATGGTGTTTTTGGCGTAACCGCCGTTCACGCTCAGGTCGTAGCTAAGCTCGCCAACTTTATTGGTATAGCCGATGTTAAACTCCCAGCCTTTATTATCTACCTTACCCAGGTTTTCCGCAGGCAGCGTCATGCCGGTGGTTTGGGGAATGGAAGCATTCCTGCGCACCAGTATACCGGAACGTTTGTTCATGAACGCGTCCAGTTCAAAGTATATTTTGCCGTCGAGCAGCTGGCCGTCCAAACCAATATTGTAGTTATTGGCTACTTCCCAGGTAATGTTGGGGTTTGCCAGGCGGGCTTCAAATATGGATTTGGCCATCTGGTTGTTCAGGATGTAGCTGTTAAAGCCGTAAGTACCGTAGTACTGGTATTCCTGCAGGGTAAGGGAGCCGTCGCCGTTGTCATCGAAGTAGATCTGGTCATTACCCAGGCGGCCCCAGGATGCGCGCAGCTTCAGGTAATTCATGAAGTGCACGTTCTCTTTCCAGAAATTTTCTTCAGATATACGCCAGCCGGCGAGTATACCGGGGAAAAAGCCGAAGCGGGTGGGCGCGGGGAACATGTACGAGCCATCAACACGCCAAACAAATTCCGCCAGGTATTTTTCCTTGTAATTATAGGCAGCGCGGCCAAAGTAGTTCAGCCGGGCGCGATCCCAGGCGCCGCCGTCGTTGGTTTTTTCTGCATCGCCGCCGGCTACCAGCTGGTCAATGGCAGAAGAGATAAAGTATTTGCGGGAGGCGGAAAAGTTATCGTTGTTCACGGTTTCCTTTTCAATACCAAACACCAGGTTTACGGTGTGGCCGCTCTTTGTGGTATGGTCGTAGGTTAACAGGCCGCGCAGCAGCTTGTTGGTCTGGTCTTCATCACCCTGCGCCAGCGTAGCCTGGTCGGTACCGCGCTTGCTGCGTGTAAGCTTGGGCGTTTTACCATCGGCTTCATAGCTGGTGCCGTCCCAGGTGTACAGGTACCAGGGTGTTTGCCAGGTTTTGGTACGTTTCAGGTATTTATCGAATGCAATGTTGCCGCTCAGCTTCAGGCCCGGTACCCAGGGTACGCTAATATCCAGGCGGGCATTGGTTTGCACATAGTAGCGTTTATCGCGGTCATAACCGGTTTGGCTGGTGGTGATCACCACGGGGTTGTTGCCGTATTCAATATCCGGGCCGGGCATACCGTTAGGCCAGAAAGCAGGCTCCGTGGGCTTTCCGCGCATAAGCATACGGAATATGTCGCCGGCGCTGCGGGTAGGAAAATTACGGTTTTCCTGGCGGCCCAACATGTCAACGCTTACGCTCATGTACTTGTTGATCTTACCATCCAGGTTTATACGGAGGCTGTACTGGTCAAAGCCGGTGGCGGATTGTTTATAATAGCCTTCCTGCTTCTGGTAGCCGAATGAGGTAAGGTAACGGATCGCATCTGTACCGCCGGACAGCTGCAGGCTATGATTGGCTACCGGCGACCATGTTTTAAGGGTAGACTTGTACCAGTCTGTATTCGGATGGCCCCATGGATCGGAGCCGTCTGCATACAGCTTCAGGTCTTCCTGGCTGAAAGGCGGCGTCCAGGTATTGCCGGAAGACGGAGATGTATAGCTGCCGCTTTGTTTATAGGCGCTCCACGCATCGTTCCATTCTGTGGGCGCTACGTTCTTATAGAGGCTCAGCTCATTCCTGATTTGCGCATATTCCTGCGCATTGGCCATTTCAGGTATATGGGTAGGTTGCGACCATCCCTGGTTGAAGTTGTAGGTAAGCACCGGTTTGCCGGTTTTACCGCGCTTGGTGGTAACCAGTATAACGCCGTTGGCTGCACGCGCACCATAAATGGCGGCAGAGGCGTCTTTCAGCACCGACATGCTTTCAATGTCGGCAGGGTTCAGGCGCTCCAGGCCGCCGGTACGGGCAGCCACCCCGTCTATCACTATCAGCGGATCGTTATTACCCAGGGTGTTGGAGCCGCGTATGCGGATGGTTGAGCCGTCGTAACCCGGCTCCCCGGTGTTTTGCATGGCGGTAACGCCGGGCATGCGGCCGGCAATGGAGTTACTGAGGTTGGTGGCAGGGGATTTTACCAGGTCGGCGCCCCTGATGGTAGCTACCGATCCTGTTACGGACTCCCTTTTCTGCGAGCCGTACCCTACTACCACTACTTCGCTGAGGCCTTTGGTGTCTTCCTGCAGCGTAATATTGAGCGGGCCGGCGTTTGTTACGGTAATGGTTTGCGCCAGGAAACCTATGGCCGTTACTGTTATTTTTGCGGATGCAGGCACCGACAGCGTAAATGCGCCGGTAGCATCGGTAGTGGTGCCTTTGTTGGTGCCATCAAGCTTAATGGTGGCGCCGGGCACCGGCTGTTTGTGCTGGTCCAGCACACGCCCTTTTACCACAATATCCTGCACTGCGCTGCCCCTGGGCGATATTACAATCAGGTTCTCGTTTACCATGCGGAAACCAAAGCCGGTGTTATTAAGCGCCATATCCAGCACTTCAGATACCGGTTTTTCCTGTACGTTTACTGACACCAGCTTATCCAGCGAAGCTGCATCTTCCTGGTAGATAAAACGATAGCTGGTTTGCTGCGCAATACGACGGAACAGCTGCTTGATACTTTTATTTTCCTGTTTCAGTGTTACTTTCGCTTCCTGCGAGTAAACAGTGCTGGCAGCGGCCTGCAGAACGGTGGTGAATAGAAAGAGAACGGTTAGCTTCATACACAGTATTGACTTACGGGCAAAGGGATGCCTGTCCTCCAACAAGTCAAATTTTTTCATACATTTGGTTTGAAAGATGAATAAAATGGCATGTCTGGCAAGCGCTCACTTACCAGCATGAGATTTTGGCTTTTACGGGAAATGCGCTCACATTTCCCGTTTTTCATTTGTTCTTGGCTGATGGTAACATAACGTGGCTTTTAGGTTGATAAATCAGTTTTTCTTTATAGCTGCTGCTTACTCTTCATCGTACAGCAGCGCAACGTGGTCTTTTAGCCTGTACTTACAGCCGGTAATGAGGCTGATGGCTTTCAGGGCCTGCTCCGGCGACTCGTCTTTAAAGGATCCGCTCATCCTGAACTGCTGCAGCCGTATGCCCTTTACCGTTACCCTCACATCAAACCAGCGCTCCATTCTGCCTGCCAGCTCGGCGAGCGGCTCGCCCGTAAATATCAGCTCATTGTCTATCCAGGCAGTTTCCGCAATGGTGCTGTCTTTACCAATAACATCCACATTGGAGATCGACAGCTCTTTTTTAGGATGCACATCCGGCGCGGCCGCAGCCACGCTCAGCTTTTCCAGTGAGCTGAGGAGATACCGCTCCTGCGGGCGGCGTTTTACCTGCACCTCTATCTTGCCTTTTATAAGCACGGTTTCCGCTTTTTTATCGCCGGCATAATAACGTACGTTCAGGGAGGTGCCCAGTACCCGTACATTCATTATAGCGGTATTAATAATAAAAGGTTTACTGTCGTTTTTTACTACATCAAAATAGGCCTCCCCTTCGAGCTGCACGCGGCGTTCTTTTTCCATAAAGTCGTTGCCATAGGTAAGCTTGCTGCTGGCATTGAGCCAAACAGTAGTGCCATCCGGCAGTATGAGCTTGGTGCGGGACCCGGGGCGGGTCATCACCATATTGGGATGCCGCTTTTCCAGCAGCTGCTGCCCCCCGCGTTGCGGCCATAATAACAGCAGCGCGCCGGCCAGCAGGGCTGCCATGGCCGTGCCGCCCAGCCAGTAGTAGCGGCGCTTTGCGGTATTGTGTCCGTCTGACACTTTATTTGGCAGCGCAGTTATTTCCGGCAGCAGGCCCTTTGCCTGTAGCCGTTGCATATGTTGTTCCAGCATGCGTTTTGACCGTACTGTAGATCTCGGGGCGGAGGTAATACCCGCATCTTTCCACAGCCACTGCACGGTTTCATACGCTTCTGAAAATTCCGGGAACGCTTTCAGCAGTTCGGCCAGCAGCAGCTTTTCTTTAGCTGTCAGCTCTCCGCTGATCTTTCTCAACAACAGTTTGTAAAAGATAGATTCCGGTGCGTTCATGTAAACAACAGATGCGTTATTAATATAGACGGTGTATTTTGAGTGTTACCATTAAGGGGATGGAAAAAATTTTTAAACTTTTTATTTTGGGTATTGGTTGGAAGAGAAAGCCCCGATAGTTTGTGGGGCCCGGGCTGTTGGTATAGGACTACGCTGAAACCTGGTGGCGGCTGATTTGCTGACCTGTGCGGCTGATTGTTACTGAAGCCCTGGTTCGGCTGATTTGCCGGTCCGGCTCCGGACTGCGCCCGCCTGTTTTGTACTTCTATGAAGCACGGGCTGGCGTATCAGCATTGTATTATTATAGGGCTTTATCAAGCGCATCACGCCGGACAAGGTCCGTTAGCCGGACCGGCAGCATCAGCCGGGCAGTGTGACTTTACAGCAGTGTTGTATTACAGTGTAAGGCTTGCTTTAGCTTGTTATTACCAGGTGCAGTATATGATACGACGTGATATGATGCAATATGATACGACATCTATTTCAATATGATATCTATAATATAATGTCTGATAATACACTGCCCCTTGACTATCCCTTGGCTATCCCTGAGCCGCCCTGCTCTTATCTATCTTTTTATATTCGCCGTCCCCTTAACCTCCCACTTTCTGCTTTTTGCTTTTTGCCTTTTGCTTTTTGCTTCTCACGCTATGGTCTTGAACTTCACGGATGCTGCCACCTTCTTAAGCGCTATAGACATCTGCACCTCTACGGTGTTTATGGAAATGCCCAGCAGGGCGGCAACCTCTTTGTATTTAAAGCCGTCTTCCTTCACCATCTTAAAAATAAGACGGCAGCGGGCAGGCAGCACATTAATGGCGCCTTCTATTTTGCGGATCATCTCTTTAGAGATCACCTGCTCTTCGGGTGTGGGCGACTGGTCCTGCACCTGCAAAGGATCAATTTCATGAAACTCAATACTGTGAAGGTGCCGCTCCTTTTTCAGGTAATCCAGGGCCAGGTTACGGGCCATCGTATAAATATAATTACGCGGCTGGTCAACTGCCGGCAGTGCATGACGCCGGGCCCATATTTTCAGGAACAGATCGGAATACAGCTCTTCGGCTACCTCCTCTGCCCCTACCAGGGCCCTCATAAATGCAACAAGCGGCGCTTCCATCATAACAAACAGCTGCTGATAGGCAGCCATATCATCTTGCTGGCAGATGCTATCAAACAAGTCTTTTATTGCCTGGAGGTTATGCATAGATAGTACCTGGTTAGTGGTTTTTCATAACGTTCTCTCTATCTGAATGCTACATGGCTTGCAACTGATTACCAAAATAATCGGAAAAAAAACAAAATCCAAATCCGGTTTGAAATAGAATTAATTATTCCTTAATAAACACTATCTTCAGTTTTTGCAAACTTTGCCTACGAAAACTAAGGTACGTGGAAGAGATACTTGCATTAAAAGAGGGACACCGGGAAACATTTGAGCAGGTATATCATACCTATCACGAAAAATTGTATTTCTATTTCCTGAAACATACCCGTTCCCAGCTTTGGTCCGAAGAACTGCTGCAAACCACTTTTGTAAAGCTGTGGCATTACCGGCAGCAGCTGTCTGCCTCCCATACCCTTTCCGAACAGGTGTTCCGCATTGCCAAAACATCGCTCATAGATATGGTGCGCCGTAACCGCCACCATCAGCATTTTTTGCAATCCTACACTGCCGATATGCTGCAGAAAGGGCTGGCTGCCGAACCAGCCAACCGCGACACCATTTACCAGCTGCACCGCGAAATGGACAAGCTGCCGCCGGTACGCAAAAAAGTGTTCATGCTAAGCCGCATCGACGGGCTTTCGCACAAAGAGATCTCCCGCCTGCTGGCCATCTCCCCTAAAACCGTAGAAGTGCATATTACCAAGGCGCTGAAACAGCTGCGCCGCGCCCTCCTCACCTTCCTTTGCTGATACCCTGCTTTACCCCATTTAAATAAATTGTTAACAGGTAAGGGATTTTATCTGCCCGAACGTAGTGTATATAAATGCGTGAGCTATTATGCCATTAACACGGGAGCAATACCAGCGGTTCATTAACGGACAGTGCACCGAAGAGGAGGAAATAGTGATACTGCAGTACTTCAGCGATCACCCTGAAGCTATGGAGGAATACCTGCACGCAGCCGACTGGGAGGCTTTTACCCCCGGCCAGCGGCTGCACCCGGCAATAACAGAAAAAGTGCTGCGGCACATACGCCGGCAAATAACATTTACTACGCGCCGCCGCAAATTGTTACGCGGCATAGCCGCTGCCGCGGTTGTAACCGGCGCCGCCGTTCTGGCATGGATGACGGTGCAGCAGCATACCGGCAGCATACGTACCGCGCAGCCGTTACAGCAAAGCAGCACCGCGCCTGTTGTTTACCGCGATTACCGCAACACCGGCAATACAACCATACGGCTAATGCTGGACGACAGCTCCGCGGTACAGCTGCATCCCGGCAGCAGCCTGCGCCTGCGCGCAGGTTTTGACAGCAATAAAAGGGACGTTTGGCTAAAAGGAGATGCGCGCTTTCATGTAGCCAAAGACGGCCGCCGGCCCTTTACCGTATACGCCGGCAACACTGCCACCACTGCCCTGGGCACCAGCTTCAGGGTTACGGAAAACAATAGTGGGCACCGCGTAACGGTAAAGCTGTATAGCGGCAAAGTAATGGTGCGCCCTTATGCCCACACGCAGGCCGTTTTTGCACCGGTGTACCTGCAGCCCGGCGACGAGCTGCTATATACCACCGGCGGCAAACTACAGGTGCGCAGCGCATCCCCGCAGCCGGAAAACATTACCGGCGGCAACACAGCCAATGCCGGCAGCCAGGCGCTGGTATTCCGCAAACAGCCATTGCCTGCTGTGCTGAAAGCCCTGGAACAACATTTTAATATACACATTACCTATAGCACAAAAGCCCTATCCGGCATACGGGTAACGGCCGAATTCAGTGATACGGATACGCCGGAACAGGTACTTCAAACCATTGCATTATTAAATGAGCTTACACTGGAACAGAACACTTCAGGCAGGTACACACTGAAGAAAAATTAATAATTAAGAATGAAGAATTAATAATTAAAGGGGCGGTGTTACACTAAAGCACCAATGCCTTCTTTAATGAGTGGATTAAGAAGCAACAATAGCGTATATGGCATATTGCATTCCTGTAACCTGCTTCATAAGTATTCACACCGGTCCTTAATTATTAATTCTTAATTATTCATTATTCATTAAAAGGGGCCCATTGGGCCCAAGGGGAAAGTATTGTCTTAAAAATTCATCATATGCAATTCATCTACCAACATCTTTCACTATTACGGTTATACGCAGCTATGTTGCTGCTGGCGCCCGTAGCAGTACTGGCGCAGGACAAACCCTACGTAACCGGTGTGGTGCAGAACGAGCTGGGCGAAAAGCTGCCCGGCGTTTCTGTAAAAGCCACACCCGCAGGCAACGGTAGCCCGGCCTTACAGATTACAGACGAAAAAGGCTGGTTCCGCTTTACCAACCTTACGTCCGGCGGCCGTTACAGCTTTACCTTTTCCTTTGTAGGCTATAAAACACAGGTGCTGGACGGCTATACCATTAAACAGGGAGAGCCTGTTAACCTGATCATACGCATGAAACTGCGCGACGACTCCCTGGCGCAGGTAGTTGTGGTAGGCTACGGCACGCAGAAAAAAGCGAACATCACCGGCGCCATTTCGCAGGTAGGCGCAGAGGTATTTGAAGACCGCCCGGTAACCAACGTGGCACAGGGCCTGCAGGGCGTTATTCCCAACCTGAACGTTACTTTTGGCGACGGCCAACCCGGGCGTGGCGGCTCCTTTAACATACGCGGCTATACGTCTATTAATAACGGCGGCCCGCTTATTTTAATAGATGGCACTCCCGGCGATATTAACCTTCTGAACCCCGAAGATGTAGCCAGCGTAACCGTGTTGAAAGACGCGGCATCTGCCGCCATTTACGGCGCACGTGCAGCCTTTGGCGTTATACTGGTTACCACCCGCAAAGCTAAAAGCGGGCAGGTGCAGGTGCGCTACTCCGGCAGCCTGGGATGGAGCAACCCTACCCGCCTGCCGCATGTGATCAACGATCCGCTGGCAGCAGCCACCATACAAAATGAGGCGTATAAAGGTTACGCCGGCTCCGACCAGCCGGGCATGCCGGCCGTAATTGCCTACCTGCAGCAGCGCAAAGAGTATCCGTCCCTTCCCGAGCTGGGGGTGGACGCCACCGGTAATTTCATACGTGGCGCCAATACGGACTGGTACCATGAATTTTACAACGACCGGCAGCCTTTTTCGCGCCACTTCCTGAGCGTGGCCGGCGGCAAGGGCAACACCAACTATTACCTTTCTGCAGGGTACCTGAAAAAAAGCGGCGCATTCCGCGTAGCCACAGACGACTACAAGCAGTATAGCTTCCGTTTAAAGCTGGAGAACCAGCTGGCCGGCTGGATAAAGCTGTACGATAACGTGGAAATGATACAGGGCCTGTACGATGCGCCTAACAAGATCGTTTCCGGCGGCTTTAATGTGTACCGCTACCTCTCTTTATTCGCTAACCCGTATGAAGCTATAAAAACGCCCAACGGCAATTATACGCAGGCCGGCATGCTTACCTTTGGCCAGCTGCAGAACGGCGGCCGCAGCCAGTTGAAAAACCAGCTGCTGAAGAACACCCTGGGCTTTCAAACCAACTTCCTGGATAACACCCTGCACATTAACGGCGACTATACCCTGCTGGTGTCGCAGAACAGGAATGATGTGCAAAGCCTGAAGCTGAAGTATGAAAGCAAACCGGGGGTGATCAGCAACTACTCCAACCCCGACTATTACCAGTCAACCCTGGGCGAAACCTATGACCATATCGTGAACCTGTATGCCGATTATGCGCGCAGCTTTGGCGATCATCACCTGAAAGCGCTGGTAGGCTATAACCAGGAGCTGAACAAATACAATTATTTCTCCGCGCGCCGCGATGATAATATTACGCCTTCGCAGGGCTCCATCAATCTTACCTCCGGCGTTACCACAGTGGGAGATAGTAAAAAGGAATGGGCCACGCTGGGCGTGTTTTACCGCCTGAACTACGACTATAAAGACCGCTACCTGCTGGAGTTTAACGGCCGTTACGACGGCACCTCCCGCTTCCCGGACAGCAGCCGCTTTGGCTTTTTCCCGTCGGTATCTGCAGGATGGCTGGTATCGCGCGAGCCTTTCTTTGAACCCCTGAAAAATGTGCTCAACAACTTTAAGGTGCGCGCATCTTATGGATCATTAGGCAACCAGCTGGTAGGCGAATACGATTACATACAGCCCATGAGCGTATATAAGGTAACAGACATCCTGGACGGCTCGCAGCCCCTGGGCATTAAAGCGCCCGGGCTGGTGCCGCTGGACTTTACCTGGGAAACCGCTACCACCCTGGATTTCGGCGCAGACCTCACCACGCTGAACAACCGCCTGGAAGCAGGGTTCGACTGGTATAACCGCCGCACCATTAACATGCTTACCAAAGGCAGAACGCTGCCGGCAGTACTGGGCGCCAGCGAGCCCCGGCAAAATGCAGCAGACCTTTCCACCAAAGGCTGGGAGTTCTCTCTCAAATGGAGCGACCAGTTTCAGCTAGGCGGCAAACCCTTCTCCTATCATGTATCTGTTGTGCTGGCCGACAGCCGTTCTGTGATAACCCGGTTCGACAATCCCAATAAATCGCTCACTGATTTTTATGTAGGTGAGGAAATAGGCGAAATATGGGGCTATCACACACTGGGCTTTTTTCAAACAGATGATGAATATGCGAAGTACGGCGTAAACCAGCAAAAGGTGCAAAGCACCTCCTACAGCCTGAACGGGCACCCGCTGGCCGGCGATATTAAATTTGAAGACCGCAACGGGGATAAGAAAATAGATAATGGCAAGAATACCGTAGATGACCCGGGCGATATGTACAGGATAGGCAACAGCCAGCCGCGCTACTCCTATGGCATTGGCGCAGGCGCCAGCTGGAATGGTATTTCGCTTGATGTGTTCCTGCAGGGCGTTGGAAAGCAGGATTTCTGGCCAGGCGTAGAGTCGGGCATTTTCTGGGGCTTTTACAACCGCTGGAACCAGCCCGTATATGACCATATTTACAACAACTACTGGACGCCTGAGCACCCGGACGCCTACTTCCCACGCTTACGGGCATACGATGCGCTCAACGACACCCGGCAGCTGGGCGTAAAGCAAACCCGTTATTTGCAGAACGCCGCTTACCTGCGCGTGAAAAACATTACTGTAGGCTATACCCTGCCGGCGCGCTGGACGCGCCGCATTAGCCTGAGCAGCGCACGGCTGTTCTTTTCCGGCCAGAACCTGTTTGAATTTACCAGTCTTTCCAAAGCCTTTGACCCCGAAACCATCGGCGATGAGGTAGACAGCGGCGTAACCAACGGTACCGGCTTTGTGTACCCGGTACAGCGCACCTACACCTTCGGGCTGGATGTGAATTTTTAAATGATCTAAACCATCAGCAATGAAAAAGTTTTTAATAGTATTGGGAGTAGCGGCCCTTTGCGCATGTAAAAAAGACTTCCTGGACCGTCTGCCCCTGAGCGACATTACTTCGCCGGCGTTCTTTAATACTGAAAAAGACCTGGACCTGTATGTGAACAGCTTTTATGCAGACCTGCCGGGCACAGAGATTTATTCCGGCGATATTTCCAGCGACAACGTGGAGCCGGGCGTTATCAGCGACCTGATAGCCGGGCGCATGGTAGTGCCCACTTCTGCCGGCGATGCCGGCTGGACCTGGACCTCCCTGCGCAACATCAACTACTTCCTGGCGCATTATAACAAAGCCGCCATATCAGACTCCATTAAAGCCAACTATGCCGGCATTGCCCGCTTTTTCCGCGCCTTCTTTTATTTTCAGAAAGTGCAGCGCTTTGGCGATGTGCCCTGGTACAGCCAGCCCCTGGAGGCTAACAGCGCAGAGCTGTATAAAGCGCGCGATCCGCGCAGCCTGGTGATCGACAGCGTGCTGGCCGACCTGGATTATGCGGCCGCCAACATAAAAACCGCCAAAAATGCATCGCGCATTACCAAATGGGCGGCGCTGGCGCTGAAAGCACGGGTATGCGTATTTGAAGGCACCTACCGTATTTACCATACCGAGCTTGGGCTGAGCAACGGCAACCAGCTGCTGGAAAAAGGCATTGCTGCTGCACAGCAGATCATGCAAAGCGGCGTTTATAAGCTGTATAGCACCGGCAAGCCGGAAAGCGATTACGGGAACCTGTTTTCCGCCGATGCCGCCAATACCGACGAGTACATACTGGCACGGGTATACGACCGCACGCTTACCAAAACGCATGCAGCCAACGGCACGTTTATAACACCTACGCTGAGCGCGCCCGGCCTTACCAAAAGCCTGGTGAACAGCTACCTGATGAAAGACGGCACACCCTTTTCCAAACAGCCGGGTTATGCCGTCATGCCGTACTGGGAAGAAGTGAAGAACCGCGACCCGCGCCTCTCCCAAACCATCCGTACACCGGGCTACAAACGCATTGGCACCAACACTACCCTGCCGCCTGATTATTCAAACGCCATGACCGGCTACCAGAACATTAAATTTGTAACCGGCACCGACCAGGATGGCTATAATACCAACTCCAACGACCTGCCGGTATTCCGCTATGCAGAAGTGTTGCTGAACTACGCAGAAGCCAAAGCAGAGCTGAAACAGTTTACACAGGCCGATGCAGATATGTCCGTTAACCTGCTGCGCAGCCGCGCAGGCATGCCGCCCATGCAGGTGGCTGCATTAACTATTGACCCGCTGCTGCAGGCGCAGTATAATATATCCGATCCCGTTATACTTGAAGTACGGCGCGAACGCCGTGTAGAGCTGGCCATGGAAGGCTTCCGCTACCAGGATGTGCTGCGCTGGAAAAGAGGGCCGCTGCTGGCCGAAAATTTCAAAGGCGCCTACTTTCCCGGCACCGGCACCTATGACCTGGACGGCGACGGCAAAAACGACCTGGCGGTTGTAACCACCATGCCGGCCAACCCGGATAAAAGCCTGCAATACTTTGCCCTGCAGCCCGACCATGCGCTGAGCGAAGGCAATAGCGGCAATATTATCGTACACCCGGCTGCCAATAAAAAATTCGTGGACCCCAGGCAGTACCTGTACCCGCTGCCGCGCACCGAGCTGCTGCTGAATACAAACCTGGTGCAGAACCCCGGATGGGAAGAGTAATTTAATTACGAATTACGAATTGGTTAATTACGGATTACGGAAATGCTTATAAAGGGAAAAGCGCGCCGCATTCAATTCGTAATTAACTAATTCGTAATTAAATTTCATTCGCTGCATTTTAATTCGTAATTCGTAGTTGATTAATTCGTAATTAGACACTGTAATTCATGAAACATATCATTCTTCTTTGCTGCCTGGGTTTTATAATGCCGGTGCAGGCACAGGATACGTTGTTCCGCTTTGCCATGGTATCAGATACCCATATTGGCAATGAAACAGCGCAGGAAGACCTGGAAAGGACCATCGCAGACATTAATGCACAGCCGGACCTGGCTTTTGTGCTGTTCTCCGGCGACATTACGGAATTTGGATCAGACGAAGAAGAGGCGCTGGCTAAAAGCATCATCAGCCGGCTGAAAAAGCCCTGGTATATTATACCAGGCAACCACGACGCCAAATGGTCTGAAAGCGGGTGCAACACCTTCCTCAAAGTGTTTGGCGCGGCCACCTTCAGCTTCCGGTACAAAGGCTACTGGTTCCTGGGCACCGGTTGTGGCCCTAATATGCGCATGGGAC
>NZ_DASTRI010000151.1:0-12838 GCF_035761305.1 Chitinophaga sp. | reverse complement strand
ATTATTTGTTGAGCATCTGCATATCTATCCTACCATTTCAAAAGTGTTTACTACGTTCTTTGTAGTGTGCTTCAGCTATCTTACACAAAAGAAATTCACCTTTAAAGTGAAGCCTGAAAAGTTAAATTTATTCTAAAATTTTCAGCGGCCCGGCTGCCGATCTTCATAGTAACAATTCCGGCAGCGGGGTTCATAGGCCTCTTGTTCGCCTAGCAGCACGGTGGCCTTGCTGGCGGTTTTGCGGTAGGAGTAGCTGGCAATATTGCCGCATTTAACACAAATGGCATGCAGCTTTGTAATATAATCGGCCTTGGCCAGTAAGGCCGGCATGGTGCCAAAGGGGCGGCCCAGGTAGTCCATATCCAGGCCGGCTACAATTACGCGTATGCCGCGCAGCGCCAGCTCATCGCAAACGTACGGCAGCTCTGCATCAAAGAACTGGGCTTCGTCAATCCCCACCACATCCACCTCCTGCGCTAACAGCAATATCTGCTGCGAGTTGTCAATGGGTGTGGATAAAACTTTATTCTCATCGTGCGATACAATATGCTGCTCATCGTACCGCACATCTATTCCCGGCTTAAATATCTCCATCCGCAAATTAGCTATCCTGGCCCGTTTGAGCCGCCTTATCAGCTCTTCCGTTTTACCGGAGAACATGGAGCCGCAGATCACCTCAATCCATCCTCTACGTTCTCCCGCAAGGGAAGGTTCAATAAACATATTATACCTGTTTAGATTAGCAAAATGTCTGAAAAACGCTAACTTTATGCAAATAAAATAAATTCTCTCACAACGCGTTTAAAACAATTAAGGCATGGAAAAGATCAATGCATTAATTGACAAATTACAGGAGCTGAAGCGCTCCAACGCAGACCTGCAGTCTATCTCGTACTATGTACAACTGCTGCAGGCCGAAATTTCACATGCCCGTACCTGGCAAAAAACACAAGCGCAACAATCCTCCGGTAATATTGCAGTAATTATGCCTTCCCCGGCACAAACCATTACCATTACGGGTCCTGCTTTTGTCGCCACTCACGTTAACGGGCATACGAATCCAGAAAATAAAACCTATAATAATAGCACCGCTGCAGCTGTACCGGAAAAAACGCCGGCGCCTGAACCACTGGTACCGCAACCGGTTGAAAGTACGCTGCAGCCGGCCGCCGCTGTTGAAACCACCGCCTATACACCTAAACCTGCAGCGCCTGCACATTCCGCGCCCGTGGTAACGCTGGTGGAACCGCTGGGACCTGCCACCGCGGAAGCGCATGAGCAGATACCGGCATACCAGCCCGCAGCCTATGCGGCCAGCCCGGCAACACCTGCACAACCTTCAGATGCGCCTGTGGTAAAACCGGTTGAACCGCCCCGGCCTCTTGCTGCAGCTACATTTCAGCCAACGCCTGAAACGGCAGATACCCGGGCTTACCAGCCCAGGCCTGCCCCGCAGCCGGTAACCGCCACCTTATTTGAGGTGGAGCCCACCGCGCCGGCCAAGAAAGTCAAAGACAGCTCGCTGCGTAAAGAAATCAACGAGCTGGCGGCGCAGGTGACGCCCTCCCTGAACGAAAAGCTGAAACAAAGCAAATCCGAAATCGGGGAACGCCTGGGCGATATGCCGGTGAAAGACCTGCGCCAGGCCATTGGCATTAACGACAAGTTCCAGTTCATACAGGAATTGTTCCGCGGGGATGTGGATATGTATGAGCGCTCCGTTAAAACCATTAATGAGTTTCATACCCTGCAGGAAGCAGAGTACTGGATAGAAAGAGAGCTAAAGATACGCCAGGGGTGGCTGGATGATAACCGCGCCGTACGCCACTTTTACTCGCTGGTTAAGAAACGCTTTTCCTGAATATAGGCCAGTATTTTCCCGGTAGCCCCCCTGTTTTCCGACACATACCTGCCGGCAATGTAACCGGCCTGCGTGCACAATTCGTCATTGGTTAATAATGCTTCCATCTGCTGCGACAGCGCAGGTTCATGCGGCACTGTAAAAGCGCCGCCCAGGGCCACCAGCGCTACTGCCTCTGCATACTGCTCATACACAGGGCCAAATACCACGGGCTTGCCGTAGGTGGCCGGCTCCAGCACATTATGAATGCCGTTTTTATCAAAGCCGCCGCCCACATATGCCACACAGGCATAGCGGTACAGGGAGGAGAGCATGCCGATGTTGTCAATGATCAGCACCTTTCCGGGATGCTCAATATCCACATGCGGCCCGTCTTCCGGGTGGCTCACATGCGTGCCGGCCAGGTCGGAGTAACGAAGTGCGCCGGGAAACAGCTCCAGCAGGCGCATAATATGGCTTTCATGTATTTCATGCGGGGCTATTACCAGCCGGCGGTCCGACTCATAATGCCCTGCCCACCAGGCAGATAGCGCCGCTTCGTCACTTTCCCAGGTGCTGCCGGCTACTATGGTGTTCCGGTGCCCGGTGAACTGCTTTACCAGCGGCCGTTCCACAGCTTCGTGCTGTAAGGCCCATACACGGTCAAACCGCGTATCACCGGCCACAGTCACGTGGCTGATGCCTATTTGCTGCAGGCATTGCAGGGAAGCTTCATTTTGTACAAAAATGTATGTCAGCTGCTGCAGCAGCCGGCGGAAAAGGCCCCCGTACCATTTAAAAAAGGGCTGCTCCTTACGGAAAATACCGGAGATCAGGATGGCCGGCACCTGCCGCTGGTACAGGGTGTGCATAAAATGATACCAGAACTCATATTTAATAAAAATGGCCAGCTGCGGCTGCACAATATCCAGGAAAAGCCGGGCATTTTTGCGGGTGTCCAACGGTAAATAATATACGTAATCCACCTCTTTACAGTCTTTCTGCACCTGGTAGCCCGAAGGGGAAAAAAAGGTAAGCACCAGGCAGTATTCGGGGTACTGTTTCCGGAGCGCTTCCAGCAGGGGCCGGCCCTGCTCAAACTCGCCCAGGGAAGCGGCATGTATCCACACCACCGGTTTTTTTCCATTGGCTGCCAGGTCTTTCTGCATTTCAGACGCCCAGTTGCGGCGGCCCTGCAGCCATTCCGCTGCCTTGGTATTTCCGGTAGCAGCAGCTAACTTCACGCCTGTGTTGTACAGCGCAATGCCCAGGTTATAGAAGAAGGTTGAAAACATGCTCGTAAAATGATTGAATGATCTTGTTGTCAGCCGGTTAACGATATTACGGCGTATAGCCGCTTATCCTGCAAATATGCCGGCAATTTTTACAGGTAGCACAAAGATAATCGCCTTCCAATGCCAATTTTTGTAAATTTGCACACTTTAAAACAAATTAAAATACCTATTCCGCATGGTTCCTATTCAGATGGTAGATTTGAAACGCCAGTATTTGAAGATTAAACCGCAGGTGGATGCTGCCATACAGGAAGTGCTGGAAAGCGCCGCTTTTATAAACGGGGCGCCGGTACAACAGTTTTGCCAGGAACTGCAACAGTACCTCGATATTAAACATGTAATTCCCTGCGCCAACGGCACCGATGCGCTGCAAATAGCAATGATGGCCCTGGAATTGCAGCCGGGTGATGAGGTGATCACACCTTCTTTTACTTTTATAGCCACCGCAGAAGTAATTGCCCTGCTGCACCTGAAGCCCGTGTTTGTGGATGTAGATCCCAAAACCTTTTGCCTGGACCCTGCTGCAGTAGAAAAGGCTATTACACCTAAAACCAAGGCAATAGTGCCGGTGCACCTGTACGGCCAGGGCGCGGATATGGAACCACTAATGGCCATTGCGCAAAAACACAATATTCCTGTTATAGAAGATAATGCCCAGGCCATTGGCAGCCATTATACCTTTAAAAACGGTACTGTTAAAAAATTAGGCGCCATCGGCCAGATCGGCTGCACCTCTTTTTTCCCTTCCAAAAATCTGGGCTGCTACGGAGATGGGGGCGCGCTGTTCACCAATGATGATGCGCTGGCCGCTAAAATCCGCATGGTGGCCAACCATGGCCAATCGGCCCGTTACTACCACGATGTGGTTGGCGTTAACTCCCGCCTCGATACCCTGCAGGCAGTGGTGCTGCGCATTAAGCTGCAGCTGCTGGATGAATATGCCGCCGCCCGCCGCGCTGTGGCAGACGCCTATGATGCGGGGTTTGCCGGTATTCCGCAAATTACCACGCCTTACCGCGCACCTTACAGCCACCATGTGTATCACCAGTACACGCTTCAATTAAATGGCGCCAGCCGCGACGAGCTGCAAAAGCATTTGCAGGAGCGTAACGTACCGGCCATGATCTATTATCCCGTACCAGCCCACCGGCAAAAAATGTTTGCTGCATTTGGCGGCGCCGGCTTTCACCTGCCAGTTACGGACGATCTTACCACCAAAGTGATTTCCTTACCGATACATACCGAAATGGACCAGGATCAGCTGGACCATATTATTCAATCAGTTAAATCATTTTTAAAATAATCCCCAATGAGAATTACTGTTGTTGGCACCGGTTACGTAGGACTAGTTACCGGTACCTGTTTTGCGGAAACAGGGAACAATGTTACGTGTGTTGATATTGATGAGAATAAAGTAAAAAAGCTGTCATCCGGGCAAATCACCATTTATGAACCTGGCCTGGAAAAGCTGTTTGAGCGTAACCTTAAGGAAAACCGCCTGCACTTTACCACCAGCCTGGCTGATGGCATTAAAGACGCACAGGTTATTTTCCTGGCGTTGCCCACACCGCCCGGAGCCGATGGCGCAGCCGACCTTTCTTTTGTATTGAAAGTTGCGGAGCAGCTGGGCAAGCTGATGACCGACTACAAGGTGATTGTAGACAAAAGCACCGTACCTGTGGGCACTGCAGAAAAAGTACACACAGCCATTGCCCAAAACAGCAAGGTGGAATTTGACGTGGTATCTAACCCGGAATTTTTGCGGGAAGGCGTAGCAGTAGACGATTTCATGAAACCAGACCGCGTGGTGATAGGCACCACTTCTGAAAGGGCGCGTAAAATAATGGGCGACCTGTATGCGCCTTTTGTGCGCCAGGGCAACCCCATCCTGTTTATGGATGAAAGATCCGCGGAGCTGACCAAGTATGCGGCCAACTCTTTCCTGGCCACTAAAATATCTTTCATGAACGAAGTAGCGGTGCTGTGCGAAAAGCTGGGCGCCGATGTGGATATGGTACGCAGGGGTATTGGCAGCGATGACCGCATAGGCAAGCGTTTCCTTTTCCCCGGCATTGGCTACGGCGGCAGCTGCTTTCCCAAAGATGTACAGGCGCTGGTTCGCTCTTCAGAAGAAGTGAAGTACGATTTTAAGATACTGAACGCGGTGATGGATGTGAACGAAAAACAAAAGGTGTTCCTCATCCCCAAAATAAAAGCTTATTTTAAAGATGGTTTAAATGGCAAGCGTTTTGCATTGTGGGGCCTGGCATTTAAACCGAATACAGATGATATACGTGAGGCGCCTTCATTATATATTATTGATGCGCTGCTGAAGGAAGGCGCTGAAGTTTGCGTGTTTGACCCGGAGGCAATGTCTAATGTAAAGCAGGTGGTAGGTGATAAGGTCCGTTATGCGGAACACCAGTACGACTGCCTGGAAGGCGCTGATGCGCTGGTGATTGCCACGGAATGGAGCGTTTTCCGCACACCGGATTTTGACCAGATCAACAACATCCTTAAAAATAAGGTGATCTTTGACGGGCGCAATCTCTTTGATGTGCAGCGCATGCAGGAGCTCGGCTTCTACTATGAAAGCGTAGGCCGCGCAGTGTCAAGACCGTAAGAATGGTAAGATTTCAAAAAAACGTATATGAGCAAGAAAAGAGTTTTAATAACCGGCGCAGCCGGCTTCCTCGGCTCGCACCTGTGCGACCGGTTCATAAAAGAAGGTTACCATGTAATAGGTATGGATAACCTGCTTACCGGCAATATCAAAAATATTGAGCACCTGTTTCCCCTTGCAGACTTTGAGTACTATCATCACGATGTAACCAAGTTTGTACACGTACCCGGTAACCTTGACTATATATTACACTTTGCTTCCCCTGCCAGCCCTATCGACTACCTGAAAAAACCTATTCAAACATTAAAGGTAGGCTCCCTGGGCACCCATAACCTGCTGGGCCTGGCTAAGGAAAAGAAGGCGCGCATATTAGTGGCATCTACCTCCGAAGTATATGGCGACCCCGCCGTGCACCCGCAAACGGAGGAATACTGGGGCAATGTAAACCCGGTAGGCCCGCGCGGTGTGTATGACGAAGCCAAACGTTTTATGGAATCCATTACCATGGCATACCATAATTTCCACGGCGTGGAAACCCGCATTGTGCGTATTTTCAATACTTACGGTCCGCGTATGCGGCTGGATGACGGCCGCGCGCTGCCCGCCTTTATGAGCCAGGCGCTTACCGGGCAGGATCTGACCCTGTTTGGCGATGGTTCACAAACCCGCTCTTTCTGCTATGTAGATGACCTGGTGGATGGCATTTACCGCCTGCTGTTAAGTGATTACCACCTGCCCGTAAATATTGGCAACCCGGTGGAAATTACCCTGAAGCAGTTTGCAGAAGAAATTATTGCGCTTACCGGCACCAAGCAGAAAATTGTGTACATGCCATTGCCGAAAGACGATCCGAAGCAGCGCAAACCGGATATTACCAAGGCGCAGCAGCTATTGGGCTGGTCGCCCAAGGTAGACCGGCAGGAAGGGCTGAAGATAACATATGAATATTTTAAACAAGCACTGAATAAATAATTGCGAGTTATCAATTGATAATTCCCAAACTGTTGTTATGCAACGTACATTATTGATCACCGGCGGCGCTGGTTTTATCGGATCTCATGTAGTGCGGTTATTTGTTGACAAATATCCCGAATACAGGATCGTGAACCTGGATGCGCTCACCTATGCAGGCAACCTCGAAAACCTGGAAGATGTTAAGGATAAGCCCAACTATATTTTTGAAAAAGGCGATATTACAGATGAAGCCTTTATAGACAAGCTGTTTGTAACATACCAGTTTGACGGGGTTATTCACCTGGCTGCGGAAAGCCATGTAGACCGTTCTATTATGGACCCGCTGGCGTTCATTAAAACCAATGTGCTGGGTACCGCCGTGCTCCTGAACGCTGCCCGCAAATACTGGCAGGATAATGCCGAAGGCAGGCGGTTCTACCACGTATCAACAGATGAAGTATACGGCAGCCTGGGTGCGGAAGGCTTTTTCACGGAAGAAACGCCCTACGATCCGCGCTCGCCTTACTCTGCTTCCAAAGCCAGCTCCGACCACTTTGTGATGGCGTACTATCATACCTATCACTTACCGGTAATTATCAGCAACTGCTCCAATAACTACGGCTCGCACCACTTCCCGGAAAAGCTGATACCGCTGGCCATACATAATATTAAAAACAATAAGCCTGTGCCGGTATATGGTAAAGGCGAAAATGTGCGCGACTGGCTATGGGTAGACGACCATGCCCGCGCCATTGACACTATTTACCATAAAGGCCGCATTGGCGAAACCTATAACATTGGCGGGTTTAATGAGTGGAAGAACATTGATCTCATTAACCTGCTGTGCATGATCATGGACAAGAAGCTGGGCCGCGCGCCCGGCACTTCGGCGCAGCTGATCACCTTTGTAAAAGACCGCGCCGGCCATGACCTGCGCTATGCTATTGACGCCTCCAAGCTCAATAAAGAGCTGGGCTGGCAACCTTCCCTGCAGTTTGAGGAAGGTCTTGAAAAAACAGTGGACTGGTACCTGAACAATGAAGCCTGGCTGGAACATGTGACCAGCGGCGCTTACAAGGAATACTACGAGAATCAATATCAAAAGCGATAATCAGACATCGGATGCCATTTACGGAAACAGGAATACCAGATCTGCTGGTATACGAGCCCAGGGTTTTTGCCGACAGCCGGGGATATTTTTTTGAAAGCTATAATGCGCACACTTTTGAGCAGGAAGGACTGCGTTTTCCTTTTGTACAGGATAACCAGGCCCGCTCTACCTATGGAGTGCTGCGCGGCCTCCACTTTCAGCAGGAGCCTTATGCCCAAACCAAGCTGGTAAGGGCGCTGGAAGGCCGCATACTGGATGTGGTGGTGGATATTCGCAAAGGATCACCTACCTATGGTAAGGTGTTCACCATAGAGCTGAGCGCTGAAAATAAAAAGCAGCTGCTGGTGCCCAAAGGCTTTGCCCACGGCTATTCGGTGCTGAGTGAAACAGCAGAGGTCATGTACAAATGCGATAACTTTTACCATAAAGCCAGTGAGGGCGGAATCATTTACAATGACCCTGCCCTGAACATTAACTGGGGCTTTGACCTGGAGGACGCTATTGTATCTGAAAAAGACCTGGTGCTGCCTACGCTCGAAAACTGTACACATAACTTTGTTTATAATTCTTAGCGCACATGCAAAATATTCTGGTAACCGGCGCCAATGGTCAGCTGGGGCAGGCTATACAACTGATAGCCGGCAGCTACCCTGATTTTAATTTTATTTATACCGACTACCAGGAGCTGGATATTACCAGCTCCGCCGCCATAACCGGCTTTTTCTCCGGGCAGGCCATTCATGCCTGTATTAACTGTGCCGCCTATACGGCGGTTGATAAGGCAGAATCAGAGGAGGAAAAAGCTTTTAAGCTGAACTTTGAAGCGGCGCTGAACCTGGCGGAAGCCTGCCAGCAGCATAACGCGCAGCTGGTGCATATTTCAACGGATTATGTATTTGACGGTAAATATTACCGTCCTTATACCGAACAGGACGAACCTAACCCCCAGAGCATTTACGGCGCCTCCAAATTACGGGGCGAAGCGGCTGCCCTGGGCACCAACCCCGATACCATTGTAATACGTACCGCCTGGCTGTACTCGCAGTTTGGGGTGAACTTTGTAAAGCGCATGAAAGAGCTGATGCAGGAACGGCCCAGCCTGAACGTGGTATTTGACCAGGCAGGCACGCCTACCTACGCGGTAGACCTGGCCCGGGCCGTACTGCACATACTGCAGTACCGGCAGCAACACCCTGATGCGGCCATTGGCGGTGTGTACCATTACAGCAACGAAGGCGTTACCAGCTGGTACGATTTTGCCGTTACTATAAAAGAACTTACCGGCGCTGCCTGTGAGGTATTGCCCATTACAACCGATCAATACCCTACCCCTGCGCAGCGCCCGCCTTACAGTGTATTAAACAAGCAAAAGATCAAAGAAACCTTCGGCATACAGGTGCCTTACTGGAAAAACAGTTTAAAAGCGTGCCTGCAGCAGCTTAATGGAATGTAAAATATTAAATACTAAATGTAAAAGTAAAAGCTCAACTAACGTGCCGTACGCAGCTTCGCAGCATTTTACTTTTACATTTTACATTTTAGATTTATGATTTTACATTCTTTCTGATCAGCTCCTACTCTTCAATATGCTGCTGCATGCTTTCCCTGGCAGCTTTATCCATCAGCCGCTCTGCGTAAGGGGCCGATAGCTCATTCAGCACGGCCGCCTTATCTGCAATCAGCGTGCTGTCATTTGTGCCAATTACATCCTGCAAATCGTTCATTGCCTGGCGGGTGGTTTGCGCCTCTTCATCAGAAAGCAGGTCGGTGTTTTTTTCGAGGAAGGCGGCGGTTACGTCCAGCAGCTGCTGTGCGGCAGTTTGTATTTCCAGCGTTTGCCGGGTTTGCAGGTCTTCCTGTGCATGGCTGATGGACGTTTGCAGCATGCTTTTCACCTCACTTTCCTGCAGGCCGCGCTGCGGCTGTACCTGTATGCTTTGCGCCGCGCCGCTACGCAGCTCTGTGGCATTTACCGTTAATATGCCATCATCATCCAGTGAAAACGCAACCTGTATCTGTGCCACGCCGGCGTTCATTTCCGGAATACCGGTGAGGTCAAATGCCGCCAGCCGGCGGTTATCTTTTACCAGCTCACGCTCGCCCTGGTACACTGCTACCTTCATACTGGTTTGCCCATCCTGCTGGGTGGTATAGGTACGTACCGCGCTGGCGGGTATGCGCGTGTTACGCGGTATCAGCACATCCATGAGCCCACCCATTGTTTCTACTCCCAAAGAAAGCGGCGTTACCTCCTGCAGCTGCAGGGCGTTGCGGTTACCGGCCAGCATATCGGCCTGTATGGCGGCGCCCAGGGCTACCACCTCATCGGGGTGCAGTGAATCATCTGCCGGCTGCTCAAAAAAACCGCTCACCATTTTCTTTACCAGGGGCATACGCGTAGCGCCGCCCACCATCAGCACGGCATTAATATCTTTTACTGTAAGCTGCGCATCTGTTACAGTCTGCCGGCAGTTATCAATAGTTTTAGCTACCAGCGGCTGCAGCAGCTCCTCCAGCTGTCCGCGGGTAAGCTGCAGCTCATAATTATCCATGCGGGTATCAAAATATTCCTTCTCCGACAGCTGCTGCCTGGCTTCCACTGCCTTTAGCCGCAGTGACTGCGCCAGCCCCCTGTTACTGCCAAGGGCTTCCGGCTCAATCTCGTGCAGGTACGCCCAGTGCGCAACAATGGCCTGGTCCATATCATCGCCGCCCAGGGCGGTATCTCCGCTGGTAGCCAGCACTTTATATACGCCATTGGATATTTTCAGGATAGATATATCAAACGCACCGCCGCCCAGGTCATATACGGCAACTGTTTTTTCTTCATTAGCGCGCAGGCCTATGCCATACGCCAGCGCAGCAGCAGTGGGTTCATTAATAATACGCAAAACATCCAGTCCGGCCAGTTTGCCGGCATCGCGGGTGGCCTGGCGCTGTACGTCATTAAAACCTGCCGGTACAGTTATTACCGCCTTGCTCACCGGCATTTGCAAAATATATTCCGCCCGTTTTTTTAATGCGCTTAGCAGGTAGGCTGATAATTCAACCGGTGTAAACTGTTTATCACCCGCCTTCACTTTCAGCAGGTTGGACGTATTATCATCCTCCATTAGCCGGTAGGATAAAAATGCCGCCTGCTCCTGCACATCACTGTAAGACCGGCCCATGAGCCGCTTAATACTGTACACTGTTTGCTGCGGATGGCTTACCAGCGCAGCTTTTGCTTTATTACCGGTTATTACAATCTCTTCTTCTGTAAAGTATAAAACAGAAGGTACCAGGGCGCTGTTATTATATTCACGCAGTGTTACCGGCTGCCGGAAAGCAGGATGTACAATGGCTACCAGGCTGTTGGTGGTGCCGAGATCAATGCCTACAATCACTTCGGGTTGCTGCTGTTTGCTTGTTTGCGCCATAGTTTTAGGAGTTTAAGCAAGGTGAATAGTTACTATTAGCCTGAGCAGCAAACAACAGGCCAACCGCCATGCCAAGTTGCGGCGGCTGCAAACCGGGAAGGTAAACTGCCAACTATTTATTAGGTTTGCACAAATTTTCAACTTTACCGATGAACCTGATAGAAGAATTGCGTTGGAGAGGCATGTTGCAGGATATAATGCCTGGTACGGAGGAGCAGCTACAGAAAGAGATGACCACCGCCTACGTTGGCTTTGACCCAACAGCAGACTCCCTGCATATTGGCAGCCTGGTTCCCATACTGCTGCTGGTGCACCTGCAAAAGGCCGGGCATAAGCCCCTGGCGCTGGTGGGCGGCGCTACCGGCATGGTAGGCGACCCTTCCTTTAAAGCAGAAGAACGTAAAATGCTGGACCTGGAAACCCTGGCCCACAATCAAAAGTGCATTAAGGCGCAGCTGGAAAAATTCCTGGATTTTGACCCTTCCCGGCCCAATGCCGCCGAAATGGTAAATAACTACGACTGGTTTAAGGATATTTCTTTCCTGCATTTTATACGCGATGTAGGCAAGCACATATCTGTTAACTATATGATGGCCAAAGACTCTGTAAAGAAAAGGCTGGAGGGTGACAGCGGCATGTCTTTTACGGAGTTCAGCTACCAGCTCATCCAGGGGTACGATTTTTACCATTTGTACACCGCAAAGAACTGTAAACTGCAGATGGGCGGCTCTGACCAGTGGGGCAATATTGTAACCGGCACGGAGCTGGTGCGCCGCAAAGCCGGCGGCGAAGCCTTTGCCTTTACCTGCCCGCTGATAAAAAAGGCCGATGGCACCAAGTTTGGCAAAACAGAGCAGGGCAATGTTTGGCTGGACCCTGCCCGCACCTCTCCTTACCTGTTTTACCAGTTCTGGTTTAATACTTCCGATGAAGATGCAGAGAACTACATCCGCATTTTCACCTTCCTGGACCAGCCTACCGTAGCGGCATTGATAACCGAGCACCGGCAGGATCCGGGCCGCCGCCTGCTGCAGAAAAGGCTGGCGCAAGAGGTTACCATCTTTATACATGGTGAAAAAGAATATGAATTTGCCGTACAGGCTTCGGAGCTGCTGTTCCGCAATGATACGGCTGCTATTCTGCAATCACTTACAGAATCGCAGCTGCTGGAAATCATGGATGGCGTGCCGCAGGTAAATGTGTCGCGCGCCGACCTGGAAGCAGGCAAGGATATTATCAGCTTCCTGGCAGACAGCAATATTTTCCCCAGCAAAGGTGAGGCACGTAAAATGCTGCAGAATGGCGGCGTAAGCATCAACAAGAACAAAGTGGAAGGACTGGATTTTGTGGTAGACCAATCCCTGCTGCTGCGGGACCGGTACATTTTTGTGCAAAAGGGGAAACGTAATTACTACCTGGTAAAAGCTGTTTAAAAAGCAAAAGTAAAAAGGTAAAAATTGAGTAGGAAGGTAGCGATTAATTCGCTACCTGTCCCCTCCAGCCACCGTACATACGGACCCGTATACGGCGGCACATCAGAATAATACAGTTGGAAGGGTACTTAACTCTTTGAGAGATAGGTACCCTTCTCTTTTT
>NZ_DASTRI010000150.1:0-8091 GCF_035761305.1 Chitinophaga sp. | reverse complement strand
GCGCTGTTGCGCGATTATATTTCCGAAGAGGAGCTGCGCGCCTGCACCACGTGCAATGCCTGCGTGCAGGAGTGCCCGGTAAGCATTAACCCGCTGCATATTATTTTACAGCTGCGCCGCCACCTGGTAATGGAAGAGTCCAGCGCACCGGCAGAGTGGAACATGATGTTCAGCAACATTGAAAATAATATGGCTCCCTGGAAATTCTCTCCCGACGACCGTGACCAGTGGGCAACAGGCAATTAACAATAAACTGATTTGTATGACGATAAAAACAATGGCCGAATACGCCGCCGGCGGCGAAACACCGGAAGTGCTGTTTTGGGTGGGCTGCGCCGGCAGCTTTGATCAGCGGGCGCAAAAGATCACCCGGGCCTTTGCCGCCATCCTGGAAAAGGCAGGCATCCGCTTTGCCATACTGGGCAAGGAAGAAAGCTGCACCGGCGATCCTGCCCGCAGGGCCGGCAACGAGTTCATTTTCCAGATGATGGCGCAAAACAACATACAGGTGCTCAATGGCTATGGCGTTAAAAAGATTGTGACCACCTGTCCGCATTGCTTCAACATTTTCCGCAATGAGTACCCCGAGCTGGGCGGCGCTTATGAAGTGATGCACCATACTACTTTTTTACAGCAGCTGATAGATGAAGGCAAAATAAAAATAACGGAAGGCGGCGCCTTCAAAGGCCGCCGCATTACCTACCACGACTCGTGCTACCTGGGCCGGGCCAATAATATATATGAAGCTCCCCGTAAAGTGCTGGAAGCGCTGGACGCCGAGCTGGTGGAAATGAAACGCTGCCGCAGCAATGGGCTGTGCTGCGGCGCCGGCGGCGCGCAAATGTTCAAGGAAGAGGAAAAAGGCACTACCCGCGTAAACTTTGAGCGGGGCCGTGAAGCCGTGGAAACCGGCGCTGCCGTTATTGCCTCCAACTGCCCTTTTTGTATGACCATGCTTACAGACGGCGTAAAGGAGCAGGGTAAGGAAGACAGCGTGCAGGTGCTGGACATTGCGGAAATTGTAGCCAAACAGCTGGACAATTCATCATTACCATGAATATCGTAGCTTTGCATTATTATGACGATCGCACAAATAAAGCAATTATTGCCCGCGGATTTTGCACCCGACTCCCGGGTATGGATATACCAGAGTAACCGCCCGTTCAATGAGCGGGAAGTGCTTGAAATAAACGAGCAGCTACACCAGTTTGCCAGCCAGTGGCAATCGCACGGCACTCCTGTAAAAGGGTTCGGGCAGCTGTTTTTTAACCAGGTAATTGTGCTGATGGCCGACGAAAGCGCCACCGGCGTTAGCGGCTGCAGCACAGACAGCTCCGTACGCGTTATCAAAAGCCTGGAACGCCAGTATGAGGTAAATTTATTTGACCGCCTGCTGCTGGGCTTTGTGGTGAAAGATCACCTGCAGCTGCTGCCCATGGCCCAGGTAGGCTACGCTTTTGAAAAAGGCTTTATTAATGAAAACACCCTGTACCTGAACAATACCGTGCTTACCAAACAAGAGCTGGAAGAAAAGTGGCTGATCCCTGTTAAAAACAGCTGGGTGATGAAGAAGGTAGCCAGCGTATAGGTTTTCTGAATTAATTTTTTACATTTGATGCCCGGTTTGCTCCATGAGCAAACCGATAAGCGGGAATAGCTCATTTGGTAGAGCGACGGCTTCCCAAGCCGTAGGTGGCGGGTTCGAGCCCCGTTTCCCGCTCATTCTCTCTTTCTCTTCTCTCCCTCGCTGCCATTCTGTCATTTTTCCATTTAATTCATTACTTTTGCTATTCTAAAATTTTCTGACAGAATAATGCTGGAACAGGTAACAAAAGTGCATGATGAAAGCCGCCAGGGTGAAGCATTTGCCCCGCAAACGGCTGTTGAACAAACTTATCACAAGAAATTCTACATAGAAAGCTATGGTTGCCAAATGAACTTCAACGATAGCGAGATTGTGGCTTCCATAATGAACGGGGAAGGCTTTGGCGCTACCCGCAACTATGAGGAAGCCGACCTTATACTGCTCAACACCTGCTCCATCCGCGAAAAGGCGGAGCAAACCGTGCGCAAGCGCCTGCAGGAATTCCGCAAGCTGAAGCAAAGCAATCCCGGTATGCTGGTAGGCGTATTAGGCTGTATGGCCGAACGCCTGAAAGCCAAGCTGCTGGAAGAAGAAAAGTTGGTAGACCTGGTGGTGGGCCCGGACGCGTACCGCACCCTGCCCGCGCTGGTGGAGGAAGCCGCCACCGGACAGAAGGCCGTGAACGTGCTCCTGAGCCGCGAAGAAACCTATGCAGACATCAGCCCTGTAAGACTGGACAGCAACGGCGTTACCGCCTTTGTATCTATCATGCGGGGCTGTAACAATATGTGCACCTTTTGCGTGGTGCCCTTTACCCGCGGCCGCGAGCGCAGCCGCGATCCCTACTCCATTGTACAGGAAGCAGCGGCGTTGTTCAACGGCGGTTACCGTGAGGTAACGCTGCTGGGACAGAATGTTGACTCTTACTACTGGGTAGGCGTATCACCCGAAAACCAACAGGAGGAGATCATCACCTTTGCCGGCCTGCTCGAAAAAGTAGCGCAGATCAGTCCCTTGCTGCGCGTGCGCTTCAGCACCTCCCATCCTAAAGACATTACCGATGAGGTGCTGCACACCATGGCCAGGTACGAAAATATCTGCAATTACATTCACCTGCCGGTACAAAGCGGCAGCACCCGCGTACTGCAGCTCATGAACCGCACCTATACCCGGGAATGGTACATGAAAAAAGTGGAGCGCATCCGCGAAATACTGCCCGACTGCGGCCTCTCTACCGACATTATCACCGGCTTTTGCACAGAAACGGAAGAAGACCACCAGGACACGCTGAGCATGATGGAATTTGCGAAGTACGACCTCGCCTATATGTTCTTTTACTCCGAGCGCCCGGGCACGCTGGCTGCCCGTCGCTACCAGGATGATGTGCCGGAAGAAGTAAAAAAACGCAGGCTGGCCGAAGTAGTGGAGCTGCACCGCAAACATGCCCTGGAAAGTATGCAGAAAGATGTTGGAAAAACGTTTAAGGTACTGGTGGAAGGTCCTTCCAAACGCTCTGTCGACGACCTGTTCGGAAGGAATGACCAGAATAAGGTGATCGTTTTTCCAAAAGAAAACTATGAAAAGGGACAATATGTGCAGGTAAAGGTTGTAGATTGTACCGCCGCTACCTTAATAGGAAAGGTAGTGTAGGGTCATACCTTTTGATTTTAAAAACAGTAAGCCGGAGGCTGATGCTATGGAAATACAGTCGATTAAGAACAGATTTGGCATTATCGGAAACTCACCTGCATTAAACTATGCCCTGCAGGTGGCGGCGCAGGTAGCCAACACCGACCTCACAGTTATGATTTTCGGGGAAAGCGGTGTGGGTAAGGAAGTATTTTCTACTATTATTCATGCATTAAGCGCCCGGAAACATAACCCGTTTATTGCCGTTAACTGCGGCGCCATCCCGGAAGGAACAATTGACTCGGAACTGTTTGGCCACGAAAAAGGTTCCTTTACCGGTGCGGTGGACAGCCGTAAAGGATATTTTGAAACCGTGAACGGCGGCACCATTTTCCTGGATGAAATTGGCGAAATGCCCCTGGGCACCCAGGCCCGCCTGCTGCGCGTGCTGGAAACCGGGGAGTTCATCCGCGTGGGCTCGTCCAAGGTACAGAAAACAGATGTGCGCGTAATAGGAGCCACTAACCGCGACCTGCTGGAACAAACGCAGCACGGCAAGTTCCGGGAAGACCTGTACTACCGCCTGAACACGGTGCCCATTCGCGTACCTGCACTGCGCGACCGTAAGGAAGATATTCCCCTGCTGTTCCGCAAGTTCTCCGTGGATTTTTCAGAACGCTACAAAACCCCCTCTATACAGCTGGATGATGAAGCGCGCAATATGCTCGTGAACTATCCCTGGCGGGGAAATGTGCGTGAGCTGAAGAACATGGCGGAGCAAATATCGGTGCTGGCGCAGGATAAAACAGTAACGGCCCGGGAGCTGCAGCGCTTTTTACCGGAGCTGCCGCAAACACAGCGCCTGCCTATGCTGGCCGCACCGCAGCAGCAGGGCGCCGGCGATTTTGCAAGTGAACGCGACATCCTTTATAAGCTGTTCTTTGACATGAAAAAGGATGTGAACGAGCTGAAGAAAATGTTCTTCGACATCCTGCAAAATCCCAACCTGGCGCATACGGCCGCTTACCACCAGGATAATAACCACGATCATATGCTGCACAATTATACGCCGGCGGAAAACAGCAATGTGCTGCCCGCGCCGTCGCGTATTATTTTGCCGGATCATGAGATAGACCATCATGAGGAAGTGGAAGAAACCCTTTCCATTGCCGACAAGGAAAAAGAGCTGATTGTAAAAGCGCTGAAAAAACATAAAGGAAAAAGAAAAGACGCGGCCCTGGACCTGGGTATTTCAGAACGGACCTTGTACCGTAAGCTGAAAGAGTATAATATTGGAGATTGATTTATTACATTTTTGATGAGCAACATAACCAGATTATTAAAAGGAACAATAACCATGCTGCTGTTAACAGCGCTGGGCGGATGTTCTGTAAAATATTCCCTGACGGGCGCCAGCATAGACCAGGGAGCCAAAACCGTAAATGTGCGTTTTATCGAGAACCGTGCGCCCATTACCAACCCTACCCTGAGCCAGCGGGTAACGGAAAAGCTGCGTAACAAAATACAGTCGCAAACCAAGCTCACACAGATCAACGAGGATAATGCCGATTATGAGTTCAAAGCCACAATAACCGGTTACAACTTCTCCAATGCCGCTGTTACCAATGTAGATAAGGCAGCCACTTCCCGTTTAACCGTTACCATTAACGTTGTGTTTGTAAAACGCGTAGGCGATAAAAAGGGCTGGACACAACCTTTTTCACAGTCTGCCGACTTCCGCGCCGACCAGCTGCCAAGCCAGGTCGAAAACCAGCTGCTGGATGAAACCATTCTTCCGCAAATAACAGACGCTATTTTTAACAGGGCATTTGCCAACTGGTAACATACAGATATAAGAAATATTCATATTTTAGCAGTATATGACCGCAAACAGGATCATTGAGCATATTTTCCGGGAGCCGTCACTCCCAATGGTGTCCGAAGCTGCCCTGGAGGACATGGTAGCGGAGTACCCGTATTTTACAGCTGCCCGCCTGCTGCTGGCGCAAAAACATTACGACCGGTACCTGAACCTGCATGCCCCTGCTATAAAGAAAGCGCAGCTGTACAGCAATAACCCGCACTACTTTTACCAGTTTATAACCGGTGAGCTGGAGAAAAAAGCCACGCCCGCTGTTACTTCGCTGATAGACTCGCCTTTTACGGCAACCACCTTTACCCCTGCGGACCCCACGCCTTTGGAGGGCCTGGATATACCCGCTGCAGCAACGCCGCAAAAGGAAGAGGCCATAGCCGATACCGCAGCAGCCATGCCTCCTGCAGATGAAACTACGGAGGTGCCCGCCGCAACAGTGGCCGGTACCGGCATTACACCCGGGGTAGCCGACGAAATTGAGTCGGTTGTGGATGAATGGGCGGAAGAGCCGGCAGCAGACGCCGGCGCCACCGCCAGCCAGTTGGACTTTGAAGCAGTAGTAGATGACTGGGGTAAAACCGTAACGCCGGATGCGGCGGCAACAGCGCCCGCAGCTGAGCAGGAGGATGAATGGGCCGATGAGGAAGATACCGGTTCTGTTAGCGAGCAGGTAGCAGCCGCGTATATGCATGAGCCACCTGTAGCTGAAAGTGCACCGGAACCCGCTGAAAACGTGCAGGAACCGGTAGCAGCAGGCACGCCGGAACATACGGAACACGCAGCATCACAGGCTGCCGGGCAGCAGCCGGAAGCCCCTGCCCAACCGCACGCCTCCGAAGCAGCTGCTGAAGAACCCCTGAAGATATTCCCGCTGGAAATACCGGAAGAAGAAACAACGCTAACCTTTCAACCCCTGTATACAGACGATTATTTTGCCTATAAAAAGCTGAAAGAGCCGGAACAGGCAGATGATCTGAACGAAAAGGGCGCAGCAGAAATGCGGAGCTTTACGGATTGGCTGCGGGAAATGAAACAGGGCTTTGCCCAAAAAGCCAACAGGGACTGGTATCATGAGCAGCTGAGCCGCAGCTATGTAGACGCTGATCCTGAAGTATCTGAAACCGTGGAAAAGATGGCCATGGAGTCTATTACCCTGAACGATGATATTGTTTCAGAAACGCTGGCGGAGGTATGGGCGCGGCAGCGGCAGTATAAGACGGCCATCCAGATATATCAAAAATTAAGTTTGCTTAATCCCGGCAAAAGCACTTATTTTGCGCAAAAGATCCAGGAATTGCGGACATTGCAGCTGGAGTCTGAAAACCAATAAAATTAACAGGAAATACTAATAAACTTATGTTATTACTCTTTGGTATTGTGATCATTCTGGCATGTGTGCTGCTTGGTTTCTTTGTACTGGTACAGAACCCGAAAGGCGGCGGCTTATCCGGCACCTTCGGCGGTTTTGGCAACCAGGTAATGGGCGTACGCCAAACTACAGACGTACTGGAAAAAGGTACCTGGATTCTGGCAATCATCATTGCAGTGTTGTGCCTGGCCTCTTCTGCCTTTATCGGCAAAAGCACCGTTACACCGCAGTCCAAAACCATTATGGAACAGAATGCGGGCCGTCCGTTACCGCCGCCTGCCGCACCGGCTACCCTGCCCGGTACAACACCGGCTCCTCAACAGCAACCGGCTCCTCAAAAGAAATAATGCTGTATATTTAACTATATTCAGACCTCGCCGTTAAAAAGCGAGGTTTTTTTATGGAAAACCGCTATGGCAACTACAACAAAGAAAAACAACGCGACTAAAAAATCATCAAAAAGAAGCTCCTGGGTACGGCGTGCCGTAGTGATTATTTGTGCCCTTATTGCGGGCGTGCTGGTATTTATAGCATACCGCGTATTTGGGCCCAACACCAAAGCTTTCGGCGATAAAAAATACTTTTACATACGCACCGGCAGCACCTATGCCGATGTGCTGGACGGGCTGGAGGAACAGAACATTGTGAGCAGCCGTAACAGCTTTGACTTTACAGCCCGGCGGCTGGGGTACCCCACCCGCGTAAAGGCAGGACGCTACCAGATCAAATGGGGCATGAGCAATTTTGAGATTGTAAAGCTGCTGCGCTCCGGCAAACAGGCGCCTGTACAGCTGGTGATCACCAAGCTGCGCACCAAAAACGATTTTGTAAGAAAGATCTCCGCCAACCTGGAGGCCGACTCCACTGCCCTGCGCATACTTATGCAGGATGATATATACCTGCGCCAGTTCGGGCTTGACACCAATACCGTTATGTGCGCCATCGTGCCCAATACCTACGAGTATTACTGGAACACTTCGGCCGAAGCCGCCTTTGAAAAGCTGGAAAAAGAAAGGGAACATTTCTGGAATACCGAACGCAGAACCAAGGCCAAACAGCTGGGCCTCAGCATTAACCAGGTTACCGTACTGGCGTCTATTGTTGAGGAAGAAACGAACAAGAATGATGAAAAGCCCCTGATCTCCAGCGTGTACCTGAACCGCTACCGGAAAGGCATGCGCCTGCAGGCCGACCCCACCGTGAAATTTGCCCTGCAGGATTTTGGGCTGAAGCGTATCAGGGAAGCACACACGCTATTTGACTCCCCGTACAATACCTATCAATACCCCGGTCTTCCGCCGGGCCCTATATGCACGCCTTCTGTTAAAACGCTGGATGCGGTGCTGAATACACCTGATACAGACTATATGTACTTCTGCGCACGGTCTGATTTTTCGGGCTACCACGCCTTTGCCGCCACGTATAAGGAGCACCTGGCAAATGCGCACAAATACCAGGCGGCGCTGAACCAGGCCGGGTATTAATTAAGAATGAATAATTAATAATGAAGGTGATTGAAGCGGAGGTAAGCGGTATGAAGTAAATTTAAATCATGCTCAATCTCAAAAAACTTATACGCAGCACCCGGCTATACCAAAGGCTGGTGAACATCAGCAAAAGACTGGTGTTGCC
>NZ_DASTRI010000149.1:0-22583 GCF_035761305.1 Chitinophaga sp. | reverse complement strand
ATTATGGATAAGCTGAAGCTGCAGCGGATGGATGTAGACGGGTTTGACCATATTGCCTTCAACGGCGATGCGAATACCTACCGCATGGCCCAGGGCTATGATAATTTTATACAACAACTGCTGAAAAATTTTCCCGGCGAAAAAAAGGCCCTGGAGGATTACTGCCATACCTTAAAGGATATTTGCCGCCGCTTTCCCCTGTATAACCTGCGTACCGGCAGCTTTGCTGAAAAGCAGGAGGTAATGAATACAGATGCCAGCTCTTTTTTTAAGCAGCTTACCCCCAATGAGCGCTTGCAAAATGTGCTGGCCGGCAATAATATGTTATATGCTGGCATGCGGGATAAAACGCCTTTTTATGTACATGCGCTGGTGGTGAACAGCTACATTGAAGATTCCTGGAAATGCGTGGATGGCGGCTCGCAGATAGGCAAATGGCTGGGCCGCGCTATCCTGGAGAACGGCGGTAAAATTTACCGCGATACGCCGGTGCAGCAGATCATCGGGGAAGGCAATAAGGTAGATCACATCCGGCTGGAAAACGGGCAGCAGGTAAAGGCTGCGCATTACATTTCCAACCTGCATCCGTCGCAAACCATGGCTATAACGGAAAGTGAGCTGATACGCATGGCTTACCGCTCCCGTATCAGCACCCTGGGAAATGTTATAGCGCCTTTTGTGCTCAATATTGTGCTAAAGCCCAACAGCTTCCCTTACCTGAATTATAACTATTATTACCACCACACGCCCGATGCCTGGGCAGGTGTTGACTATACCGCCGGTAACTGGCCGCTTACCTATAGCCTGTTTGCCGCAGCCAGCTCGCGCCACATGCCTTATACAGATAATCTTTCCGTATTAACGTATATGCGTTATGATGAGGTGGCGCCGTGGCAGCACACCTTCAATACCACCTCCCGCGAGCAGCACCGGGGTGATGATTACGAAGCGTTTAAGCGGCAAAAGTCGGAGCAGCTGCTGGATGTGATCGAGTGCCGGTTCCCCGGCCTGCGCAACAGCATTGCTAACTATTATGCAGCCACGCCGCTGTCGTTCCGCGACTACCTGGGCACAACAGACGGCAGCCTTTATGGTGTGCAGAAAGATTATAAAGATGCGTTAAAAACCATCATCAACCCGCGCACGAAGCTGTCCAATTTGTATCTTACCGGCCAGAATTTAAACCTGCACGGCATACTGGGCGTTACCATCAGCGCGGTAATGACGTGCGGTGAAATACTGGGGCTGGAATGGCTGATAGACCAGATTAATGAAGTATAACCTGATTTTGATTAATAACTTACAATTTTTGCTTTGAAAAAGGGTTGGAGAAAACTGGGACGGATATTATTGTACATAGCAGGCACTTTCCTGTTATTGCTGCTTATCCTGGTAATATACGTTGTAAGCGTATCGCATATTGATCCGCCGGAAATAGCGGATAAAAGCGCGCTGCAGCTGCAGCGTAAGCAAATAGATACGGCCTGCTATACCATTGGCAACAACTGGTTCCGTAAAAGCAACAGCGGCTTATACGAAATGTATATTGAAGGTAAGCCCTTTGAGCGCGGCGTTATTTACGGAAAGCTGTCTGCAGAGCTGGTAAAGCGGCAGGAAGACGCTTTTGTGGCGCAGATAAAAAAAATGATCCCCTCCCAGTCGTACCTGCATTTCCTTAAATATTTTGTAGGCTGGTTTAACCGCAACCTGGCCGATAATGTACCGGAGGAGAATAAAGAAGAGATTTATGGCATTTCATTTTCCGCGTCAGACAATTACGGTTTTATCGGCACCAAGTATGAACGGCTGATGAACTATCATGCTGCGCATGACATTGGCCACGCCCTGCAGAATATGATGCTGGTAGGCTGCACCTCATTTGCCACCTGGAACGGCCGCTCTGCCGACAGTAGCCTGATCATAGGCCGCAACTTTGATTTTTATGTGGGCGATCAATTTGCGGAAGACAAAATCATTGCCTTTTACCATCCCGACAAAGGCTATCCTTTTATGATTGTTACCTGGGGCGGCTTTACCGGCGCAGCCTCCGGCATGAATGCACAGGGATTAACCGTTACCATTAATGCCGATAAGAGTGAGATACCCACCGGCTCGGCCACGCCCGTATCGCTGGTAGCCAGGGAAATACTGCAATACGCCGGCAACATACAGCAGGCATGGGCCATTGCAAAACGGCATAAAATGTTTGTATCAGAGTCTTTTCTCATAGGCTCTGCGGCCGATAACCGCGCTGCCATTATCGAAAAAACGCCGCATGGCATGGATATGTATGATCCGCACCGCAATTTTATTACCTGCACCAATCATTTCCAGGGCGATACGCTGGGCAGGCTGGCCTCTAACCAGCAGCAGATAAAGGAAAGCGCCAGCGAGTACCGTTATGAGCGGCTGTCGGAGCTGCTGCAGCAGGCAGGACCTAACACCGTGCAAAAAACCGTGAATATCCTGCGCGACCGCTATGGCCTGCATGGTAAAGATATTGGCATGGGCAATGAAAAAGCGGTGAACCAGTTCATAGCGCACCACGCCGTTGTGTTTGAGCCGCAAAAGCGCCTGGTATGGGTATCTACCGCACCCTGGCAGCTGGGCCGGTTTGTGGCATATGATCTTAACAAGATATTTGCTATGCACGGGCTGCAATACAATCATGAAGTTTATGACAGCGCGCTTACCATACCGGCCGATCCTTTCCTGCAAACAGGCGAATATCAGCATTTCCTTACTTACCGCCGCCTGAAGGCGGATATGATGGATGGTAAGGAGGTTGACCTGCAGCAGCTGATTGCATCTAACCCGGAGTTTTACCACACCTATGTGCTGGCCGGTGATTATGCATTTAAGCGCAAACATTACCAGGAAGCCAGGAAATACTACCAAACAGCTTTAACCAAAGTAATAGCTACCAAGGGGGAGGAAATGCATATCCGTAAACAGCTGGAAAAATGTGACCACCCATGATATATGGCATAGGTACAGATATTGTTGAGGTAAACCGTATAGCGGAAAAGGTAAGCAGGAGCAAAGGCTTTGCAGACCTGGTGTTTACCCCGCATGAAATCGCTTACTGCGCGCAGCAGGCAGTGCCGGCCCAAAGCTATGCCGCCCGCTTTGCCGCCAAGGAAGCGCTGTTAAAGGCATTAGGCACCGGGTGGGGCAACAACGGCGGCGTGCATTTTAACCAGATTGAAGTGCGTAATAATACACTGGGAAAGCCCGAGCTGTTTTTAACAGGCGATGCAGCGGCCCGTTATACAGACCTGCATATTCAAAAAATACACCTGTCACTGTCACATACCAAAACCACGGCAATAGCCATGGTAATAATTGAAGTGTAATATGTACATACCAGACATAGAATTGCAATCTGCTGCCACTATCCGGCAGTTCCAGGAAAAAGAGGTGCTGCACCTGATCGGTTACCTGCGGCAGTTCTCGCCTTTTTACCAGGAGTGGTTTGCAAAGCACGGCATTGAGCAGGGCACAGTGACCGGCCTGAACAACCTGGCGAAGATACCACCCGTTACCAAAGAAGACCTGCAGCAGCGCAACTGGGATTTTTTGTGTGTAGACCGCAGTAAGATAGCCGAATACACTACCACCTCCGGCACCCTGGGCCGGCCCGTGATTATCCCGCTTACCGCCAATGACCTGAACCGTTTAAGCTATAACGAATACATTTCTTTTTGCTGCGCCGATGGGGCAGATGATGATATTTACCAGCTGATGCTTACGCTGGACCGGCAGTTCATGGCCGGCATGGCTTACTACACCGGCATCCGCAGGCTGGGCGCCGGCGTGCTGCGCGTAGGGCCGGGCGTGCCTTCGCTGCAATGGGAAAATATACAGCGTATACAACCTACTACGATTGTAGCAGTACCTTCGTTTATACTTAAGCTTATTGCCTTTGCCAAAGAGCATAACATTGATATTAATGCATCCTCTGTAAAAAAAGCCGTGTGCATTGGAGAGAACATCCGCCAGGTTGATTTTTCGCTGAACGTGCTGGGCAAAAAAATCACGGAGCAATGGAACATACAGCTGTATTCCACTTACGCCTCTACGGAAATGCAAACAGCTTTTACAGAGTGTAAGGCCGGCCGCGGCGGGCACCACCACCCCGAGCTGCTGTACATTGAGCTGCTGGATGATAATAACCAGCCGGTGGGCCCGGGTATGGAAGGCGAAGTAACCATTACCACGCTGGGCGTGGAAGGCATGCCCCTGCTGCGTTACAAAACCGGCGACATCTGCCGCTATGATGCCGCCCCCTGCAGCTGCGGGCGTAATACCATCCGCCTGTCGCCAGTAATTGGCCGTAAAAAGCAGATGATCAAATACAAGGGCACCACCCTGTACCCCCCGGCCCTGTTTGACCTGCTGAATGAAATGGAAGAAGTAAAGGAATTTGTGGTGGAGGTATTCTCCAATGAAATAGGTACAGATGAAATACTGCTGCACTTATGGCCGGTAGCGGAAACAGAAGATATTGACCGCAAAATACGCGCATACCTGCAGGCCAAGCTGCGAGTAATACCGCAGGTACATTACTGTACCCAATCCGCTATCCTGAAAATGCAGTTCCCCGAAGGCGGCCGCAAGGCGGTGAAGTTTGTAGATAACAGGCAGGGTTAAAACACAAAATCCGCCACCCGCTCAGGGTTATCCAGCTTGGTGCTTTTCCGCACATCATGCACCACCACATGCATCATATTAATCTGCTCCTGGTGGGCTTCATACAATATATCATTTATAATGTGCACCTTCTTTACAGCGGCTACGCCTTTCACTTCCAGGAAACACCAGGCCGCATCTTCCTCAACCTGGTAGCCCAGGTAATGCAGCGTTACAGGCTTGCCATCTATTGAAATATGTAAATGCTTGCCCAGGTAGTCGGCAATCAGACCATCCACGGCTTTCCGGTCGGCGGGGTGCAAAATGTCTACCCGCGTTTTATATTCTTTTTTAAGGGTGTTTTCCAGGTCATCATAAAAAATACGGCTGCTTACCTGCAGCTCCTGTTGGGCGGCATTATGTCTTATTTCCGTTACGCTCACATAAAAAGGGTGCAGCAGCACAGCACATGCAGATACCAACCATTTACATAATATTAAGCCCACTTGACTAAAAAATTTTAATTTTAAACAGAGAGTTTATATAATTACCAAAATTAGACAAAATATAGGCAATGAGCGAGTTCGCCTTGTATTTCGAGTTAGGCTGGCAGCATATTATAGCATGGGACGGATTGGACCATATTTTGTTTATTATTGCATTATGTGCGGTGTACCTGTTAAAGGAATGGCGAAAGGTGCTGGTGCTGGTAACCGCATTTACCATCGGCCACTCTATTACCCTGGCGCTGAGCGTGTTGAATGTGGTGCACATTTCCACCGCCCTGATAGAGTTCCTTATACCGGTAACCATTTTTATTACGGCTTTATTTAACATCATACGCCCGCAGCAGGAGCAGGCATCCGAAACAGTGCAGCTCAACTACCTGTTTGCCTTGTTCTTCGGGCTTATACATGGCATGGGCTTTTCCAACCGGTTAAAAAGCCTGCTGGGAGTAGGGGAGAATGTGGTAAAGCCCTTGCTGGGCTTTAACCTGGGGCTGGAGGTTGGGCAAATACTGATAGTAATATCTGTGCTGCTTATGGCCGGTATTATTGTGAACGTTACCCGTGCGGACCGCAGAAGCTGGACAATGTTCCTGTCTTCTGCCATCTTCGGCGTTGCCTTTGTAATGGCCATTGAACGTTTTAAAGCATTATTTGTGTGAGCATAAAAGCGCACCAAAACAGTAAGCCAAAATCTAAACCGCTATGTAATCCGGCTATATGCCCGTACTTACGGGCATTGCCAGGTTCACCGGCCATTAACATAATACACGAGCATGCGGCACACACCGCGAAAAAATGAAATAATACGGATGAAAATGAAGTACTTATGGCTGCCGCTATTATGTTGCAGCAGTGCTCATCTTTTGATGGCACAAGACGCTAATCCTAACGGATCTAACCATGGCGCCCGCTTTGAGCAGCTGGGGTCTATGATCCGGGATCCTAACATGTACCGCTCTGCATCCGGCGTACCGGGGCCTAAATACTGGCAGCAGCGCGCAGACTATGACATTTCCGCTACACTGGACGATGCCAAACAAAAGCTCACCGGCGCGGAAACTATCACCTATTTCAACAACTCACCGGACCCGCTCACCTACCTGTGGCTGCAGCTGGATGAAAATGAGCACAATTCCAAAAGCGATAACCAGCATTTTGACGGCAGTCATATGTCCGATAAAATGTCGATGCGGCAGGTGAACAGCATACTGGGAAGCAACAAAGACCTGGGCGTAAAGATTGTGAAGATCACAGATGCCGCAGGCAATGCCCTGCCATACACCATTAACCAAACCATGATGCGGGTAGACCTGCCCAGGACCCTGATGCCGGGCGAGCAGGTGAAGCTGAAGATCGACTGGTGGTATAACATCTCCGACCGCATGACGGAAGGCGGCCGCGGAGGGTATGAATATTTTAAGGAAGATGGCAATTACCTGTACACCATGGCCCAGTGGTACCCCCGCATGGCCGTGTACTCCGATTTCCAGGGCTGGCAGAATAAGCAGTTCACCGGTCGTGGCGAGTTTGCCCTTACTTTCGGCAACTTTCATGTAAAAATGACCGTGCCTGCCGATCATATTGTAGGCGCTACCGGCGAATGCCAGAACTATAAAGATGTGCTGAGCAGCGCGCAATACCAGCGCTGGCAGCAGGCGCAAAGCGCTAAAGCGCCCATGGAGGTAGTAACGCTGGATGAAGCGAAGAAAGGTATGCAAAGCAAGGCAACCGCCACCAAAACATGGGTATTTGAGGCGCACAATGTACGCGACTTTGCATGGGTAAGCTCCCGCCGCCTGGTGTGGGACGCTATGGCTGCCAATATCGAAGGTAAAAAGGTAATGGCCATGTCTTATTACGGCCCCGAAGCCTACCCGTTATACCGCCGCTATTCTACCAAAGTAGTAGCGCATACGTTAAAGAGCTATTCTGCACATACCATCCCTTATCCTTACCCGGTGGCCATTTCCGTAGAAGCGGCTAACGGTATGGAATATCCCATGATCTGCTTTAACTATGGCCGTGCTGAAAAGGACGGTACCTATTCAGAAGCCACCAAGAACGGTATGATAGGCGTTATCACGCATGAGGTAGGGCACAACTTTTTCCCTATGATCGTGAACTCCGATGAGCGCCAGTGGACCTGGATGGATGAAGGGTTGAACACGTTTTGCCAGTTTATGGCCGAGCAGGAGTGGGATAACAACTTCCCCTCCAACCGCGGGCCAGCCTACAAGATCGTGGATTATATGAAGATGCCCAAAGACCAGCTGGAGCCTATTATGACCAACTCCGAAAACATTGTGCAGTTTGGTCCTAATGCCTACGCAAAGCCTGCCACTGCGCTGAACATCCTGCGTGAAACGGTAATGGGCCGCGAGCTGTTTGACTATGCGTTTAAGGAATATGCACGTCGCTGGGCATTCAAGCATCCTACGCCGGAAGATTTTTTCCGCACCATGGAAGATGCCAGCGCCGTAGACCTGGACTGGTTCTGGAGAGGATGGTTCTTTGGTATTGAGCCGGTGGATATTGCTATTGACAGCGTGAAATGGTACCGTCTTAACTCCCGGGAGCCGGCGGCAGTTGCTGCAGATGAAAAGGCCGGCTATGATCATAAAGCCGATCATATTTCCCGCGCCCGCAACCGCGCAGCAGGCGTGAAGTTTGCCGTAGAGCAGGACACCAGCCTGCAGGATTTTTACAGCAAATGGGACCGCTTTGCGGTAACAGATGAAGATAAAACCAAATACAACGAGTTTGTAAGCAGCCTGTCGCCCGAAGAAAAACGCCTGTACGACAGTAAGAAGAACTTTTATGAAGTAACCTTCTCCAACGTAGGCGGCCTGGTATCGCCCCTCATTATTGAGTGGACGTTTGCCGATGGCAGCAAGGAAACAGACCGCATCTCTGCCTACATCTGGCGTAAGAACGAATACCATGTAACCAAGGTATTTGCAAAAGATAAAGAAGTAGTGTCCATTAAGCTGGATCCCTTGCGTGAAACAGCGGATATTGACGAAGCCAATAACAGCTGGCCCCGCGTTTCAACGCCTTCCAAATTTGAGCTGTTCCGCCAGCAAGAACGGCCCAGGGGCGCATCAGCAGGCGTTAATCCCATGCAAAAGGCAAGGGGCGCACAGGAATAATTCATTAATTTTTTATACCTTAAACCAGCCATCCCGGTAACTTCCGGGGTGGCTTTTTTTTAACAAGCCCGTTATGAACATTAAAATTGAAATAAGGATGAAGAGAATTTTTCTATGCTGCGTAAGCCTGTTACTGTTGGCAGCCGTTACGCAGGCCGCTACAGTAGATACTTTAACAATTATGAGCACAGCCATGCACAAAGGTTACCGGTGCGTGGTAATAACGCCCGTTGCGTATGACAAACAAAAGAAGGAACACTTCCCGGTAGTGTACCTGCTGCACGGCTATGGCGGCAATTATGCAAACTGGATTACAAAAGTGCCGGCCATAAAAGAGCTGGCAGATGCGTATAAGTGTATGATCGTTTGCCCGGATGGCAACATCGGCAGCTGGTACATTGACAGCCCTGTTGATAGCAGCTGGAAATTTGAAACCTATGTAGGAACAGAGATACCGGCGTACATTGATGCGCACTACCGCACCTTGGCCGACAGGAAGCACCGTGCCATTGCCGGCCTGAGTATGGGCGGCCACGGCGCATTATGGCTGGCTTTCCGCCACCAGGACATCTTTGGCGCTGCAGGCAGCATGAGCGGCGGAGTTGATATACGGCCTTTCCCCACGAAATGGGACCTGGCCAGGCGTTTAGGCTCCTTGCAGGACCACCTGGATAACTGGAACAACTATACGGTGATTAACCAAACCACCCGCCTGCGGAACGACTCCCTGGCTATAACTATTGAATGCGGTACAAGCGACTTTTTTATTAATGTAAACCGTAACCTGCACCAGCAGCTGCTGCAGCAGGGCATAAAGCATGACTATGCCGAAAGGCCCGGCGTGCATAACTGGGATTACTGGTCTAACGCTGTATTGTACCAGCTGCTGTTTTTCCACCGCTTTTTTGAAGGTGAGCTGAAATAATTCGTAATTGATCAATCCGTAATTAAAAAGGGCCGGCTCATTGCCGGCCCTTTTTGCTGCTTTTGTAGCGATTTAGAGATTGATGGATAAATGGTGCGGAATTTTTTAAAAATGCTGCCGGCGGGAACACCAGCTGCTTTTTTCAAACGTGTGAAATGTAGATAGAGAGTAAAAGTTTTTTTATGGTTTATCCCACCACAGGCGGGTGCCGCCATTATCAGGCCCGCCCAGCAGCCCCACTGCTTTCTCCACTTCGGCCTGGTTGGCCACATACTCTGCCTGCGGGAAATTGATACGCCTGATTTGCACAGTGGTGCTGATGGTGCCGTTGCTGAGGTTATTCACTACCGGGAACAGTTTCGGGTAACCGGTACGGCGGAATTCAGACCATGCTTCCTGGCCTTCAGGGAAAACGGCAATCCACTTTTGCGTAATAATGCGTTCGAGCTTGGTTTCAAAAGGCGCCGCCTCATCCCATTTAATAGTGATGGCAGAAGGCGCCGGCGCATTGTTGGCCGCATTCTTCGGATCTACATAAGCAACCGGCTTGCTGGCGGCATCATTAATATATTCGCTGGCCTGGTCTGCCACGCCCCACTGTGAAAGGGAAGTGGTAATACCTTTCTCATATAGCTCCTGTGCGCTTCCGCCGGCATTGGCCCAGCCGCGCAGCGCCGCCTCTGCCCGCAGGAAATATATTTCCGCGGCAGTCATCAGCTGCAGGGGCGAATTGTCCTTAAAGGTTTTGGTGGTTTGGTAAGCCAGGGTGGAGAAACCGCTGTAACCTGGTTTGGCGGTAACGCTGCTGCCTATACGTATACCTTTATACTGCCCGGGAAAGTCGGAAGCAGGATCAAAGTATTTGCCAATGCGGGGATCATGAAAGCCGCCCAGGTACGACTCCATAGAGGCGTTCATGCTAATATCGCTCCAGCCATTTTTATTGGTAATAGTGTACAGCGGATGGCGTATACCAAAGCCGCTTACCATCACATTATCGTTATTGGTTTCCAGCAGGCCGCCGTTATCTGCCAGCGCTTTTTCACCTTCAGCCTTTGCAGTAGCTGCATCTGCTTTAACAATACGCATGGCCAGGCGCAGGCGCAGGGAGTTGGCGAATTTTATCCACTCTTTGTAGTCGCCGCCATAAACCATATCAAACTTGGCAAAAGGCGTAGCGCCGGGTTTGGCGGCCATATATGCTTTCAGGTTGGTAACAGCAGTGTCCAGCTCCAGGAAAAAACGTTTGTAAATGCTTTCCTGGCTGTCGTATGCAGCTGTGGTGCCGCCCAGCCCATACTGGCTGTAGGGGATAGGACCGTAAATATCTGTTACACGATGCATGGCCTCCACCTTCAGGATCAGCGCTACGGCCCAGAAGTCGGGGGCTACGGTTTGCGCGCCCCTTCTCTTTACTTCCAGTATGGGCGCCATTACACGGTTATAGGCCAGGCTGAACGGGGTACCGTTCCAGTCATTCACCAGCGCATAGGTAAGGTTGCTGATGTTGCCGCGGAAAGGATTGGCCGACATCATGTAACCAGAATATACATCTGCAATCAGGTTCTGCTGCAGCTGGTATTCCCAAACCGTGTTGTTATAGTTATAGTAAATGGATGATTGTATTTGTGGATAGAAACCGCCGATAAAGTTAAAATCCGGTTTCAGCTGGTCTTCTGTAAGGCCGGTGGGATCGGTGTTGTATTCGTCAAAATTTTTGGTGCAAGCCCCGGCTCCCAGCAATGCCGTTAGCGCAACAATGGCCAGTGCTTTATATTTATTACTGATCTTTTTCATCTTCCTTGATTTTTTGGTGATTTACTTAAAACGTCACATTCAGGTTCAAACCAAAGCTGCGGGTAGCAGGTAAGCTGAACACGTCCACACCTGAAAGACCGTTGCCGGTTGACATGGTTACTTCCGGATCATAAGGCGCCTTCTTGTGGAAGTAAACCAGGTTGCGGCCTATCAGCGACAGCTTCAGGTTTTTCACAAAGCTGTTTTTCAGCATTGACGCCGGTAACGAGTAACCGATAGATGCTTCACGCAGCCTTACCACTGTAGCGCTGTACACATATTGCTCGCTTACGCCTGCACGGCCGCCGATAGTAGTGTACCAGGTTTTTGCATCAATGGTGCTGATGGGCGCTTTGGTATCGGCATTTATGCCGTTAATGGCTACACCGCCTGCATCGCGGGCAGCGCCGGTAACTTCAGATACGCCGTACTGGTCCAGCATGGCCTGTGTCATGGATAATACCTGGCCGCCGAACTTACCGTCTACCAAAAAGCTTACGTTAAAATCCTTAATGTTAAAGCTGTTGTTCCAGCCGGCCTGCCATTTGGGATTAGGGTTGCCGATGTATTGCTGGTCTGCGGCTACCATGGGCAAACCATCAGAGCCGATCATGATGCGGCCCTGCTCGTCGCGCTGTAAAACGCGGCCGTAAATATCACCATAAGAACCCCCTACCTTAATCAGGGAAGTATAGGCATTGGAGCCCGGATCCGTTAAAATAAACTGGTCAATGCTGGGCGCCAGCTCTAATACCTTGTTCTTGTTCATGGAATAGTTGATAGTAGTGTTCCATTTAAAGAACTTGCTGTTTATAAGGTTGTAGCCTAACAATATTTCCACACCGGTGTTCCGGATATTGCCTGCGTTCACATAACGGAAGCTGTAACCGGTGCCAGGCGGTACTGCTATCTGGAAGTACTGGTTGGTGGTGTTGGTTTTATAGTAGGTGAAATCAAAGTTCAGCGCATCGTGCAGGAAACGCCATTCCGTGCCTATTTCCAGCGATTTGGTTTTTTCCGGCTTCAGGTCGGTAAAAGGCTGAATGGTGTTAAAGTCAAACGTACCGCCCGATACGCCCAGCTTATTCACCGGGTGCGTTACATAAATGGGTACGGAGTTACCTACTACAGAGTAGGAGCCTCTCAGCTTGGCATAGGTAACAGCCTCCGGCATATGCAGCATATCGTGCAGTATGAAAGACAAGCCTGCGGATGGATAGAAGTAAGAGCCGTTAGGTGTGAAGCTCAGGTTAGATGACCAGTCGTTACGGCCGGTGAGGTCCAGGAATACCAGGTCTTTAAAGGAAATGCTGGCATTGCCGAACACGGCCTGCAGCTGCTGATGGCGGCTGGGCTCTGTGTTTATCTGGCTGCCGGGCGTCATGTTCTGCAAGGTGAAAAAGTTGGCTACATACAGGCTGCCGTTATAGGAGTCTGCACGCAGGCCCTTTGTTTTGGTGTCTGTAATGCTGGAGCCTACCAGGGCGGTGAGCTTAACATCACCAAATGATTTGTTCAGGTTCAGGATCACATCGCCGTAGAACTGGGTAGTGGTAAGGTTGTTGGTAATGTAACGGCCGTTGGGGCCAGACAGTACGCCGTTGGTGCCAGCATAAATGTAGGCGTCGTAGGTATCGTTGGTACGGTCCATATTACCGCGCGCCTGCAGGTTCAGCCAGTCGGTGAACTGGTACCGGGCCGATGCGCTGAAAAGGGTGCGGTTACGTTCTGTAACGCTGCCGTTCCTGTTCACTATCCAGTAAGGGTTTTGCTGTACGTCCTCATTAAAGGGCCAGTTTTGTAAATAGATCTGCCTTACATCGTCAAACTTCGTATAGTCGTTTTTGTAAGGTGTAAGGTCCATGCCGCGGGGAAACAGGTAGAGGCCTGTTAACGGGTTAAAGTATAAACCGGTTACCGGGGTATTGTTGGTTTTTTGTATGATCACGTTGGCGCTTCCATCCAGCGTAAGCTTGTTGTTCAGGAAGCTGCCGGTTTCGCGCAGGGTAATGTTATGCCTTGTAAGGTCGTTGCCGGGCATTACGCCGTTGGAGCGGGTGTTGGCATATGAAAAATAAGTTTGCATTTTTTCGCTGCCGCCGGAAAGGCCTATAGAATTGATCCAGGTATTGCCGGTACGGAAAAAGTCTTTCAGGTTATCGTTACCGCCGTTAATAGCAGGGCCCCAGCTTTGGGTGGCTGCATCGGGGTCCTGGCCATAGGAGTTCTGGAACTTGGGTTTAATGGCCACGCGGTCTATGGTAAAGCCGCTGGAGAAATCTACTTTGGTAGCGCCGGCTTTCCCTCTTTTGGTGGTAATAAGTATTACACCGTTGGCGGCCTGGCTGCCGTACAGGGCAGATGCAGAGGCGCCTTTCAGCACGGAAATGCTTTCAATGTCATCCGGGTTCAGGTTGGATATACCGTCGCCGCCGTCGCGGCCTGGCGCGTAGCTGATTGTACCATCGCCGCCCCAGGTACTGTTGGGCTGCTGCACGCTGTAGTTGGTCATAGGTATACCGTCAATTACATACAGGGGCTGGTTGCTGCCCTGCGCGGATTTATTACCACGCAGTATCACTTTCACGGAGCCGCCTGCGCCGCCGCTGCTGCGGCTTATGTTCACGCCTGCTACCTTACCGTTCAAAGAGTTCATAAGGTTAGGGTCTTTGGCGGTGGTTAACTCTTCTGCATTAATACGCTGCGTTGAATACGTAAGTGATTTAGGCGTTCTTTTTACACCCAGGGCCGTTACTACTAATTCATTCAACCCTTTTACATTGCCCTGCAGGGTAATGCTCAATGTTGTGCTGTTGCCAACAGGCACTTCGGTGTTAACGAAACCAATGGAGCTGAACACCAGCACATCGCCGGGGTTGGCGCTGATCTTAAATACGCCGCTGGCATTTGTTTGTGTGCCCCTGTTGCTGCCTTTTACCTGTACGGTTACGCCGGGCAGTGGTACGCCCTGGGCATCGCGCACGGTGCCTGTTATGTCCTGCTCAACCGGGGTATGAGCAAATGTGGGAGTGGCTGCAATGGCATGCATGCGCGCATCTGCGGCCAGTGCCAGGCAGAGTATGATGCTTGCCGGCCTGCATGTCCATGAAAGACGGAATTTTCTGTTCATATGCTAGTTTGGTTGAAATGTCATGGTTTACTCCAGGCAATAGGATCCCCCTTCAGCTGTTGCGCTGTGTTTTTTAAATAGTCATCAATGTTGCTTACATTAAGTTTTACACGTTAAAGTTGGTGCACGATTTTGGAACCTTTAAAGGATGCAGATAAGAGGTCGTGCAGAAATGACCGGAGTACTATCGCACTTGATAAATTTTTTAAAATAAATTAACGCGTTTGTTTTAATGCTTTGGAGTATGCTTCCAGGCAGCGTTTGCGGGCGGTGTTACGTTCAACAATGTTTATCCCGTTGGAGCATACAGGATGCTTAAAGGCCGGTAATTATTCTTTATCCCACCACAGCCGGGTACCGCCATTGTCAGGCCCGCCGAGCGCCTGCACGGCCCTGGCTACGCCCTGGGGATTGGTAGCATATTCCAGCTGCGGAAATGCAATGCGGCGTATAAACTGGTTGGTAGGAATTTTGCCGCCGCTGTAATTCACTACTACCGGAAACAGCTTGGGGTAGCCGGTACGGCGAAACTCAGCCCAGGCTTCCTCTCCTTCAGGAAACATGGCAATCCACTTTTGGGTAATAATGCGTTCCAGCTTTTTTGCAATGGTAGCGTTATTGTCCCATTGTATGGTAACAGTGCTCAGCCAGGGACTGCCGGCGGGTATATTATTGGCGGCATTGTGCGGGTCAATATAAGGTTTAGGTGTATAGGTGTGGTTGCCGATATATTCGGAACATTCGTCTTCCAGCTGGTACTGTGCAAAGGAGGCGCGGATGCCCTGCTCGTAGTTACTGCCGGCGTTGCCGGCGCCCTCCCATCCGTACAGCGCCGCTTCCGCCTTCAGGAACCAGGCTTCCGCTGCTGTCATCAGCTGTATGCGGGAGGGCAGGGGAGCCAGTTTGGAAAAGCCGTTATAGGTATCGCGGCTGCTGATGTTAATGCCATTACGGATGCCATTGTACGAAGAGTCGCGCATGTCGGAATACACAAAATAAGATGGTAGCCGCGGGTCATGATAGCCCGTCATGATAGATTCCATAGGCGCTCCCATACGAATGTCGTTCCACTTGTAGCAGATCACGTACAGCGGATGCGTAACCGGGCTGATGTTAATGCTGAAATTATCTGCCGGTACGGTTAACAGGCCCAGGGGATGTCGCAGCGCGGCTTCCCCTTCTATGCGGGCTTTTTCGGGGTCTGCTTTGGAAAGGCGGATGGCCAGCCGCAGCCGCAGGCTGTTGGCAAACTTTACCCATTTAGTATAGTCGCCACCGTAAGCCAGGTCAAAAGCGGCAAAGTTCTTTTGCGGGCGCGTGGTGTAGGCGGTTAAGGTATCAATGGCAGCTGCAAGGTCTTTAAAAAAAGCATAGTAGGCTTCTTTTTGCGTATCGTAATCCACGCTGCGGTCTGCATTAATAATGCCGTATTTGGTATAAATAATAGGCCCGTACACATCGCTTACGCGGTGCATGGCAGCCACCCGCAGCAGCTGCGCCCAGGCATAAAAGTCGGAGTACCGGCCTTTGGATTTTTCCTGTACAAACCTGCAGTTGGGCATTACATTGCCATAGGCAACGGTCCATATATGGTTGTTCCAGTTATCTAAAAGGTCGTAGGTAGTGTTGTTGCGGTTTGATTCAAAGGGGGTGGGCGTCATCATGTAACCCGAGTACACGTCGCCTACCAGGTTTTGCTGCACCTGTGCGGTGGCGGGGTCATTGCTGACAATAATATTCAGCATGGTTTGTATCAGGGGTTCGCCCAGCAGCTTCAGGTCGGGCGTAAGCTCATCTTCATTAAAGTCGTAGGGGTTTTTATTAATATCCTCAAAGTTTTTGGTGCAGGCAGTCAGCAGCAACCCGCCAAGGCAGGCGGCAGCTATCACACGTTTGAGCTTATTGTTTACGCACCCCATTTCGTAAATAGTAATCAGCTTGTTTTATCGCTATGTATGCTTTTCTGCAGCTTCCGCTTCAACTTCCTTCCTCAACTTTCTTTTTTCTCCATCTGCTCCTTCTCTCACTTCCTTTTTCTCTCTCTTTCTTCCTTTCACACACTCCGTCTTCTTTTATCTCTCATTCTTCACTACTATAATCACTTTTTTCTCACTTTATAACGCCCTCTTTCACACACTCCGTCTTCTTTTATCCCTCATTCTTCACTACTATGCTCGCTTTTTTCTCACTTTCTAACGCCCTCTTTCACACACTCCGTCTTCTTTCATCCCTCATTCTTCACTACTATTGCTCGCTTTTTCCGCACTTTCACACACGCTTATCTTCTTTCCCTTCATTATTAATTATTCATTCTTCATTATTAATTATTCCACTTTAGAACCCCACCCTCAAACTCACCCCCATGCTGCGCACTGCGGGCTGCCCGTACACATCTATGCCCTGCAGGCCATTGCCTGAGCTCATAGATACTTCCGGGTCAAAAGGTGCATGCAGGGTAAAAAAGCAAAGGTTCCTGCCGGTAAGGCCTGCCTGCACCTGCCGGATCCATTTTGAGCGGATGGGCAGCTGCCATGTTAGCGCCACTTCCCGCAGGCGTATATTGGTAGCATCGTACATATACAGGTCGCCTATGCCGGCGCGCCCGCCAATGGTGGTGTAATATTTTTGCGCATCATATTTGCCGGAAAAGGGTGTGCCGTCCTCATTCACGGCATTCAGCGCAACACCGCCGTTATCCCGCGCCTGCGCGCTGGCTTCGCTTACGCCGTATTCGTCCATAATAGCCTGGGTAATGCTCATTACCTTGCCGCCGAACTTCCCGTCTACCAGGAAACTGAGGGTAAGGCCTTTATATTCCAGTGTATTGTTCCAGCCCACTATAAAACGCGGATTGGGATTGCCAATGTTCTTCAGCACATCTTTATTGGTTTTCAGGTGCCCGTCGCCGTCAATAACATACTGGCCTTTCTCATTCCGGTATAATTCCTTATTGCTGTAAATATCGCCCCAGGAGCCACCCTCCTTGATAAAGGAGCCGTACATATTGGTAAGAAAATCGGTGAGTATAAAATAGTTGTCGGGTCCTGCGCCGGGTATGCTGCTGTTGCTCAGCTTAACTACCCGGTTACGGTTAAGGCTGTAGGTTACACCGGTTTGCCAGCTGAACTGTTTGCTGCGTATAGGCGCAGCTGTTAGCGTAGCTTCCAATCCCCTGTTCTGTATATTGCCCAGGTTCAGGTAATAGAACAGGTAGCCGCTGCCGCTGGGTGCGGGCACTTCCATGTATTGCTGGTAGTTGTTGTTCTTGTACCAGGTTACATCCAGGTTCACACGGTTGTCCAGCAGGCGTATGGTGGCGCCTGCTTCCAGTGAGCGGTTGTCTTCGGGCTTCAGGTACACGCCGGGGTAAGGTGAGCGCGTGTTAAAGGCAATGCGGGTAACGCCGGCCACGGTTTGCAGGGTAAAGCGTGCAGGGTGCGATACATAGGGGGCAATATCGTTACCTACACGGGCATACGACAGGCGCAGCTTGGCCAGGTTAACCACTGCAGGCAGCTTTACCATGTCGTTCAACAGCGCAGTAATGCCGGCGGAGTAATAAAAATATCCTTTGCCGCTGATAGGCGTATAGGCAAAAGTGCTGGACCAGTCGTTACGCCCTGTAAGGTCCAGGAACAGGTAGTCGTGATAACCCAGCTGGGCGCTGGCAAATACGGCCTGCAGCTGCCGCTTTTCTATGTATTGCTGTGCATCCAGTGCATTGCTGGAAATATCTGCAACAGAAAAATGATTGGCTATGCCCAGGCCGGGGTTGGCATTAGGGTTGGTGCTAATGAGCGTGCGGTCATGCGCCTTTACATCCATAATGCTGGAGCCCAGGGTAGCGGCTACCTGCAGCTGATTGCTCCATTTTTTCAGGGCAGTAACCAGCAGGTCGCCATAAAGCTGTGTATTGGTTTCTTTTTCCAGGGTGTAGCGTCCGTTAGGCGGCGATAATACGGTTTGTGTGCCGGCATAGGCTTTTAGCTCATACTGGTCAAATGAGCGGTCAAAGCTGCCACGCGCCTGTACCGTGAGCCAGCTGTTCACCGCATACTTTAGTGATAAAAAGCCCAGGCCGCGCATACGGTCCTCTTCCCGCAGGCTCCTGTACAGCAGCCAGTAAGGGTTTTGCTGGTCATCCTGCCCGGTCCAGTCCTTATCATTACGGATGTTCCACCAGTTTTGCAAAGGCAGGTTGCGCGATGCGTCAAAGTACTCGTAGTGCTTGTAAGCGTTAAAATCCAGGCCGCGCGGAAAATTATATAAGCCGGTAAGGGGGTTAAAATACAATCCGCTGGCCGGCCGGTTCAGTGCGTTTTGCAGCAGCAGCGTCACATTACCGTCTATCAGCAGCTTATTATCCAGCAGGTGCAGGGAGCCGCGGTAGTTAAAGGTATGCCGGTCCAGCTTTGAGTTGGGCAGTATATCCTTATTGTGCGTGTTGGAATAAGAGAAATAGGAGGGAGCCTTATCCAGCCCGCCGCTGAAAGAAACAGCGTTGGTAACGGTTACACCGGTGTTAAAGAATGGTTTTACATGATCCGGTGCTGTAACCGGCGTGCCCCAGCTGTCGGCAGAGCCGGGCTGCGGCTGGCCCTTATCGTCAATATAAGGCCGTATGGTTTGCCCGTAGCGGTACTGCAGCTTTGGCAGCAGCATCGGTGTTTCTATGGTAAGGTCGGATGATACGGTAATATGTCCTTTGCCCGGCCGGCCTTTTTTTGTGGTGATCACAATTACGCCATTGGCGGCCTGGCTGCCGTACAACGCTGCGGCGGATGCGCCTTTCAATATATTAATGCTTTCAATATCATCGGGGTTCAGGTTGGAAATACCATCCCCGCCGTCACGGCCGGTGTTGCCCACAATGCTCGACGATTCGCCCCAGATGTTGGAAGGCTGCGAAGGTGTATAGTTGGCCATGGGCACACCGTCTATAATATACAGCGGCTGGTTTTCCCGGGTTGATTTATTGCCTCTTATAATCACCCGTGCAGAGCCGCCAATGCCGGAGGCGCTGCGGAAAACATTTACGCCGGCTATTCTGCCGGAAAGACTGTTGATCACATTGGCGTCTTTTACCCGGGTAAGATCGTCGTTGTTCAGCTGCTGGGTGGCATAGGTGAGCTCCCGGGTTCTTTTGAAAATGCCCAGCGCAGCTACTTCAAACTCGTTCAGCCCTTTAATGCTTTCCTGCAGGGTAACATTCATTTCATCGCTGTTGCCGATGATCACTTCTTTCTGCAGGTGGCCAATGGAGCGGAACACCAAAACATCGGCAGGGGAGGCGCTGAGTACAAAGCCGCCATCGGCCCCGGCCTGGGCGCCTTTGGTGCTGTTCTTTACCAGTATGGTGGCGCCGGGCAGCGGCGCTCCCTGGCTATCGTATACCCGTCCCCGTATTTCCCTTTCCGGCAGCTGTCCTTTCATCAGGCTTACACTGTTCGGCGGAGCTGCATCGCGGTTAGGGCCAACAATGATCTTATCTTCCCGGAGCACAAATTTAAGCCCGGTTTGCCCGGCCAGCATTTGCAGTACTTCTTCCACAGGCGTTTTATTGCAGTGCAGGCTCACTTTTTGTTTAAGGCTGGCGTGGAGGTCGGTTTTATCGTAATGGAAGTTAAGCCCTGTTTGCGCGGAGATCTGCGCCATTACGGCTTCCAGCGGTTTGTGCCGCACATCTATGCTCACCAGTATAGGAACACCCATGCAAGCTGCCGGCAGCCATGTTAATAACAGGCCGGCAGTCATACTCACCAGGCAGCAGTATGATCTAAACGTGGTCATGGGCTAATACAAAGGTTAATGGAGGCCCCTAGTTCTTCAGCACTATCGTATCATTGCTGATCGTATAGGAAAGGGACTTGGCCAGGCATATGGTTTCTACTACATCCTGCAGGCTTTCTTCCTTGAAAAAGCCGGTATATTTCCACTCCGTTTTATTGCTATGGTTGATGACGGTAACGCCATAGCGGTTCTCTATCTCTGTAATAACTTCGTTGTAAGAGGCGTCTTTGAATACCAGGTAACCTTGTTTCCAGCCGGTGATCTCTTCCGGTTTTTCAAAGGATGATTTTACCAGCTGCAGGGATTTCATATCGTAATGCACCTGTTCATTGGGCATTAATATTACGGCATTATCTGCCGGTTTGCCATCCTGCATACGGTCTATTTTTACCTTACCGCTCAGCAGCGCCACGGTGATCCTGTTCTCATGCGCATAGTCGCGGATGTTAAAGGAAGTGCCCAGGGCAGTGGTTTGCAGGTTGCCGGTATGAACGGTAAAGCGGCTTTTATCATTGGGAGCTACTGTAAAAAAGGCTTCTCCTTCTTCCAGGTACACATCGCGCCGGTCGGCAGCAAATTGTACGGGGTAGCGGATATGGCTGCCGGCGTTCACTACAATGGTGCTGCCGTCTGCCAGCACCACCCGTTCCGTAGCCCCTTTGGCGGTGCGCAGTTCCATAAACCCGTTTTTTACCGTGCGGCTGCTTTTGCCAGGCTGGTTTTGGGTCAGGGCAGCGCCGTCGGGCACTGTTGTGGGGGCGCTTTTCAGGTAGGTGAACAGCCAGGTGCCGGCCAGCAGCAATAGGCAGGCGGCAGCTGCCATATAATACAGCGTACGCAGGCGCCGCCGGGGGGCCTGTATATTTTCATGGATGCTTTGCTTTACCGCCTCCAGCTCTAAATCCAGGTCATCGTCGGCCACAGGGGTGGAGTGCCGGTTAACGCCATCAAACCATTTTTCAATGATTGCTGATTCTTCGGCCGTGCATTGTCCCTGCGTGTAGCGCTCCAGTATCTGTTTAATATGTTCTGTGTCCACCTTTTCGGATTTATGATTTACCAGTAGTCGTACAACTGGTGGTTAAGTACTATTGTCCCTGTTTTTACGACCGCAGGTCCTGGTGCGATCGCAGTATTTTTAGCGCCTTGGTGATCTGGTTCTTTACCGTTTGCTGCGATAGTCCCAGCCGTTGCGCTATTTGTTCAATGGATTGGTGTTCCAGCCTGCTAAGCATAAATATTTCCTTCATGCGTTCGGGCAGGTGGTTAATGGCTTCCAGTATTTCCTGGTTTTTGGCTTTGTAATCAACAGCTTCTGTAATGGTTTCCGGCTGCGCGTCAAAATGTTCTATGAGCTGTTGCAGGTATTTCCGGTAAGAGGTGTTTTTGCGGTAAATGTCTATCACCTTATGCCGGGCGCTCTGGTAAAGGTAAGATTTCAGCGACTCGCTGATATGCAGCTGTTTACGTTTTTCCCACAGTGATACAAAAAGGTCCTGCAGCACATCTTTGCTGATTTCTCCTGTTTCCAGCTTGCTGAGGATATACAGGTACAATGGCTTGCTGTAACGCTCGTAAATGGCGTTAAAGGCCCCAACATTATCGGCCCGGAGCAAGTTAAGTAGCTGTTGGTCAGAATAGTTGCTGTACATCAGGATTACAGGTACAAGATGTTGGTTGATAATAGTGAACAGCGTGTCTTCTACCTACCGTTGGGCTTGAAAATAGGATAATGTTTTGAATTGAGGAAATAAATCTGTAGCGTGGCGCGCGCCTTACGCCTCCTTCAGGCGCAGCTCATGTTTGTACTCTTTGGGCGTTTTGCCCACTATCTCCTTGAAAAAGCGGTTAAAGTTAGAGAGGTTTTTGAACCCGCAGGAGTAAGCTATTTCCGCAATGGACCAGTCCTCCTCTGTAAGCCGCTTGCAGGCATGGCCAATACGTACTTCATTGAGGAACTGTACAAATGATTTTTTGGTGCGGTTTTTAAAGAACCGGCAGAACGACTGGGGCGAAAGGTTGGTGATGCCTGCCACATCCTGCAGGGATATTTCTTTGGAAAAATTGTTCATTACGTATTTGAACACCTCATCAATCTTGTGGTTGTCTTTAACATTAAAGGCGTGGGAATAGCCGGTGCTGGCCAGGAAATAGTAGTCTTTTGTTTCAGACAGTACTTTCAGGATGTTCAGCAGGGAAATAATACGGTCCAGCCCTTCTTTTTTAGGCAGGGCCATGATGTCTGTTTTCAGCGCCTCATGGGTGGCGCCTGTTATTTTCATGCCCCTTTGCGCACGGTGAAACAGCTCTGTAAGCGCCTTGGTTTCCGGCAGCCCGTAAAATTTATCACCGAAAATGTCTTTGGGGAAATAGATCACGATGGAGCGGGCCTTGAGCGATTCCATGCCCTGGTAATAATCCTCATCGTTATACCATACATGCGGGATGTTAGGCCCCAGGAAAACCATGTCGCCTACATCAAAGCTTTCAATGCTGTCGCCTACAATTCTTTTTCCATGGCTTTCTGTTACATAAACCAGCTCGCACTCCGGGTGGAAATGGAAAGGTGTGTTAAAATATGGATCACAGCGTTCTATTATAGTGATCTGGTTATCTGCAAAAGCCCCAACTTTAATAAGGATGGGTTTCAT
>NZ_DASTRI010000148.1:0-25904 GCF_035761305.1 Chitinophaga sp. | reverse complement strand
GTTACCGGCGTAATGCAGGACTTCCCGGAGAACTCGCAGATAAAGGCAGACATGCTGTTAGCAATGCCTACCTTTCTGCAGGTGTACGCAAGCAATTTTGCGGATAACTGGACGGTGCACGCCGCTGCATCCTACCTGCTGCTGTACCCCCATGCCGATCCCCAGGCCCTGGAAGCTAAGCTGCCGGGCTTTTTGCAGCGCCATATCGGTGAAATGATGGCAAAGAACAAAATGTATTACACCCTTACGCTGCACCCGTTAAAAGACGTGTATCTCACCTTCAGCAAACGGGCCTACAGCGGGGTGGATGGCAATGTGCGCAATGTGTATATCTTTTCCATCATAGCAGCGCTTATACTGCTGATAGCCTGTTTCAACTTCATTAACCTTACTACCGCCCGTGCAACAGAACGGGCCAGGGAAGTAGGCATACGCAAGGTGGCAGGCGCGGTGCGGCAGCAGCTTTCCCTGCAGTTTATAGGCGAGTCTGTTATACTGTGCCTTTGCGCCTTTGTATGTGCTTTAATCCTCTCGGCGCTGCTTATACCTTTATTTAACCAGCTGGCAGGTAAAACCATCAGCAATGGCCTGTTCCGGAACTGGCCCGCCATTGGCTGCCTGTTCCTGGGCGCGGCAGGCATAGGCGTGCTGGCAGGCAGCTATCCTGCATGGGTGCTATCGGCCTTCAGGCCGGTAACAGTGCTCAAAGGGCGCTTTACCACCGGCAGCAGGGGCGTATTATTAAGAAAAGGATTGGTGATTGCGCAGTTCTCCATTTCCCTGTCGTTAATAGCAGCTACCATAGTGGTGTACCGGCAAACGAGCTATATGCGCAACCAGGACCTGGGTTTTCAGAAAGACCAGATGCTGGTGATCAGCACTTTTAATGAACGGGGGCAGTATGCCTTCCGTGATGCCATCAGCCGGTTTAAAGGCGTAAAGGGAAGCACCTTTTCCGGCGCAGTACCCGGGGGAGAAAATTCCAGCGCCTATACGAAAATGGAGAATATGAACGGGGAAATGCAGGAGTCCAATATGGACCTGTACTTTGTGGACTTTGATTACATTCCCAGTTATAAACTGAAGCTGGTAGCCGGACGCGCTTTTTCCCCCGATTTTCCTACAGACTCCACACAGGCCATGGTCATTAATGAAGCCACTGCCAAAGTGCTGGGCTATTCCAGCCCGCAGCAGGCCATAGGCCGGCGTTTCAGCCAGTGGGGCCACGAAGGGAAGGTGATCGGTGTGGTAAAAGATTTTCATGTACGTTCGCTGCAGCAGGCCATCCAGCCTTTAACCATGCGCATTGAGCCCAACAGCTTTTGGCTGCTTTCTGTACAGGTAGCGGCCGGTGACCTGCCCAATACCGTAGCCGCTATTGAAAAACAGTGGAATAGGCTGATACCGGGCCGGCCTTTCACCTATAATTTCCTGGATGCTTCTTTTGACCGCCAATACCGGGGCGAAGAACGTTTTGGCCGCTTGTTCCTTTACTTTGCCATGCTGGCCATTTTTGTATCGTGCCTGGGCCTGTTAGGACTGGTTGCTTACAGCACGGTGCAGCGCACCAAGGAAATAGGCATCCGCAAAGTGCTGGGCGCTTCGGTTGTAAATGTGGTAACGCTGCTTTCAAAAGACCTTATAAAGCTGGTATTTATAGCCATTGTTATTGCAGTGCCGGTAGTATGGTATGCCATGGGGCAATGGCTGCAGGGCTTTGCCTACCATATTCATGTTGAGTGGTGGGTGTTTGCACTGTCGGGCTGCCTGGCGCTGGCAGTGGCAATATGCACCATCAGTTTCCAATCCGTAAAAGCCGCGCTGGCAAACCCGGTACAGTCCCTGCGGGCGGAATAGGGGCGTACAACTTAATTTAATTTTGATTATAATAGGCACTTGCTTTTCCGGTTTTGCAGGCCCGGTCTATAAACACTTTGTCCTATATAGCATTTTATACGAAAGAATATTTAAAGGGTGCAACTATAGATGTACAGCGCCTTACTTTGAACTATTATTGTCCAGTAAAAATTTATTTATTCAATTGTAAGCCTTGCTGTTTAAGCTTGCTGGCCGAATGAATATTTTTTCGCCTCCAGGAACTGCTTTACTAGTTTAATGCAATAACTTTCTACTATAGGTACTTTGACTGAATCAATAACCATACATGGCATGACCAGTGTAACTAAATACCGGCCAGTAGTAGTTACCAGTTCTACTGGGGAAGCCAATTTTCTTCCAAAATAATTTTTACAAGATACTGATACTAGATAGACTTAAAAGGACCTGCCTTAAAAAGGCGGTCCTTTACTTTTATCTTTTATCACTGGGAGTATATATCAATGGCGCCAGGATTAAACTTGATATCTTCATTGAGCTTAACTAGTAGGAAGCCAGGTAAACAGAGAAGATTAATTGACTCAAAACCCCGTCTGGCGTATGCCAGGCAGAGGGGATTTTTTGCCGGTTCAGGATTTTACGTATATTTGGCTCCCTGTGTTTAACCATTTTGCAGACACCCCATTAAGCAAACCAACCAAAACATTACTTGTAATGATTGTCATACAGGAGCACTTTAAGAACAATCTACCTGATTAAATATTTACCAAGCTTGTAGGAATAAGCGGCAAGTCAACGGCCCCTGGTATGAGTATGGCCGTACCCATCCGGAGGGAAGCGTTTGTTATAAATCATATTAAGAAATTAAAGTTGTTATTAGTTGTTGATAATTAATATATGGTGTGCAGCGGGTGTTTTTTGTTTTGAAAAAAATTTGAATTAATTAACCTATAGCTTAATTTCGTGATTAAACGTATTGCTTATATAATTTCTGGCTCAAAAGAACGGAAGCGCTATGTATGCATAGATGCATTAGAGAATCAGAAAATTCTGGGATTTCTTAATCAAACGGAGGCCAGGAAGAAAAAGTTCAGGTACATTGTTGATTTAATAGTGAGAAATATTAAGAATCCTGATTTATATGACAAAGAAGATATTAATAATACCATTAATGATGTATACGCCATGAAGCTCCTGAAGCATGGAGAAAACATCCGTATATATTGTAAACAGGTATCCGGCCCTGATGGCACCTTCTTTGTAATCGCCAGCGAGCTGCTGGAAAAGAAAAAAGCAGAAAAGAATAACGCAAAGTCAAAGTCCCTCATCACTAAAGTACATAATTATGAGTATGAAATTCGCGCATACCCTGAGCAGCAATAACCCCTGGAATAGCATTTTAAGCCATGAAAATGAGGCAGCTTTAATTGAACATGATACCCACATGCTTGCTTTTAAGTTTTTGGGAGAAATACAATCCTGCCAGGAAGCGCTGGGAATAAACAGAAAAGAGTTAGCAAAGAAAATAGGTACCTCTGCCAGTTATATTACCCAGCTTTACAGGGGAGATAAGCTGCCCAATTTAGAAATATTAACCAGGATGGCACACGCATTGGGCCTGGAATTTAATATCCAGGCTAAAGCTAAAAACGGGGAGGCCTTTATACATTGTAATGAAGAAGAGTTTATGAAAAGCATTAAAAAAATCAGGTTGCCCGGCAATGCTGTATGGGTGCGCCGTTCTATAGTAAAGCCTGAAAATGTTTATGAATCAGGAATGGAGGGTCTGAAAAATTTTAATAGCGATGAAATTAAAGCCATCCCCGCTTAGGTTAAAGGATTTTGTTGTATTGCGGTACGACTATAAATTCATTGCAATAGTTAATGATATTTCATTTCCCGAATACTTCAGCAACTATGATTATGACCTTGATTTTGCCATACGGCAAAATCCTGATAATACTATCAACATCTTTGTAAAGATATTGATAAATAACCCCTCTGCCGGAAAGCCGCTACAGGGATATTCTATGGAGGTGGAGGGGGTAGGCATTTTTTCATTGGATGAAAATGCCATTCAGAAAACAGATAAAGATACTTTACTGGTGAATAGCGGCTTATCTATGACCATTAACTACCTCCGAAATTTTATTGCAGGTGCTACCTCGCATTTCCCGGCGGGCCGCCTTTGGGTACCTTCACTGGATTTGCGGGACCTCGTTGCAGGTAAAAAGGCCGCTATGCAAAATGAGCCTGTGGCACCTGGAAAAAACGTGAAGCACAAAAGGAATACAAAAAAATAGGAACGGCTTTCTGAACTTTCCTTCAAATTCTCGAAGATTTTTGCAGCACAGTTGCGCGACTAAAACCGGTAAAATCACACCATGATATGCCTGCCACAAAAAATCCCGGCCGCCAGAGGCAAACCGGGATCAATATTTAACCGTCAACTTTTTTAAGGCGATTCAATGATATGTACCGTACATTATTTGCGTTTTAGCAAATAGCCGATGCTGATACCCAGGTAATGGTTCTTTTCTGTTTCTCCGTTGTAAGGGCTGGTATTGGTTAAGCCCAGGCTGTAGTTTATACTGAACAGCAATCCCATATTCATTTCATAACCGGCAATAAAATTGGCGCCTGCATCAAAAGGTTTTACATACGCCACTGCACCGGAAACATCCTGTTTGTTCTCAAACTTTACGTCTGTTTCAGCGGTGTTATCATATCCATCTACTTTGGTCTTTATTTTACCGGCAATACCATACGCCAGGTAAGGACCAAAGCCGGCAAATATTTTACCGGGGCCTGCGGGATGCTTATAAAGAAAGTTAATGGGCAGCTCCAGGTAATTAAGGTGCACAGTAGCTGTTGCAGTCAACGGCTGGTCTGCAGGCCCTTGAACAGTTTCTGTAATCTTGGCGCCTTTAGCGCTGTAAAACAGGCCGGGTTGCAGGTAAAAGCCTTCTGCCAGGGTAATATCTGCCACAATACCGGCATGGAAGGCAGGGATGGTTTTAGTGTTTTCTTTTATACTGGGCAGGCTGTCGGCCAGCTTGTACTTAGCGCTCATACCGGCTGCGCTGAAGCCGGCCTTGATGCCAAAAGTGACCTGGGCATAGGAAAATGATGCACAGCAAAGGGCCGCAATAATAAAAAGGAGCTGTTTTTTCATGTTAGGTATAGATTGTATTTTGTTAAGGGTTATACTGCTTGGTAAACGAACCGGTATAAAACGGGCAACAAGCCAGTGAAGTTACAATTCAGGAGATAACTTTCAATACTATACGTAGTTTAATTAACAATTGTATAAAACCATATACCTATACGGGTGCTATACGCCGAATTAACCAATGGCCGGCGGAATGCCGCCTAACCTCCGGCCGGCCGGTGATACGCACTGTAGCGGTGCCATCGCCATCGCCGCCTGCCGGTAAAGCACTTTTATAATTGAATTTAGCCAGGGTGAAAAAACAGTAAGAGAAAAATTTATTAAACTGTAAATGAATGAGATGTATGTATTTATATGATTTACTCGCTTTCAGCAGTGGCAAATGGCATAATTTTCGTTATCACATGCCCATAACCTAATTCGTTTTTAAAAAATTTAAGCCATGAAAAACTTGTGTATAGCCTTAGCATCAGCCGCATTAATGTTCGCATCCTGCCGGAACAATGCGGAACGCGATGCCGCTATAGGAGATGCTAAACAGGCCACTATCGACTCAATGAACGCGGTAAATGAAGTAAAACAGCAGGTAATTGACTCCATAAACACTGCAAAGGCAAAGCATAAAAGCAGCAGCCACGAAGCAGGCAGCCAATACAGCACTTCCAGTGCCGCCGCAACTGCTCCAACAGCCACTACCACCACTACTACTGCTGAAAAGAAAAAAGGCTGGAGCCATACTGCTAAAGGCGCTGTGGTAGGTGCAGGCGCAGGTGCCATAACCGGTGCAATTATTAATAAAGATCACCTGAAAGGTGCTGCCATAGGTACGGTAGTTGGCGCTGGCGTAGGTGCCGGTACGGGCGCTATCGTGGATCATGTGAAGAAGAAAAAAGCAGAAAAGCAAACAACCAATCAATAACACGGCCTTAGTTATACAGGCGCCCTTCCCCCACGGGGAGGGCGCCTTTTTTATGCGCTATATTTGTTATTTTGAGGGCATCAACCCGATTAACCATGAAAAAATCCAACAGACGTAAATTCCTGGGCGCCGCAGCCACCATTTTTGCCGGCACCGCAGCTGCTTCAGCAGCGTCATTGCCGGGCCAGCCTAAATATCCCGTTGTGCATCATGTATTTTTCTGGCTTAAGAACCCAGGTTCTACAGCAGACCGTGACAAACTGGTAGAAGGTGTTAAAACCCTGTCGAAGATCAAAACCGTAAAAGAGCTGCGCGTAGGAGTAGTGGCCAATACCGAAAAAAGGGATGTGGTAGATAACACCTGGGCCGTATCGGAGCTCATGTTCTTCAGCGACCTGGCCGGGCAGGCTGCTTACCAGACAGATCCCATTCACCTGGCGTTTATTAAAAACTACGGCCACCTGTGGGAGAAAGTAATTGTATATGATGCGGTAGAGGCGTAAGCTGCCGGGCAGGAAGGGTAGGGCTGCCTGGTCTAATGTTGCCGGGCCGCATGATTCCCAGGGCTAAGCTTCATGCATACACCTTTGTTGGTAAAACAAGCCCAGTGTTTATACAGCAACTGCAGCATGATATGCGCTGGTCCCTGGTAAAACAACCCGCCTGCCACCTGTACATAATATATAAAGTATTTATAACCAGCTATAAAAGGCTTTGCCCACCCTGGTGCGGCCAGCACCTTTGCTGCTTTAATAATTGGTTTTTAACGTTTCCTGTTAGAAAAAATCTGACTTAAAAGCAGAATATCTGGATATATTTTAACAATTTTGTAGTTACTTTTTAAAATATAAAAAATGAGCCAAATGCCCACTACATTATTCGACAAAGTATGGGATTCACATGTTGTGAGAAAAATTGAGGATGGTCCGGATGTATTTTTCATAGACCGCCACTTTATCCATGAAGTAACCAGCCCGGTGGCATTTTTGGGGTTAGAGAACCGTGCGTTGAAGGTAATGTTCCCGGAAAAAACCTTTGCCACCGCCGATCATAATACCCCCACCATTAACCAGCACCTGCCGGTGCAGGACCCGCTTTCCGCCAACCAGCTAAAAGCCCTGGAAACCAATTCTTCCAAATACGGTATATCCCACTGGGGCCTGGGCAATCCCAAAAACGGGATAGTGCACGTGGTAGGTCCTGAAAACGGTATTACCCTGCCGGGTATGACCATTGTGTGCGGCGACTCCCATACCTCTACCCACGGCGCATTTGGCGCCATTGCCTTTGGTATCGGCACCTCTGAGGTAGAAATGGTGCTGTCATCCCAGTGTATTATGCAGCCCAAGCCAAAGAAAATGCGTATTAACGTAAATGGTAAGCTGGGCATGGGCGTAACACCTAAAGACGTAATCCTCTATATAATTTCCCGCCTTACCGCAGCCGGCGCTACCGGTTATTTTGTGGAATATGCCGGTGAAGTGTTTGAGAATATGAGCATGGAAGGCCGTATGACGGTATGTAACATGAGCATTGAAATGGGCGCGCGCGGCGGTATTATCGCACCGGACGAAACCACCTTTGCCTATATCAAAGGCCGTGAAAAAGCTCCCAAAGGCGAAGCATGGGACAAAGCCTTGGCATACTGGAAAACGCTGAAAACCGATGCCGGCGCTACCTTTGACCAGGAGTACAACTTTGATGCAGCAGATATTGAGCCCATGATCACCTACGGCACCAACCCCGGTATGGGCCTGGGCATTTCGCAGCACATACCCACTGCGCAGGCAGCGGGCGGCAGCAAGGCCAGCTACGAAAAGTCGCTGAACTACATGGGCTTCCACGAACAGGAGTCAATGCTGGGCAAAAAGGTGGACTATGTATTTATAGGCAGCTGCACCAACGGCCGTATTGAAGATTTCCGCGCCTTTGCCTCCATCGTGAAAGGCCGCAAAAAAGCAGACCATGTTACGGCCTGGATCGTGCCCGGCTCACACATTGTAGAGCAGCAGATCAAAGAAGAAGGTATTCTGGATATATTAACCGAAGCCGGCTTCCAGCTGCGCCAGCCCGGTTGTTCCGCTTGTTTGGCTATGAACGACGACAAGATACCGGCCGGCAAGTATGCAGTAAGCACCAGCAACCGCAACTTTGAAGGCCGCCAGGGCCCCGGTGCCCGTACCCTGCTGGCCAGCCCGCTGGTAGCGGCAGCAGCAGCCGTAACCGGCGTGGTAACAGACCCGCGCGCCCTGATGGCCGAATAATAACGCCGCCGTATAAACGATTGTACAACTTTTATAAACCGACACGATAAATAAAATGGCTTACGATAAATTCACGGTACTACGCAGCTCCGCAGTGCCTATGCCCATTGAAAACGTAGATACTGACCAGATCATTCCTGCCCGCTTCCTGAAAGCCACGGAGCGTAAAGGGTTTGGCGATAACCTGTTCCGCGACTGGCGCTATGAAAGCGACGGCACGCCCAAAAAGGATTTTGTGCTCAACAATCCCATTTACAGCGGTAAAATACTGGTAGCCGGTAAAAACTTTGGCAGCGGCAGCAGCCGTGAGCACGCTGCCTGGGCTATTTACGACTATGGTTTCCGTTGCGTGGTAAGCAGCTTTTTTGCAGATATTTTCAAGAACAATTCCCTGAATATAGGCATACTGCCTGTACAGGTAAGCCCTGCTTTCCTGGATAAGATATTTACCGCTATAGAAGCCGATCCCAAAGCTGAAATAGCCGTGAACCTGCCGGAGCAAACCATCACCATTATCGCCAGCGGCGAAAGCGAAAAGTTTGATATTAACAGCTATAAGAAGCATAACCTTATGAACGGTTATGATGATATTGATTACCTGCAGGCCATGAAAAGCGAAATACAGGCCTTTGCTGCCAACAGCATGTACTAAACCATCTCACCACAATTATGTCAGTTGCCGGACGCTATGTTGAAATAATGGATACCACCCTGCGGGATGGGGAGCAAACCAGCGGCGTTTCTTTTTCACCATCGGAAAAATTAACCATTGCACAGCTGTTGTTAACAGAAGTAAAAGTAGACCGTATCGAAATTGCTTCTGCCCGTGTATCAGAAGGAGAGTTTGCAGCCGTAAAGGCCATTACCAAATGGGCAAAGGCCAATGGTTTTATTAACCGCGTGGAGGTGCTGACATTTGTGGACGGCGATGTTAGCGTGGAATGGATGCAGAAAGCGGGCGCAAAGGTAATGAACCTGCTTACCAAAGGTTCTCTCAACCACCTTACGCATCAGCTGAAAAAGAAGCCGGAGCAGCACTTTACAGAAATTGCGCAGGTAATTGCGCTGGCCAGGAAAAAAGGCCTGGAGTGCAATGTGTATCTCGAAGACTGGAGCAACGGCATGCGCCACTCCCGCGACTATGTATTCCAGTTCCTGGACTTTTTACAAACCCAGCCCGTAAAGCGCATTATGCTGCCCGATACACTGGGCATCCTTATCCCGTCTGAAGTATATGAATATACATCCGCCATTGTCCAGCGTTATCCGAAGCTGCATTTTGACGTGCATATGCATAACGACTACGACCTGGGCACCGCCAATGTGCTGGAAGGCGTAAAGGCAGGCGCGCACGGCGTGCACCTTACCATTAACGGTATGGGCGAAAGGGCCGGTAACGCGCCGCTGGCCAGCGCCATTGCAGTGCTGAACGACTTTTTGCCGGAGGTAAGAACAGCGGTGGATGAAAAATCGCTGTACACCGTGAGCAAGCTGGTAGAAACCTTTTCCGGCTTCCGCATACCTGCCAACAAACCGGTAGTAGGGGAGAACGTGTTCACCCAAACCGCCGGCATACATGCAGACGGCGACAAAAAAAACAAGCTGTATTTCAGTGACCTGATGCCCGAACGTTTTGGCCGCCAGCGCCGCTATGCCCTGGGCAAAACCAGCGGCAAAGCCAATATAGAGAACAACCTGCAGCAGCTGGGCATTAAGCTTTCCGAACCTGACCTGAAAAAGGTAACACAACGTATTATTGAGCTGGGCGACCGCAAAGAAGTGGTAACCCAGGCCGACCTGCCATATATTATTTCCGACATACTGGACAGCAAAACCATTGAGGACAAGGTGCGCATAGAAAGCTATGTGCTTACCCATGCCACCAACCTGCAGCCCTCTGTGTCACTGAAGATCTCTGTTCAGGGAGAGCTGTTCGAGGAGCACTCACAGGGCGACGGCCAGTATGATGCATTCATGAATGCATTAAAGAAAGTATATAAAAAGCGCAGGCAGGAGCTGCCGCAGCTGGCGGATTACACCGTGCGCATTCCACCGGGCGGTAAAAGCGATGCCTTATGTGAAACCGTTATTACCTGGCGGTATAATAACCGGGAGTTTAAAACCCGCGGGCTCGATAGTGATCAGACAGTATCGGCCATAAAGGCAACACAAAAAATGTTGAACCTGATATAAGATCATTTATAACAATCCACAAAAGCATGGCAAGCAAGCATATTTTAATTGTTCCAGGAGATGGAATAGGACAGGAAGTTACTGCCGTTGGCAAGAAAGTATTGGACAAGATAGCCGCCAAATACGGCCATACCTTTACTTACGATGAAGCGCTGATAGGCCACGTAGCCATTGAAGCAACCGGCAACCCGTTACCGGATGAGTCATTGGAAAAAATGCGCAAATCAGACGCCGTATTGTTTGGCGCTGTAGGCCATCCTAAATATGATAACGACCCTTCAGCCAAAGTACGGCCTGAACAGGGTTTGCTGAAAATGCGCAAGGAGCTGGGCCTGTACGCCAACCTGCGTCCTATTAAGCTGTTTGACGAGCTGCTGGGTGCTTCCAGCATTAAGCCGGAAATACTGAAAGGCGCCGACATCCTGTTTTTCCGCGAGCTTACCGGCGACATTTACTTTGGAGAAAAAGGCCGCAAGAACAATGGAGATACTGCTTATGACATTGCAGAATACAGCCGTTACGAAGTAGAGCGCATTGCGCGCAAAGCCTTTGAAGCCGCCCGTACCCGCAGGAAAAAACTGTGCTCCGTAGATAAGGCCAATGTAATTGAAACATCACGCCTGTGGCGGGAAGTAATACAAAAAGTAGCCCTGGACTACCCGGATGTAGAAGTAGAACACCAGTTTGTAGATGCTACCGCCATGCTGCTCATCAAGGACCCGCGCCGTTTTGACGTAGTGGTAACCGCTAACCTGTTTGGCGACATCCTGACCGATGAAGCATCGCAGATAGCCGGTTCCATGGGCATGCTGGCCTCTGCCTCTGTTGGCGACGGTACCGGTGTGTATGAACCTATTCATGGCTCTGCGCATGATATTACAGGTAAAGGCGTAGCCAACCCGCTGGCATCTATCCTGTCTGCCGCACTGCTGCTGGATATTTCCTTTGGCATGAAGGCTGAGTCAGAAAACGTTATTAACGCCGTAGACCAGCTGCTGAAAGCCGGTTTCCGTACCCGCGACATTGCCGATGCACAAACACCGGCCGATAAAATACTGGGTACAGATGCCATCGGAGAAGAAGTGCTGAAGAGAATGTAAAATGTAAAATTTTAAATGTAAAATGTAAAAGTAAAGGGCAGTGCTTCACAGGGGCATCACCTTTTATCTGAGGATATAAAAGCATGCAGCGGTGTATAATCGCTGCATTTTTATTTTACCGCAGCAGTGGCATAGTACGGCACAACTACTTTTACATTTTAGATTTTACATTGGCTATTTTACATTTTTCTGTATCATCTCCGCAATCTCCGTGCTCCCCAGGTGCAGTGCCCAACCCAACGCGGTGCCGTTATATGTTTTATCTCTTATTTCAAGGTCAGGACAGGCGCTCAGCGCCAGCTGCGCCAGGCTTACATCATTACGCTCTGCCGCCAGGTGCAGCAGGGTGGCCTGCCACTCGCCGTACTGCTGGTTCGCCAGCGCCGGCTGCGCTTTTAACATGGCAGCCGCCAGCTCCTGCTTGCCCAGGTCCCAGGCATCCAGCACCGTATAGGCGGCGCCGTGGCCCATCAGCCATTCTGCAGCGGTAACCTGCCGGCAGTGTACCGCCAGCTGTATCAGTGTAAGGCCATTGGCCATAGGAGCATTCATCCCCGCGGTGCTGAACCGGCTGCTTAATGCTTCCAGCATGGCTATGTTGCCGTTACCTACAGCTTCGGCCAAGGCTACCTGCTCCCTGGTAAGCGGGTGTGTGCGGTATGCCTGGCTTTGCAGCCACCAGGTATTGCCATAACCTATAAAGCGAAAACCTACCTGCTCGTACATACGCCGCCCGGTAGCGTTTAACACCGCGTAGCGGTAGCCGCGTTGTTGGGCGTATTGGCAGGCGGCCAGCACCACGGCTTTGCCAACGCCTTTGTTTCTTACGCGGGGCAGCACGCCTACGCTGTAAATGCCCGCTACGCCCAGGGGACCGGTAGTAAAAAAAACTTCGCTGTGGGCTACCACGCGGTCGTTGTACGTGGCAATAAAACGTTGCGCACGGTCGGGGTACTGCTGCTTCAGCTCTGCGGAAAGGCTGTTGCTGTTTGCATAGGGCAGGTCTTTTATGTCATGGATAGGGGTTTCGTTATCCGCGGTTACCTGCAAACCTGCAGGCCTGGCATGCCCGGTATGCATGGCGTTAAGGTCAAGAGCCATCCACTGCGGTTGCCAGCCGGGCTGAAAGCCCCGTGCCAGCAACAATACGCCCAGGTTATGCGGCTGTGCCGGCATCAGCGACCAGCAACCGGCGCCCTTAGGCGGATGCATGCGGTAGTAATCCATCATTTCATCCAGCTGGGGGCCTGCCGCCGCAGCATCCATGGCTGGGAAAAGCACGGCAGCGCCATGCTCAGGCCCCGAGTAGGTCCAGGTGAGGCCACTGCGGCGTTGTATTGCTCCTCCGCAGGCAATCGTGTTCTGCATGAACATTTCGGCGTGATTATCAGCTACGGCCTGCTCCAGCTGGGCAGGGACGGCATTTTGGAGCACAGCGGGTATTTGCATGATGATAACAGTTTACCCCATTACGGGCACAACAATATAAACTTTCAGCACAAAAGCTGGTGTAAGTTTTGTTAAACGGTAAATATGACCCGGACGAAAATAAAAAAGAGATACATCATTACCGGCGGCATTCTGCTGCTGTTTATCTTGTTCAGGCTGTTTTTACCTTATATCGTGCTCCGGTACGCCAATAACACGCTATCGCATATGCAGGGCTACTACGGGCATGTGCAGGACATTGATATTGCGCTGTACCGTGGCGCTTACCAGCTGAACAACATTTACATCAATAAGCTGGACAGCGCCACGCAAAAGCAAACGGAATTTTTCCGGGCCAATACCATTGATTTGTCGGTTGAGTGGCACGCCCTGTTTGAAGGCAACATTGTGGGCGAGCTGGAGCTGTATGATCCTAAGCTGGTTTTTACAAAAGATAAGGCGGAGCTGGGACAGGTAGCTAAAGATACCAACGATTTCCGCCAGGTGCTGAAAGACTTTATGCCGCTGAAAGTAAACCGCTTTGAAGTGCACAACGGCAGTATTCATTATGTAGACAGTACTGCTGCTCCCAAGGTGGATATTTCCCTGCAGCGTACTTATATACTGGCGCGTAACCTCAAGAACACGGCTGATAAAAAAGAGCTGCTGCCTTCTACCGTGAAAGCCACAGCCGATGTTTACGGCGGGCAGCTGTCCCTGAACATGAAGCTGAACGCCCTGGCAAAGGACCCTACTTTTGACCTTAATGCCGAAATGACCCATGCAAACCTGGCGCAGCTGAATAACTTTTTCAAGGCCTATGGCAAGTTTGATGTAAGTAAAGGCACCATGGGGCTGTACTCCGAGTTTGCCGCGGAGCAGGGGGATTTTAAAGGGTATGTAAAACCGATTATTAAAGACCTGCAGGTGAAAGGGATGGAAGATAAGCATGATCCTTTTTTACAGAAAGCAAAAGAAACCGTGATAGATGCTGCAGCGCATGTGCTGCGTAACCCGCGCAAAAAGCAGGTGGCTTCCAAGATCAAAGTAGAAGGCAGCTTTCATCATTCTTCAACAGATATTATGGGCGCGGTATGGGAAGTGCTGAAGAACGCGTTTATTGAGGCGCTGCTGCCCAGCGTGGATAATGAGATCAACATTGGCTCTGTAGCGGGTGTGGAGCAGGATGAAAAGAAGGGCTTTTTTAAACGGCTTTTTGGCGGTAAGGATGATGATAAGGATAAAAAAGATGATAAAGACAGTAAAAAGGAAGATGCGCAGGTAGGGCTGGAGAAATATAAAACTTCGCATCACTAGGCATTTTACCTTAAGGCAGGCGGTTTGTAGTGACATTCAAAATCTCTACAGAATTAAGTAGGATATTTATCATAATCCTCAGGGGCATCATCTTACGCAGCCTACCATGAACTATATTGAAGCCGAACAGCAAATCGGGCAGTACATTGCCGGGATATTCCAGGGCAGTAAGCCTTTCCCATACCATAACCTGCAGCATACCAAAAGAGTGGTGGAGCACGCCGCAGAAATAGCCGCATTTTACGCCCTGGGAGAAGAAGGGCTGTTTATTGTAAAAACGGCGGCCTGGTTTCATGATATAGGGCAGCTGTCCGGCGGCATACAGGATCATGAAGCAAGAGGCGTGCGGCTGATGCTGGATTACTTTCAGCGGCAGCGCCTTCCTATGAACCTGGCGGGGCTTATTGCCAACTGCATTATGGCAACCCGTTTTCCATCCCAACCCGGCACATTGCTGGAATACATTATCTGCGATGCAGACACCTTCCACCTGGGCACCCCTGTTTTCCGCCAAACCGATATGCTGGTAAGGCAGGAAATGGAAATGCGCACGGGCCGCCAGTTTCCCCATTGGTACCGCAGCGCATTGCAGTTTCTGAAGGTGCATGTGTTTTTTACCGACTACTGCCGCCGTCTGCTGCTGGCCGGTAAGCAGGAAAATATACACTGGCTGGAGCTGATGGCCCGGAAGGAGGGCCACGCCGGCATTAAATAGCCTGGCTGAACAGCTGTGCGGCGGGCAGCTTCCGCCACAGGCGGGCGTCAAAAGCCATACAAATGTTGCGGATAAAAGGCCTGCCTGCCCGGGTTACCGTTACCTTACCGGGCTGTATGTTCACCAGCCCGTCTTTCTCCAGCTCCTGCAGCCGCTCCAGGCTTTCCACTACCGCATTGCATGGCGGGTCGTATTTATTGCAGGCGGTTTCAAAATGGCACATCAGCGCATGAATATGGCGGCGCAGCAGCAGGTCTTCCTCATCCAGTATATGCCCGCGCTTAACAGGCCACTGCCCGCTGCCCACTATTTGCTGGTAAGCGGCGGTGCTTTTTTCGTTTTGCGCATAGGCATACCAGCCATCACCGATGGAGCTGGCGCCCAGCCCTACCAGCAGGGAGGTGTGGGTTACGGTGTAGCCCATAAAATTGCGGTGCAGCGTGCCATTGGTAAAGGCTTCATGAAGGGCGTCGCCGGGCAGCGCAAAATGGTCCATACCAATTTCCGTATAGCCGTAAGCGGTAAACATTTTTTTCCCCAGCTCATACAGGCCCTGTTTGGCTTTTTCATCCGGCAGGTCGGCGGTGGTGAACAGGCGCTGGCCCACGCCTTTTACCCAGGGTACATGTGCATAGCTGTAAAAAGAAATGCGGTCGGGCCGCAGCTGCATTACCTGCCGGATGGTGCTTTCCATGCCGGCGGCTGTTTGCAGGGGCAATCCGTATATAAGGTCAAAGTTGATGGAGGTGTAGCCTATCAGGCGGGCCTGCTCTACCACCGTAGCCACGTTTTCATAGGGCTGTATACGGTGTATGATATGCTGCACCCGTGGGTCCAGGTCCTGTATGCCCAGGCTCATACGCCGGAAGCCCAGCTCGTACAGCGTTTGCATATGCGCAGGCGTGGTATTGTTAGGGTGGCCTTCAAAGCTCAGGGAAGCATCCGGCAGCAGGGTGGCGGTTTTATAAATGGCTTCCAGTAAATGGCGCAGCTGCTGCGGGCTAAAGAAGGTAGGGGTGCCGCCGCCCAGGTGTATTTCGCGCAGGCGGGGCTTTTGCTCAAACAACTGCAGGTACAGCTGCCACTCCTGCAGCACCGCTTTAATGTAAGGCCCTTCTACAGCATGGTTTACGGTAATGTGCTTGTTGCATCCGCAATAGGTGCACAGGCTTTCGCAAAAGGGCAGGTGAATGTACAGGCTAATGCCGTTGTCGTTATTGGTGGCATGAAAGGCTTTTTTCAACAGCTGCTGCCAGCGGGTAAGGTCAAAGCTGGCTTCATCCCAGTAAGGTACGGTGGGGTAGCTGGTGTAGCGGGGGGCCGCCACATTATATTTGCGAAGCAGGTTCATATGTTATGGTTTATGACAACATTCAACAACAGCGGGCGTGTGCGCATGCATGGCAGGGCTCAGGTAAGGAATGCCCAGGTTAAGCCCGCGTACGATCAGGAGGCCGCCCATAATAACCATTACCAATGGTATCATTTGCCTTACGCGGTTGCGCACACGTATATTTACCAGGTGGCTGCACCAGGCCAGCGTGGCCATGGCCGGCAGCGTGCCTGCGCCAAAGGCAGCCATGAAAAGGGCGCCCTGGTAAACATGGCCGGTGGCTATGGCGCCGGTAATGCCCAGGTAAACCAGCCCGCAGGGCAGCAGGCCGTTAAAGAAGCCAACGGCATATAAGGTGCGGAACTGTTGCCGGCGTAACAGGTTGCCCAGTATCTTTTGCACACCCGTGGTAAGCCCGCCCAGGTCCGGGAAAAAGGCCGGCTTGCGTTTGTTAAGGTATTGCACACCCGCCAGCACCAGCAGCGCATAGCCTAATGCAATGGACAGCCATTGCTGCAACCCGCCCAGGTAAAACTGCCGGCCCAGCCAGCCGAACAACAATCCCAGCATGGCATAGGCGCTAACACGGCCCGCATTGTACAGCAGTATGCCGGCCATTTTCCGGTACCCGCTCAAATGCTGTACAGGCAGCGTTAAAGCAATAGGGCCGCACATGCCTATGCAGTGAAAGCTACCCACAAAGCCCAGCGAAAGCGCAGATAATAACAGCAGTATCATAATCAGTGTATATACAAGGCAGACTCCTGGAAATAAGGTACATTGTTCACCGCCCATTCAATTTTTACGCGGTAGCTGCCCGGCAACAGGCGTTGTTTGCTTACCAGCTGCCTGCCCTGCGCATCGGGCTGCAGGGGCATACTTACATCTTTATGCGCATCTGAAGGGCGGTAAAATAATACCTGCCCCTGTAGTGCGTGCCCGTGCAGCTCCGGCGGAAAGGTAAGCGTCACTTCATTGCCGGACTGGGTTATGTTCACCGGCGCCGACAGCTTTTCCGCATTCTGCCGCCCGTTTATCACCTGCTGGTATTGCAGCTCGGCGCCATAGTAATCATTGGTTACCATATCTATTTTAGCATGCATACTTTTTATTACCAGCGTTAGCATGCCGGCGGCAAACAGCAGGAATACCAGTATTACCTTATGCCCCCAGTGTATTGCGTTCATGTTTGTTATCTTTTTAAATGTATATTAATTGCTTACCGGCCCTAAAAAAGTTGTTTTTAAAACGCCGGAGCTTTTATTGCCTGCGTACAGCGTTACGCGCAGGGTTGATTTACGTTTGGTAATGGCCGTGCGCGGCAGCACAATAAAGAAGGTGCCTTCTCCCTGCTCGCCGGGCTTAATGCTGATCTGCGGCTTGCCTATCATAATAATCTGTCCCAGGGTGCCGTTCAGCGCCAGGCGCAGCTGCACCGGCGCTATGGTTTTATTTACCAGCTTAATGCGGTATAAGTTGCTGATACTGTCCGCACCTTTTTCCTGGTACAGCATACCGGCAGTGCGGATAATAGTGCCGCTTACCGGTGTGCGGCTGGCCAGCAGGTAGGTGATACCGCTTATTATCAGCAACAGCACTATTGAATAGGTCTTTAAACGGCCGGTAAAGCGCAGGGGCTGGCGTTGGGCAATGCCGTTCTCAGAGGCATAGCGTATAAGCCCTTCCGGCAGGCCGGTTTTCTGCATCATAAAGTTGCAGGCGTCAATACAGGCGGTGCAGCTCACACATTCCATCTGCGTGCCGTTTCGTATATCTATGCCTGTTGGGCACACCTTTACGCACTGCATGCAGTCAATACAATCCCCTATGCTGCGGGTTTCATTCTTTTTGAATTTGCCGCGGGGCTCGCCCCTTTCATAATCATAGGCCACTACCACAGAGCTCCTGTCAAGCAGCACGCCCTGCAGGCGGCCGTAAGGACAAACCGTAGTGCATACCTGTTCCCGCAAAAAGGCAAACACGCCGTAGAACACACCGGAAAATGCCAGCATGGCTATAAAGCCGCCCACATGCTCGTGAAAGGGCCCGCGCACAATTTGCTGCAGCTGCTTTATACCAATAATGTAAGCAAGAAACACATTGGCTACCAGTACTGCAATGGCAAAGAACACCGTATGCTTCAGCACTTTTTTGCGGATCTTGCTGGTTGTCCAGGGAGCTTTATCCAGCAGGCGGCGGGCCGCGGCATCCCCTTCGATCCAGTATTCAATGCGCCGGAACAGCATTTCCATAAAAATGGTTTGCGGGCATGCCCACCCGCAGAACAGGCGGCCAAAGGCCATGGTAAAAAGGGTAATAAACAGTATGAATGCCAGCATAATTAATGCAAACAGGAAAAAATCCTGCGGCCAGAAGGGTGTTCCAAAAAGAATGAATTGTCCCTGTATCACATTCAGCATAAACAGGGGCCTGCCGTTTACGTGTATGAACGGCAGGGTAAAGAATACGAGGAAGTACAGGTAGCTCAGGTAGCTGCGGTAAGTATAGTATTTTCCCCTGGGCTGCTGTGCGTATATCCAGTTGCGCTTACCCTGCTCATTAACAGTGGCAATATGGTCCCTGAACGATTCCTGCTCCAGGGGACTGTTGGCTATGCTGTCGTCTTTCATCATTCATATCAGTTTTCAGGTACGCCCTGCGGCTCTTTGGCGCCTGCGGGATGCGTATCATATATGCTTTTAATAAAGCTGGCCAGCTGCGCCAGCTGCTTGGGCGAGAAATCGTCTTTCCACGATTTCATTCCTTTTTCAGGCACGCCGTATTTAATAGTGCTGAACACCTCATTTATTTTGCCGCCATGCAGCCAGTAGTTATCGGTAAGGTTGGGCCCTACCACGCCCTGCCCTGCAGCGCCGTGGCAGGGGGCGCAGTTGGCGCTGAACAGCTTTTGCCCGCTGGTGAGGTCAGCGGCGTCTGTGAGCAGCTTCACGGAATGTTCATCAATATTATTGGCGGCATTGGCCAGGTAAGCTTCTTTTTCCGCTGCGGCGCGCGCTTCTGCATTGGCCAGTTCTTCCAGCTGCGACGGAGCGCTGTGCACTACATGGTACACCCACAGGTAGGCAATGCCAAAGAAAATGCTGCAATAGAAGGCCCATTTCCACCAGGGCGGGGTAGGGTTATTCAGCTCGCGGATGCCGTCAAAGTCATGGCCCATATCTTCTGAAAGCTCTGCTTCAGGCGTTACGGTGCGGGTTTTGTTTAGCCGCTCCCACCAGCTCACGGCTGGCTTGCCTGCGGCAGCGGGTTGTTGTTTGCGTTTGCGTTTAGATTCAATGCCCGCCAGTGTGCGCAGCGCATATAGCAATACCAGCAGCACCAGCAGCTCCAGGGATATTACGCTGGTGAGCGCATAAAATGCGGTGGAAGAAAGCCCGTTAATGGTTTGCGGCGCGGCAGCCGCCGGGGCGCTGTCCTGCGCCATGCCGGTGCTGCTGAACAGGCACCCGGCTATAATAATGCCGGCAACCAGCAGTGTTTTGCCGGCGCCATTTTTCATGCGCTCGCGGTAAATATCCACGGCCTGCACCACCACATTTCCCAGTACCGCAATGGCAATGAACAAACCGAATATTACAGCCAGCAACAGCTGTGCTACGGGATTTTCCAGCGCAGAAGGCGCTTTGGGCGGTCCCTGCGCCAGCACAGGGGCAGCGCCGCTTAACAGTAACAGGGATAAGATACAGAGCAGCTTTTTGTTCATATACAAATGTGTTTATCGGCTTTGAGTATCATCATGGTCCAATGGTATACGGCTTACGTGGTCTACCATTTCTTTATCTGCCTTGAATGCCCATATGCTGGCCACGGTAAAAAACAGCGTGAACAGGAGCAACGATGTTAACGGGTATATGCTTACGCCGGTAATGCTTTGCAGGTAGTTGATGAATTTCATGATGCGTTGTTTTAAAAATTATTTCATGGCGGTTTTGGACGGTGCTTCCTTAACATCCCTGCCTACTCTTTGCAGGTAAGCTATCAGCGCTATGATTTCCCGGTCAGGTTTGGTTTCCAGCTTATCTTTTTTCAGGGATGCCGCAATTTCGCCGGCCTGCTTATCCAGGTCGGCATTGGCCTGCAGCTCGTACCTGGCAGGATAGGGCACGCCCAGCTTACGCATGGCATTGATCATGGCCGGTGTGGTGCTTTTATCCAGCCGGTCTTCCAGCAGCCAGGGGTAAGAGGGCATAATGGAGCCCGGCGACATAGATGAAGGATCCATCATGTGGTTGTAATGCCAGCTGTTTGGATATTTACCGCCTATCCTGGCCAGGTCGGGCCCTGTGCGTTTGGAGCCCCACTGGAAGGGGTGGTCATATACAAACTCGCCGGCTTTGGAATATTCGCCGTAGCGCGCTACCTCATCGCGGAACGGGCGCACCATTTGTGAGTGGCAGGTATAGCAGCCTTCGCGGATGTAAATGTCGCGGCCATGCAGCTCCAGCGGCGTATACGGTTTTACGCTGCTGATGGTGGGTACATTGCTGCGTACCAGGAAGGTGGGTATCAGCTCTATGATGCCACCAATACCTACTACGATCAGGCTGAAGACTACCATTTGTATGGGCCTGCGCTCAATCCAGTTATGCCAGTGCGCTTTTTGGTGAGCAGTTACTGTTTTTAATTTGAGCAGCGGTGCGGCTTCGGCTGCTTCATTGGCTACAAAAGTGCCGCTGCGCGTGGTTTTTACCAGGTTTATAGCCATCAGCACTACGCCGCTGATGTATAGCATGCCGCCTGCGGCACGCAATGCGTACATGGGCACAATGGTGGTTACGGTTTCCAGGAACTGGTATTTCAGCTGCCCTTCTGCAGTAAACTCTTTCCACATCATGCTTTGGGTAAAGGCGGCCCAGTACAGCGGTATTACGTAAAACACAATACCCAGCGTGCCTAGCCAGAAGTGGGCGTTGGCCCATTTACGTGAGTACAGCTGTGTAGCAAACAGGCGGGGCACCAGCCAGTACAGGATACCAAAGGTGAGGAAGCCGTTCCAGCCCAGCGCCCCTACGTGTACGTGTGCAATGGTCCAGTCAGTGAAGTGGCTTACTGCGTTTACATTCTTTAACGACAGCATGGGCCCTTCAAACGTAGCCATACCATAGCAGGTAAGGGCTACCACAAAAAATTTCAGGATGGCATCTTCCCGCACCCGGTCCCATGCGCCGCGCAGGGTTAACAACCCGTTGAGCATACCTCCCCAGGAAGGTGCAATAAGCATAATGGAAAATACCGTGCCCAGTGACTGCGCCCATTCGGGCAGGGCGGTGTATAACAAATGGTGCGGTCCTGCCCATATATAAATAAATATGAGCGCCCAAAAGTGTATGATAGACCATCTATAGGAATAAACGGGCCGGTTAGCCGCTTTGGGAACAAAGTAATACATAAGGCCCAGGTAGGGCGTTGTCAGGAAAAAGGCCACGGCGTTATGCCCGTACCACCACTGCACCAGCGCATCCTGCACGCCTGCATACCAGCTATAGCTTTTAAGGAAGGAGATAGGCAGCTCAAAAGAATTTACAATATGCAGCATGGCTATTGCAACCCAGGTGCCGATGTAAAACCAGATGGCTACGTACAGGTGCATTTCCCGGCGGCGTAAAATAGTGCCCAGCATATTGACGCCGAATATGAGCCATACTACGGTAATGGCTATATCAAACGGCCATTCCAGCTCGGCATATTCTTTACCGGTAGTGGCGCCTGACAGCAGGGTAAGCGCGCCGCCGGCTATAATGGCCTGCCACCCCCAGAAATGCAGCTTGCTCAGCAGATCGCTGAACATGCGTGCTTTACACAGGCGCTGCAGCGAGTAATACACGCCCATAAAAATGCCGTTTCCTACAAAGGCAAAAACCACGGCATTGGTATGCACCGGCCGTAAACGCCCGAAGGTGGTAGGCGCAAAGCCCAGGTTCATAGGCGGGTACACCAGCGCCAGGGCTATCCACAGCCCTGCCAGCATACCAACAATGGCCCAGAAGGTAGTGGCGTATGCAAACCATTTTACTGTGCGGTTGTCATAATAAAATTTCTCCAATGACATAAGTATAGCTTGTGTTTTATTTGGTTTACAGGTGTTGGTCTTCCGGTTGTTCATCAAACAGTATGCGGTGTGCGGGCGAATAGTCGTCTTCAAACTGCCCGCTCCTGACCGCCCAGCAAAAGGCGGCCAGGAAAATAAGTCCTACGGTAAGACTGGCTCCCAGCAACAATATGATAACACTCATGGTTATATGATTTGCGAACAGGTCAAAAGTAGGATGTATGCGATAGCGGTATTATGATGTAGCTCACGTAAAAGGCTGATCTTCGTCAGCTCCCAGCTGTAATGCTTTACGGTGCAGCCTTTTGCCCGCCAGCATGCTTAGTCCCCAGGTGATTAGTATAATGCTGATAGAACTGGCCGGCATTAAAACAGCAGCTGTGAGGGGCGACAGCCTGCCCTGTACGGCAAAGAACAGGCCCGTGAAATTGTACACCAGCGAAAACACAAAGCTGGTTAATATAATACGCTTGCAGGCTTTGCATAGCTGTATGTAAAAAGGCAGCAGCGGCAGCTGCCGGGCTTCGAGTATACCATCGCTTGCAGGCGTAAAATTGTTGCTGTCTTCTGTAAGCGATATGCCGGTATTGCTTTGTTTAAGCGCGCCGGCGTCATTCAGGCCGTCGCCTATCATTAATACTTTGTACCCCTGTTTTTGCAGGGCCAGGATATGATCCAGCTTATCCTGCGGCTGTTGCGAAAAGCATAAGGCAGCATCATTCCCCATTAGCTTTCGCAGCTGTTTTTCTTCCCGTGCGTTATCGCCCGACAGCACGGTGAGGGCATATTTTTTCCGCAGCTGCATCAACAGGCCGGGTATGCCTTTGCGGTACCCGTTTTGCATGCTGAAGTACCCGCGCACCTGCCCGTTAACAGAAAAGTGCACCACGCTGCCGCCGGCTGTATTTTCCCCGGCGCCGGTAAAAGCAGCGTTGCCCAGGCGTATATGCTCACCGTTAACCACGCCCGCTATGCCCATGCCTGTTACCTGGCGGAATTGCTGCACCGGCAAGCCGCTGTTGCCGCAGAAGCTGCGTACCGCCTGGCTTAGCGGGTGGGTTGATTGTGCGGCCAGCGCCGCTGCCAGCATACTTTCCGCATGGGTAAGCGGTGGGCCGTTAAAAATAACGGTGGTGTTATGCTTATCAGTTAAGGTGCCGGTTTTGTCAAATACAATATGATCGGTGGCTGCCAGCCTTTCTATGGCGTTGGCGTTGCGCAGGTACAGGCGGTGCCGGCTCAGGATGCGCAATATATGCCCGCCGGTAAAGGACGATGCCAGCAGCAGGGCGCAGGGGCAGGCAATAATTAATATGGCGGTTACCGACGGCCATATGCGGGCGGGGTCGTGCCAGGCCCACCATGCGGCGGTAAGTACTGCAATACCCAGCACTCCCCAGGTAAAGTAGCGGCCCAGCAGGTGTATGAACGATGTTTCCCGGTGCGTTTGTTGCTGCAGCTCCTGCCGGTTCCACAGGCTGGTAAGGTAGCTTTGCGCTACGGGTTTAATGGTGTGCAGCTGAATGTTACCGTCCAGCTGCCGGCCGCCGGCATAAATTATATCTCCTGCCTGGCAGGGCACCGGATCGGCTTCGCCGGTTACAAAGCTGTAATCTATGAGGGCATTGCCCTGTATAAGCATACCATCGGCAGGTACCAGCTCATTGTTGTGTATCAGCAGTATATCGCCTTCCCGTATGTCCGGCAGCGCTATGGGCAGCTGCTTTCCGCCTTTAACAACAGTAACGGCTATGGGAAAATAGGAAGTATAGTCGCGGTCAAAAGAAAGGCCCTGGTAGGTTTTATCCTGCAATGCACGCCCGGCCAGCATAAAAAATACAATGCCGGTCAGGGCGTCGAAATACCCTGCGCCGCTGCCGGTGGCAATGTCGGCCAGGCTGCGGGCAAAGGTTACAAAAATGGCCAGCACAATAGGCACGTCAATATTCATGAAGCCATGCTTTAAGCCGCCCCAGGCCGACCTGTAAAATGCCTGCGCGCTGTACAGGAACACGGGTAACGACAACGCCAGGTTCAGGTAACGGAACAGGTGTGTATCAATATCCCCGTTGCCGGAAAAATATTCGGGGAAGCTCAGTAGCATAATGTTGCCAAAACAAAAGCCGGCCACGCCCAGCTGGTATATGAGCTGCCGGTTAATACCGGGTTTTTTATGTTGCAGGTCCTGCAGGCTTATATAAGGTTCATACCCGATGCTGGTAAGCAGCTCCGCTACCTTACGCAGGGAGGTTTGCGGCTCCTGGAAAATAACCTGCGCCTCTTTACGCGCAAAATTTACCGTAACCCGCTGCACGCCGGCATCCAGCCGGTGCAGGTGCTCCAGCAGCCAAAGGCAGGAGCTGCAGTGTATCTGGGGAATGTAAAAAGTAACATGGGTATGGGTATTATTGCGGAACTGTATCAGCTGCTGCTGTATTTTTTCATCTTCGAGGAAAGCAAATTTATCGGCCCGCACAGGAGTGCGTTGTGGTGCGCCGGGTTGTCCGTTCAGCTGGTAGTAAGCGCAAAGACCGTTGTTGTTCAGCAGCTCAAATACCAGCTTGCAACCCTCACAGCAAAACGGTTTATCATCCAGCCATCGTTCATTATTTTCACAGGCTTCGCCGCAATGATAGCAGCAGGTTTCTACAGTGGTCATACCCGTTGGTTATACGTCAAAAGTAAAAGGGGCTGGCAGCGGCGGCAATGACTGGTATCATACGCGGCTATGATATTTATCAGCTATCGTATAAAAAAGAAAAAGCCCTATCATAAATATGACAGGGCATTCATAGGATAGTTTAGGATAGAGATAAACAGTGAATCCGGTTATCAGTTCATGGTACGTAGCTTATTAATATAAATGGTTTGTAGTTTCCACTGCTCCAGCAGATCAATATTTTTTTCCTGCAGGGCTTTAAAAGCGCCGATTGTTTTAACCAGCAGCTGCAGGCTTTCCCGCTCCGTCGGCAACAGGTGCAGTGGCGCAAATTTGCCCTTGTCAATACCGTTTTTCAGGAAAATATATAATGTGTTCACGCTATGCACGAACTCCTGTATAACGGTTTGTACCTGCTTAAACTGCGCGGGGCTTACCTCCGGGTAGTGCAGGTAGCGCCGCCGGCCCGAACGTACAGGCGTGGCTGACAGCTGGCTGATAATACGCTGCAGGGCCTGCTGCTGGTACGTTTCCAGCAGCGTTTTAAAGATATGCATACCATCCAGCAGCTGTTTGTATACGGCCGGCCGTCTTTTTAACCTGCCCAGGTGCGCTTCCAGCAGCCGGCGGCTTGCCTGCAGCCGGCCTAGCAGCTCCCCGGCTGCAGGAATATCTTTTTGCTGCAGCTTACGCAGGAACGGAGGAGCATACTGGCTGTTAATGTGCAGCGGGCGGCAGCAGCGCTCCAGCAGCCGGGCCATAGCATGTTGTGGTGTATAGCACTTGTAAATAAGGTGCCCGTGCTGTTGCAGTGACTGAATAGGATAAAAGGAAAATCCTTCACAAAATCTTTGTTGCAGTGCGCTATGGAACGGAGGCATTGGCGTTGTTTTTGCAG
>NZ_DASTRI010000147.1:0-28976 GCF_035761305.1 Chitinophaga sp. | reverse complement strand
GTTTATATTGTTGCTTCGCTGCCGTGCGGCCAGGTCGCAGCCCAGGTCTTTAACAGCAGCGCTAAAGCCATTGAGGTCATACTCTTTTGTGATGATCTTCTGCAGCTCCAGCCGCCCGCTGTTGATTAGCGCTACCGCGTGGCGGAAAGTGTCCTGCGAGTCGATGGAACCGATAATAGATATGCTGCGGTCTGCAATCTCCCGCGGGTTAATGGTTTGCCGGTTATTACGCAGGCCCATCAGCGAAATCTTTCCACCGTCCGCAATGGCCTGTATGGATTTTTCCAGCAGGCTGGCGGTAGTGTCAATAATAAGATCATACTGGTTTTTCTGCGGTACAAAGGCCGGGGAAATATTCCATCCGGCTGACAGCACATTGTTTTCTTCTATCAGCTTTACCCGGTGCGGTGATGCTTCATACACCACGCCTTCCTGTATGCCGTACTGTTTCAGCGCCAGGTAAAACAGCAGTCCTATGGGGCCGCCTCCCAGTACCGCAGTGCGCATAAAAGGCGTAACCGCCAGCTTTTTTACGGCGGTAAGCACACAGCTGAGTGGTTCTGCCATGGCGCCCTGCTCAAAAGGAATATGATCGTGCAGCGGGTAAATAAAACGTTGCGTGGTTTTAAAATAGCGGGTAAAGGTGCCGTCAATGGAAACGCCTGCTTCTGTGCTGGATTTTAGCAGGCAATGATTGCGCAGCCCTTTGCGGCAATTATCGCAGTAGCCGCAATAGTAAGTAGGATCTATGATCACGCGGTCACCAACATTACAGTTGTCTGCGCCGCTGCCCTTGTCTATTACCACGCCGGCAGACTCGTGCCCGATAATTACCTGCGGCCGTGCGGTGTATTCGCCGGAAATAATACTAAGGTCTGTGCCGCAGATACCGGTGGCGCGTACTTCAACAATCACTTCATCCGGCAGCAGGATGGCCGGTTCTTCTTTTTCTTCCAGGGTTATATCCCAGGGGTTGTTATACACGATGGCTTTCATGGATGTTGTTTTAAAGCTGGCTGAATAGTTTGTCAAGTCTTGCACAGATTTCCTGTATATCGTCGAGTGTAGCGGTGAGCGCGGGCCTTACCTTTACTACATTTCCAAAGCCGTAGCGGGAGCTGCGGAGTATAAGGCGGTGATCGTCCAGCGCCAGGTCAATGATACGGTTGGTGAGGGTTACGTCCGGCGCCCCTGCTGCATCCACAATTTCCAGTCCCCACATATACCCGAGGCCCCGCACATCGCCTATGAAATGACCGTACCTTTCTTTCAGCGCCAACAGCAGGCTGCCGAGCACTTTTCCGTTCTCACGTACATTTTCCAGGAAACCTTTCCGCGATACTACTTCCATTGTTTTTTGCGTTGCGGTTAATGAAAGCAGGTTGCCGCCGGAAGTATAGGAGTGCTCAAACTTTTCCAGCACTGCAAGCTCAGACCTGTACAATATAGCGGCTGCCGGTATGCCAATGCCGCCCAGGCCTTTGGCAAGCGTAATAATATCGGGCTGTATGTTAAAGTGACTGCTGGCAAACATATAGCCCGTTCTGCCAATACCGGTTTGCACTTCATCTGCAATGAGCACAATATCCAGCTCATCGCAGAGCTGCCGGATGCGCTCAAAGTAGCCTTCCGGCGGAATAATGTTGCCGCCGTTACCCAGTACAGGTTCCAGGATCATGCACGATACATTGCCGGAGCTGGCATATTGCGCATAATCGTATATGGCTTCTGTACAGAGGTAGCCGCAGGCAGGCGCTCCTTTGGCTGCATAGGGGCAGCGATAGCAATAAGGGGCAGGTACAACACCATTTTGCGTAACCAAGGTATTGGAAAATGATTTCCGGCGGAATGCATTGCCGGAAATGCTGGTAGCAAATAATGTTTGACCATGATGGGAGAGCGAGAGGCTGAGCACTTCGTTTTTACCGTTGTATTTGTTGGCGATCTTTACTGCGCCTTCATTGGCGGTGGAGCCGATAATATCCCGCATCCAGCCATTGGTAATGTGCTCCGGCGCATGCTCCAGTATGCTGTTTAAAACATCCTGGGCCAGCTGCCCGGTAAAAGATGATGAAACGTGGATGAGCGCTTCCACCTGAGCTTTGAGTACATCTACCAGCTCGGGGTAGCTATAGCCCAGTGAGAGGTTGAATGTGCCGGAAACAGCATCGATATACTCTTCCTGTGCCGGCGTGTAAAGGCGAATGCCATTGCCTTTTGTGAATTGGACATTGATAGACATGGAAATGGTTTTGAGGGTATAAAAATTAAGATATGGTATGCTGTTGAGGGAACAGGTTTACCGGTTTGAGTTGTTCAATGCGAAAATTACCTGGGTAATACGGGTTACATAAGAAAAATAAAGTTATGGTTATACAATTTTAATGGACAACGTAGAATAATTAAACGGGTTAAATACAAACACAAAGTAAAATCCAAACGCGATAATTTCTTTTTTTTGTTTTGGAAAAATGCGGTACTATAAATATAAAATAGGAAACCCTGTAACTACAAGTTCCATTATATCCTCTTTTTAAGGGAGAAGAGCAGCAGCAACTTCCCCGCACTTCACTACCACTTTACAGCAAGCACCGGGCAATATAACAGGAGGTATAAACTATTGATAATCATATAGCATGTGGACATAACGTGGACTTGATGCAGGGTTAATGCGGAATTGATGTTGATTTTCAGGCAATTAGCATAACAAAAAAGGGAGGACGTATCGTTACATTGACACATCCTCCCTTATTGCCGTATAAGCTATACCGTTAGTCGCTAAATAATTGGTGTTCCCGCACAGCACATCGCATAAGGCATTTGTAGCAACTATTTTCAGGTTTACTCAGGCCAGCCGCACAGCACACACCAAATCTGCCCTTATACAACTATTAAGCGAGCTGTTATGAACGCTCCATAATCACCTTCCTCCGTTAATTCTTAAAAAAGGCGGCAGCGGTAGTTGTTTGCTCTACCCATATACCTGAGCCGGTTTGTAAAACATATTCACTCATCCCTACTTCCTTTGCATCAGGCGCCCAGTCGTATGTATAGCCCAAACGTGTCCAGGGATAATAATAGTCTGTTGCCGAAGTTAAAGGGCGGTAATAAGAGTAAATAATGTTGTTGTCGAACCACGTAGCATAATTGGCGGAAGCATTGGTTGCCAGCATAGCCCCGGCAGTAGCGGTATTAATAGCGGGGTTACCGGCCGGGCGCACCAGCTGTTCGGGCTTTACCCACATCACTGAAATATGCGTGTTGCTGCGGTCATTGGCCGGGGGCAGGCCTAACAGCTGGCAAATACGCATTATGGTGTCTGAGCTGGCAGTGAAGCCGGGCGCCAGCCGGCGTTTCATTTGCGTTGGAACAAACACCCACGACTCGCCCCAGGTATTGCTGATAGAGTCGCCGGCAGGGTAGCTGCCGGGATAGCGCATGAAGGTGGCCACCTCCACGTACTGCTGTCCGTGTATGGTTTTCCATTGCAGGTTGGAATTGTTTGGCGTAATAGCCCACAGCGTGTCTATCACTTCGGCGCTGTCGGCCACCATAGCATCTGTAACAGCCTGCTCGTACAGCTGCATCATGGTGTATTGCGGCGTAGGCACGTCATCATCATCCTTTTTACAGGCCATAAAAAACAAGTTGATAAAGAGGGTTGCACCGAGCAGGGATCGGGTACGGGGTGTACGGGTTTTCATAGTGGTTATTTTTTGGTTATCTGGTTATTTGAATGCGTCTAAGTACGTAATTTCCAGCGACATGCGCAACTTTTTCCATAAGTATTAAGTCCTATCATTCGTCATTCATAACAATTGAATAATGCGCGCTTAACCATTCGATAATAATGGATAGTTCTCTTTGCAACACTTAAGGTACCGGTCAAATCATACACTTTAATAATTGAGGACAACCATATCTGTAACACCTGTTATGCCACAGGCGGCTACTTAATCATGTGCGTACATCAATGGTAACATAATGAAAACAACAGCAGTTATTGTAATCCTCTGCAGTGGATTACTTTCCTTTTTACGTGTGAATGTGGGGGTGAAGATTCGGCGCTCCTTAACTGTAGACTCCCTGGGAGCCTGCCAGGGCGCCCACTTTGAGCAGGGCAGGCTATACCTGTATGGCGACCGTGAAACCGGTATGATGCGGGAATACATACCTGGTGCCGACACCCTGTTATATACCGGGAATGAATACCGGTTTACGCAGGATGGTAAAGATGTGATTAATCACCCTACGGGCATTGCCCGCCACGGCAACCTGCCTGTTTTTATTGGTAACAGCATCCGGCTGAATAAAGAGGGTACTGCCTGGAAAGCCGTTATCTATTGTATTAACTGGGAAGGATTGCTGCAAACACATACGCTTGACGGCAATGTTAAACGCGTAATTGAAGACGACGCATGTATACAGGGCACCCGCCCGGAGTACGTGCAATACAATGGCCAATGGTATGTAGCCACAGCCGATTACGGTAATCATGGCAATGAAGTGCGGTTGTACTATCCTGACCGGTTGCAAAATGCGTTCAACACCAAAACGCCCGGCGTGCTGTTTAAGAAATTCACCTGCGGCCCCTGGGTACAGAACCTGCACTGGATGCCGGAAAAGAAAATACTGCTGCTTATACAAAACCAGGTAGAAGGCCGCAAATGGCGCTTCACCTTCCTGGACCTGGAAAAGTCCATAGCGGCCGGTGAAGCAGCGGTTGTTAAAACAGTGGATATAGATAAACCGGACGAGCTGGAAGGCTTCAGCCTGTCAGGCAGCCCGCATACCGGCGTTGCCGTTACCTCCTCCAAACAGCACAATGTTCATTTTATAAATGTCAACTGGTAGAGTTATGCAAAGAACGTTATTCGATTTTAAACGCGGATGTAAGTTTGTACTGGCGGCATGCAGCATACTGGCTGTAACACCGGCCAATGCAGCAGTGAAAGGCCGGCCCATAGGGTGGCAACAGCCGGCCGTAGTAACTATATCCGGCACTATTACTGATGAAAAGAACCAGCCCCTGCCAGGGGTAAACGTGGTGGAGAAAGGTACCCATCACGGCACTGTTACAGACGGTAACGGCAAATACACCATCCGTGTAAGCGATGGCGCCACGCTGGTATTTACCTTTACCGGTTATATTCCACAGGAAGTACCTGCAGGCAGTCAGCCGGTGCTGAATATACGGATGCGTGAAGATGTAAAGCAGCTGAACGAAGTAGTGTCTGTAGGCTACCAGAAAATGCGCAAGAGCGATGTTACCGGCGCTATTTCCAGTGTAAAGGCCAGGGAGCTAAACCTTACCACTCCCAGCGTAGGTCAGGCCCTGGTAGGTAAAGTGGCGGGCGTACAGGTATCGCAGGTAAGCGGCGCGCCTTATGTCAGCACCAAAATACGCGTGCGCGGCGTAGGATCTGTTAACGCCAGCTCCGACCCGCTGTATGTAATTGACGGTTACCCGGCCGGCAACGATGTGTATATTAACCCGAACGATATAGCATCCATAGACATCCTGAAAGACGCTGCCTCTGCAGCTATTTACGGTTCCCGCGCAGCCGGCGGCGTGGTGCTCATTACCACCAGGCATGGCAAAGAAGGCAAAGGACAGCTGGAGTATGACTACCAGTTTGGCGTGAACCAGCTAAACAAAAAGGTAAAGCTGCTGAATGCCGGCCAGTATGCGCAGCTGGTGATAGACGGCCGCAATAACACCTACCGCGACCTGGTTGTAAACAGCGGCGGCGCCTGGAACGATGCCATGTTCTCCGATGATAACGCCACCCGTGTGGCCAGGGTAGGCAGTGCCAGCTCCGTAAGCATACCTGCGGATATTTATGATTTTGCTACACAGCAGCTCATACACCCTAAGTATAATACAGACTGGCAGGATGAGCTGTACCGCAATGCGCCTGTGCAACGCCATAACCTGGCTTTCAGCGGTGGTAAGAACGGTGTACGCTATGCGCTGAGCGGCGGCTACCAGGACCAGCAGGGTATTATTGTAAGCACTTACCAGCGCCGGCTGAACCTGCGCGCCAATATAGATGCAGATGTGAATACCAAACTGCGGGTAGGCGCCAATATTTCCTTTACCTCCAACGACAATCGCGAAGTAGAGGAAGGCCGTTTTGACCATGGCCCCATACTGGGCGCCTTAATATATATGCCTTACTTCCGCGCCAGGAACGACGACGGCACGTTAGCCAAGAACGAAGCAGCTTCCCAATCATCGGCCTACGGTTACCAGGTAATTGAAAATCCCGTGGCTATTGCAGAAGAAACCAACATTACCCGCAAAGGCCGCCGGGCAACCTATAATGGATTTGCCGTGTACGAGATTATTCCCGGCCTTTCTTTTAAAGCCAACCTGGGCATGCAAACTTATAATGAAAAGTATGAGTATTACCGCCCCGGCAGCCTGAGTGCGGATGCTAACCCGCCGTACTCTCCGCAGGCCCTGGCAGCTGCGCGTGACACCTCCCGTACACTGGCCACCATGGACCAGCTGGGCGAGTTTACGCTGAACTACAGGAAGCAGCTCGGCAAGCATAATATTGACGTGCTGGCAGGTTATACTGCCCAGCAGTTCACCAGTGATGCAGTGAGCGTGCTGGCCCGCGGTTACCAGAACGACCGCATCCAGGAGATCACCGCCAAAGGGGCCGACCCTACCAACTTTGCGCTGATGCCGGCTACGGGCAAGGTTACGTGGACAATGCTCTCTTACCTGGCGCGCATTGTGTACAATTATGAGGATAAATATTTCCTGACCGGCTCTTTCCGTACAGACGGCTCCTCACGTTTTGGCCCGGCCAACCGCTGGGGTAACTTCCCCTCTGTATCTGCCGGATGGAATATTTCAAAGGAAAAATTCTATACCGATCACCTGGGCACCGCCACTTCGCTGAAGCTGCGCGCCAGCTGGGGCCTAAGCGGCAATAACAATATTGGTAACTACAACTACCAGCAGGTAATGAGCAAGCCTGGCGGCGTGGTATATGGTAACGGCACTATTGCCACCGCCATATGGTCAGGCGATATACGCGACCAGAAGCTGGGATGGGAGTCAACCTCACAGTTCAACTTTGGCGCAGATGTGGGGCTGTTCAACGACCGCGTATTTGTAATTGCCAACTACTACATCAGCCGCTCTTATAACCTGCTGTTTAATCAATCTGTATCGGCAGTATCAGGCGCCTCTACGGTGCTCACCAACCTGCGCAACTCCAAAGTGCAGAACAAGGGCTTTGATATACAGGTAGACAGCAGGATTGTATCTACCAAAGATTTTAATTTCAACTTCAGCGGCAACATATCTGTGAACCGTAACAAGGTACTGGACATGGGCGGCGCCAGCACCATTATTACCGCCGGCGCAGAGCGGTCTTATAAAACGCATATTACAGAAGAAGGACAGCCTATTGGCATGTTTTACGGCTTTAGGGTAAAAGGCATGGTAAGAGAAAGCGACATGGCCAACATTGCGGCAGACGATGCTTTTTATAATGCCGCTACCCAGTCGTTCCCGAAAGGATATGTGCTCAAAGGGCCTGCCCGCTCTACCGCATCCAGCAACGGGCTGAAGCCGGGGGATATTTATTTTGAAGATACCAACGGCGACGGTGTAGTGACGGATGCAGATAAAACCGTGATCGGCTCACCCTATCCCAAATTCATATATGGGTTCGGGTTATCCTTCAGCTATAAGTCTGTAGACCTGAATGCCTCTTTCAACGGCTCTTACGGCAACCAGGTGCTGGACGGGCAGGACTATTACCTGTTTAACATGGAAGGCTCCGGCAACCAGTATGCAAAGGTGGCGCAGCGCTACCGTTCGGAGGCAGAACCGGGCAATGGCAGCGTGTACCGCGCCTCCCGCGGCGGCACGCAAAGCAACAGCACCCGCCTTTCTACCTTTTACCTGCAGGATGGCTCTTTCTTCCGCTGCACCAATATTACACTGGGCTATAACCTGCCGCAGGGATTAATTAAAAACGTGAAAGGCTTAAGCAACATACGCGTATATGCCGCAGTAGATAATGCCTTTACCGTTACAAAATACCTGGGCTATAACCCGGAGGTGGATTATAATACCGGCGCCAATCTTACACCCGGCGTAGATTACGGCATGTACCCGCTGGTACGCGCATACAATTTTGGCGTAAAGGCAACATTCTGATAAGCACCAAAAAACAGCAACATGATTAACAGATATATAAGCATAGGATGTATAGCGGCGCTTTTTTTACTGGGCGCCTGCAGCAAAAGCTTCCTGGAGCAAAGCGATCCCAACGCCATTCCCACGGCGGTGTACTATAAAACAGAAGGGGATATAGCGCTGGCAGTAAACGGCGCATACCAGTCGTTACGCAGCGGTGACTGCATTGGCGAAAACAGCGGCTTGTACACCGACGAGCGCTCCGACGATGCAGGCCGTAACGATAACCAGTCCAACGCCGGCGAGCCTTTTCAGTTCAATGATTTTTCTCTGCTGCCCAGCAACACGTATCTTAAACAACACTGGCTGGCATTGTACCAGACTATTACCCGCTGTAACCAGGTGTTGTCCAATATAGACAATGTTACCTTCGGCAACCCGGACACCAAAGCCTCCTATGCTGCCGAAGTGAAGTTCATACGCGCGCTCATTTACTTTCACCTGGTACGCCTTTGGGGCGATGTGCCGCTGGTAACCAAACAGCTTACTACCCTGGAAGAAGTAAATGCCAGCACTTTCCGGGAGAAAAAGGAGAAGGTGTATGAGCAGATAGTGGCCGATTTAAAAGATGTGGCAGGCAGCCCTTTGCCCAACCAGCAAACCGGCGATAACAAAGGCAAAGTGTCCAAAGCCGCTGCCAATGCATTATTAGGCCAGGTGTACCTGACTATGGCCACTATGCCGGATGCCGGCAACCGTACGGAAAACCTGAGCAATGCCAACACCTGCCTTACAGCTGCCTGGAACATGCGCACCTTTAGCCAGTTAAAGGACATTCCCTACACCGATGTATTTGATGTAAATAAAAAGACCACCTGCCCTGAGCTTATATTCCAGATTGTGAACAAGCAGGGGGACATTAGCTACTCATCGTCCATTGCTGCCAATAACCAGGCAAAGGGAGAAAACATTAATTCCAGGAAGAAAACATCCGGCGTGGGCGGAAATGTAACAATGGACCTGGTGAAGGAGTATGAAGAAGGCGATCCCCGTAAGGAATTCTCTATTAAGTTTGCAAACGATCCAACAGTAAAGGACTGGTTCATTACCAAGTACCGCGATACCAGCGCATTGGCCGGCGATAACGGTTACGGTGGTAATGACTGGATATTGATCCGGTATGCGGATGTGGCGCTGATGCTGGCAGAGGTGAATATGTACCTGGGCAACGATGCTGCGGCCGTTTCCTACCTGGATATGGTGCGTGAGCGCGTTGGCATGCCACTGTACAATGCTGTAAAGGATGACCCTGCGTACAACAGCAAATTTCCTACGCTAAAGCTGGCCATATTGCATGAAAGGCGCGTGGAGCTTGCCTTTGAGCACCACCGTTGGTTTGACCTGCTGCGCTTTTTTACCATAGACGAGCTGGTGGCCTACATGCATGCTAAAAACCAGGCCGACTTTGGCAAGGCCAAACTCTCTAACTTTGGATTAAAAGACCTGTACTATCCCATTCCGTTCGACGAGTATAAGCTGAATCCTGAAAAAATGTACCAGAACCCTTATTATCAATAAAAACCGGTTACAGGCTGACAGAAAGAATGTAAAATTTTAAATACTAAATGTAAAAGTTGTATGCAGTGAACACCAGGAGCATTAATGTACCTGATAACACAGTACCTGACTTTTACATTTTACATTTTAGATTTATGATTTTACATTCTTTTTAGTCCCCCTTCCCTTTTTCCCATTTTATTTTAATCTTTATGCCTATTATGAAGAAGAACAGGGGACAATTTAGCATTATCTGTGCGCTGTTTTTTTGTTACAGCAGCTTGCAGGCACAGGACCGGTATGAGCTTAATTCCGGCTGGCAATGTGCAAACATTGCCAAAGTAACTGACAAAGGAGAAACGCTTTCCGATCCTGCCCATACCTTAACCGGCTGGATGCCGGCCACTGTACCCGGTACCGTACTCACTACCCTGCTGAACAACAAGCAGGTGCCTGATCCCTTTTACGGGATGAATAATGAAAAGATACCGGACATCTACCATACCGGTAATGCGCATTACACCTATTGGTTTGTGAAGGATTTTGAAGAAGCGCAGCCTGCAGCAGACGGCCAGGTATGGCTGCATTTCCGTGGCGTGAACTATGGCAGCGATGTGTACCTGAACGGCCATAAGCTGAATGACGCCACGCACTACGGTATGTTCCTGCGGCAGACCTATAATATTACCGGCCTGCTGGCTAAAGACGGCCATAACCGCCTGGCTGTGATCATTTATCCTGCGCCTTTCCCCGGCAATCCCAACGGCGGCCAGGGCGGCGATGGCACCATTGCCAAAGGCGTAGCACACCAGTATACTGCCGGCTGGGATTGGATACAACCGATCCGCGACCGTAACACCGGTATTTGGGATAAGGTAACCATTGAAAAAACCGGCGCAGTGAATGTAAAGAACCCGCATGTGGTTACCCTGGTGCATGGTGTGCGCAAGCCGCACGGCGCGCAGGCGCCGGCTATTATACAGGTAGGCGCGGAACTGGAAAATGCTTCCGGCGAGCCGGTGAGCGGCACCCTGAAATATACGCTGGACGGGCGCAATACCGTTTCCAAAAAAGTAACGCTGGAACCGCATTCCACTACCCCTGTACAGCTGCCGGACTACACACTGCAAAAGCCCCGCCTGTGGTGGCCTAACGGCTATGGCCCGCAAAACCTGTATAACCTGCAGGTGCAGTTTGTAACCGCTGCCAATAAAATAAGCGATAAGGAAAATGTGGAAGTAGGCGTGCGTGAAATACAAACTTCATGGAACAAGGTTACCGGCAGCCGGCAAATAGCAGTGAACGGGCAAAAGATATTTATTAAAGGCGGTAACTGGATCATTTCCGACGCTATGCTCCGCTTTTCCAAAGCCCGCTATGATGCAGAAGTGCGTTACCACCGGGATATGAACCTGAACCTCATCCGCATATGGGGCGGCGCATTAACCGAACGCCCTGAGTTTTATGAAGCATGCGACAAATACGGCATGCTGGTGTTCCAGGATTTCTGGTTTTCCGGCGACTGTAACGGCCGTTGGGTAGACCCGATGAAGAAAGAAGACCAGGCCACCCGCCGCAAATACCCGGATGATCATGGCCTGGCCATACGTTCCATAGCAGACCAGGTAAAGATGATCCGCAACTTCCCTTCGCTGGCCATTTACTGTGGCGGTAATGAAATAACGCCGCCCGAAGACATCCTGAAAGCCATGAAGGACTCTATTTTCCCTTTGCTGGATGATACCCGCTATTTCTTTGACTACTCCAACTCAGACAGCATGTCGCACAACACACTGGGCGGCAATGGCGATGGGCCTTACGGCATACAGCCGCTAAGCACTTTCTGGTCGCACAGAACCTTTCCGTTCAACTCTGAAATTGGTTCTGTTGGTGTAGGCGATTATGCTTCCCTGGAAAGATTTATTCCGAAGGAAAACCTGGTGCCGCCTGTGTATAACGGCAAAGGAAAACCCATGACAGAAGACTCTGTATGGCACTATCATAAATACATTGGTTACGACCAGTACATTGATCCTTACGGCAAGGCAAAAGACGCGAAGGATTTTGCCAATAAAGCGCAGCTGGTGAACTACGACCAGTACCGCGGCCTCATGGAAGGCTTTAGCGCCCACATGTGGGAATGGTATACCGGTGTAATTATATGGAAAACACAAAACCCGTGGACCGCACTACGGGGACAGATGTACGACTATTACCTGGATCCCAACGCCTGCCTGTACGGCCTGCATAACGGCAGCGAGCCCCTGCACGCCATGTACAATCCCGTTGACGGTATTGTAATGATAGCCAACAACACCTTTAAAGCCTACTATAACCTGCAGCTGGAGGTAAAAACCATTGATATGAACGGTAAGGCAGATATGCTGCGTGAAATACCGGTAGAGATCAGGGAAACCACTACCCGTAAATTTGCGGCGCTGAAAGATGATATAGATGCGAAACGTAAGCTGAAAGGAGTTTTCCTGCACCTGCGGCTGCTGGATGGCCGCAGGAAAGTGGTAAGCGAAAACCTTTACTGGCTGCCGGATGCCAGCGGCAATTACTCCGGACTGCAGCAAATGGCGGCCGCCAATGTGCAGGTAACAGCCAAACGTGCTGCCAAAGACAGCATTACCGTAACCATCAGCAACCCGGCTAATGGCCCCGTGGCTTTCTTTAACCGCGTGGCGGTAGTAAATGCAAAAACAAAGGAGCGCATTTTACCCGCGTTCTACAGCGATAACTATGTGTCTGTACTGCCGGGCGAAAAGAAAACCGTAACCATCAGCTACCCTGCCGCCAACAGTAATGTAGCGTTACAGCTGTACGGCTGGAATGTGAAAGAGCAGTACGTGAACGTAGGAATGTAAAATATTTTACACCTGCACCCCCAGCAGTTCATACAGCCGCTGTTGCCCCGTTGCCGTTATTACCACGGCTCTTGAGTGTTGGGTGCTCCGTACCCAGTCGGCCTCCAGCATTTTATTCAGCAAGGCGGCGCCGAGTGTACCGGCCAGGTGGTAGCGCCGCTCGCTCCAGTCAAGGCAGGGACGGGCCAGTACGCGGCGTTTCTTTTGTAATGCCGCAATATCTATGTGCAGCCCGGCAAACCACTGCTGTCCTGCGGGCGGTACGGTAAAAGCATTATCCTGCTCGTGCAGGTAGCCTTTTTGCAGCAGGTTGTCTGTGATCATTACACCGGCTTTCCCCGCCAGGTGGTCGTAACAGGTGCGGCAGTGCTTAATAGGCAATGCCTTTTCCGGCAACGGCTTTTCAGGCGCCTGCGGCGGCACCAGGTTGGCCAGCGCCTCAATGGCATAGGCTACCTCATCGCGCGCAAAGCTGTAGTAGCGGTGCCGGCCCTGGGCATTCACTTTCAGCAGGCTGGCCTGCACCAGCCTGGCCAGGTGCATGCTGGCATTCTGGGGGGAAGTATCTGCAAAAAGCGACAGCTCGGTAGCGGTATAAGCCCGCCCGTCCAGCAGGGCCCATAACATACGCGCCCGTACCGGCTCCCCTATAAGCGCGGCCATATTTTCAAGATCAGTTGTTTCCATAACAGCCATATTTCATTCTGTACTTAAATATGCTTATAAATGTAACGGATTTTTACGGTGGGAAAAGCAAACCTACCTGGATATTGCCGCGGGGCTGCAACCCGCCGGCAGCGCTACGGATTCAGGCGCTACAATGCTGCAAACGGAAGTAGCTTCTAATCCGGCTTTCAGGCAGCAATACACTGCAGTATAAAAGCAGCCCGCTCCGGCGGCGGGGCAACGGGTACTACCTGCAGTGTATAACCGCAGGCTTTATAAATACCGGCAATTACCTCATAGGTGCGCACTGCTTCCGCGAAGCTTTGCTTACGTTCCGTATCTGTACAGTAAATACTTTCCCAGGGCGGGAAAATAAATACCTGCGGGTTGTAGCGGCACTGCTGCGCCGCATTATGCAGGGCGGCATTTACAGGCAGGTTGTTTAGCTGCATATGCCCTATTACATCCGGTATGCCGCGGTCAAAAAAACAGGGGCCTGCATTGGGCAGTGGCGCCGCCTCCCAACCGGCTATGGAACGTTCCTGCATTAATTGCGTGTACCGGGCATTGTTGTGCCAGGGCACAGCGCTGCCGCCATCTGCCATTTGTTCCCGGATGATTTGCCGGGCCGCTTCGGGTTGCGTAAAAAAGCCCTGCTGCGCCAATAAATCCAATACGGTGGTTTTGCCCGCGCCGGGCCCACCGGTAAATACAAAGCATTGCGCTTTGCACCGTACGTTTGTTATCATGCCTGTTAAAGGATTAAAAGTGAAATAATGTAAATGGAGAAAGGGGGAGAAACTGGGTAGCTGTAATAGATTACAAAGGTACAGATAATTGCTGCAATGCCTGGTGCTTTATCGTCTTAAAGCCGGCCTTACCATCTGCCCCGCGTACTTTTACTATGTATATGCTGTTGCAGGCGGGCAGCTGTGCGCCGCACATGTTTGGTTTGCGCTGGCCCTCATGGGTTACTAATTTATTAAAGAGCAACCCCCATTTGCCAGTACTATTATCTTATCCTATAAATTTGTGTGCATGGGCAAATCAGCATCCGTGCCTGTTTCTCCTTTCTTACGTGAACACAAACAGACGACTATGAATACAAAAGCTTATGCTGCGCAAAGCGCAACGGAACCATTAGCCCCATTCAGCCTGCAACGGCGGGAACCGGGGCCGCATGATGTACAGATCGAGATCCTGTATTGCGGCGTATGCCATTCGGACCTGCACCAGGTACGCAATGAATGGGAGAACTCCATTTATCCCATGGTGCCGGGGCATGAAATTGTAGGCCGGGTTACAAAAGTGGGCGATCATGTAAAAGGTTTTGCCGTGGGCGACCTGGCTGGTATCGGGTGCTTTGTTGACTCATGCCGGGAATGCGAGAACTGTAAAGCCGGTATAGAGCAGTACTGCCTGGAGGGAATGACCGGCACTTACAATGCTTATGAGCGCGATGGTAAAACGCCTACCTACGGCGGTTACTCCACCCGGATAGTAGTGGATGAAAAATATACGCTGAAGGTATCGCCCAAGCTGCCGCTGGAAGGGGTAGCGCCTTTGCTGTGCGCGGGTATTACCACCTACTCCCCGCTGCGGCACTGGAAAATAGGCCCGGGTCATAAGGTAGCCGTGCTGGGACTGGGCGGCCTGGGACATATGGGCGTAAAGTTTGCCGCTTCCTTTGGAGCAGAGGTAACCATGCTAAGCACATCGCCCTCCAAAGAGGCGGATGCCAAACGCCTGGGCGCGCATCACTTTGCGTTAACCACCAACCCGGAAGTAATGAAACGCCTGCGGGGAACGTTTGATTTTATACTGGACACCGTATCTGCCCCGCACGATATTCCCGCTTTTATGCGCCTGCTAAAAACCAATGGCGTGCACATATGTGTGGGCGTGCCGCCGGAGCCCGCATCTATACCGGCTTTCAGCCTGCTTGCCAACCGTGTTAGCCTGGCCGGCTCCTGCATCGGCGGCATCCGCGAAACCCAGGAAATGCTGGATTACTGCGCTGCGCATAATATTACCTCCGATGTAGAGGTGATTAACATACAGGATATTAACGAAGCATATGAAAAGCTGCTGAAAGGGCAGGTAAAGTACCGCTTTGTAATAGACATTGCCAGCCTGCGGGAAAATTAACAACAGGATATAAAAACATAAACATGCATGATGGATGATAAAACAGTCATGCATGTTTTTTTATGCGATATTGTCAATCATATTGACTAATGAATGGCTGCTATTGCTTTACAGGCGGGCGCCGGGGACGATTTAAATTCTTTGTTTGGCTTGCGTTTTCGATAAAAAAAGAGTATCTATGTTAGCTTAACACTATTCCAATACAAGTTAACTACAACATTTGGATCAAACAGTAACCATAAAAGCAGGGTCAGTGGCTGTTTTTGAGGAAGTGTATTACCAGTTTCATGAAAAGCTGTATTACTATTTCCTGAAACGTACGGCTGATGCTGATATTGCAGAAGAGCTGGTGCAGCTTACCTTCATAAAGCTGTGGCGTTACCGCAGCCATCTCAATGAAAGCCTCCCTTTATCGCAGCAGCTGTTCCGCATTGCAGGCACCACCCTTATAGATGTGCTGCGCCGTAAGGCGCAGGAAAGGGCCCTGCTGGTAAATGCGCCGCAGCTGCCCGAAACTGTTGATCCTGCGGGCGCGCTGCATGAACGGGAAACACTGAACCAGGTGAACCGCGCCATGGACCATCTGCCCCCGGAGCGGAAAAAGATTTTCCGTTACCGCATACAGGGGTTCACTAACCAGGAAATAGCCCTGGGACTTTCCCTTTCCCTGAAAACAGTAGAGAACCAGGTAAACCGCGCTATTAAGCAAATAAGAGAAGCTATGGTGCTGCTGTTGTTAATAGCGGATGCCGCCCAGTGCATACCGGACATGCAGCTTACTACCGGCCTGTTAGCCCCGCTGGTATCATAATTAATACAGATGGCGTATTACGTTACAATTTTTTTGTTCCCGGATGGGTGCAAACTTTATTTGGCGCGTAGTATAATAATAGCGCACCAACCGCGCAAAGGAGGGACTTTCCATTTACCTGTATGCCGACGAGTAGCAGCCATTAAAAAAAAATGAATAACCAGTAACAGCATGGGGAACCATTACGCTGTTATTGATTATTCATTTAGTATTTGCTATATGGGGATCCTGTTTATTGATACATTATTCTACAGGGGCCCTGCCTCTGATAATGCTTAGCAGGATTGCTATAATAGCTAACACCAACAATGCATGAATCAGCGCTCCCGCTGAATAAACGAAAAAGCCTAACACCCATCCTATGATAAGAATAAGGGCTATTAGATACAATATGCTTCTCATATGAAAAATGTTTGGTTAACTCATATAGTCAAAAATCTGTGCCAATTCATTTGCCGTTATTAATAAGGTGATTTACTGCTAAAACAGCCAGCAGGGGCGGCTGCATTGTAGAAGGGTTTCCCCAGACGGGAAAAAAATACGTCAGCGCTGCGTGGCAAAATGCTGCCTGGCAGCAGGCCATAGAGGGGACGCCTTAACTGGTCATATTTTTGAAACAGGTTTGTTATGTGTTACTGATCACCCCTTAACTGTTAACACCTTACCGTACTGCGGTTATAATCATATTACAAACATCAAAACAAATTATGCCATGCAACAGAATGAAAAATTAGCTGAAGTTTTAAGAGACCTGGTACAGATCAATAATGACCGTATTGAGGGTTATACCAAGGCCAGTGGACAAACAGATGATCCGGACCTGAAGGCATTGTTCCAACGGATGATAGATGAAAGCCGTACATATGTATCACAGCTGAACCAGGAACTGTTACAACTGGGCGGTAACCTGGAAACCGGCACCACTGTGTCCGGTAAAATATACCGCACCTGGATGGATGTGAAGGCCACCTTTACCGGCCATGACCGCCATTCCATACTGGCAAGCTGCGAATATGGCGAAGATGCGGCACAAAGGGCTTATGAAGAAGCACTGCGCACGGATGAACCCATGCCTTACAGCGTTCGCGAGCTGATCGCTAACCAGAAAGGCGCCCTGCGTACCTCACACGACACTATTAAGACCTATCGTGATATGGAGAAAGTGGGCTAAGGCTATGGTCCCAATTTTTCCATACCGGCTCGTAGCCCTGCTGCCGCAGCATTTGCGCTATGTGCTGCGGGCTGCGTTCGTCGGATATTTCAAACTGCTCCAGTGACTGCGGATCAGCTGCATAGCCACCGGGGTTGGTTTTGGAACCGGCGCTCATGGAGGTAATGCCCAGCTTTATAATATGATTGCGGAATTGTTCAGATTCGCGGGTAGAAAGGCTTAGCTCTACATCGGGATCCAGCAGGCGATAGGCGCAGATGAGCTGCACCAGCTCCCGGTCATTCATTTCCACTTTAGGCGGCAAACCGCCGGCGCAGGGGCGCAGGCGCGGGAACGAAATGCTGTAGCGGGTTTGCCAGTAGGTTTTTTCAAGGTATTGCAGGTGCAGGGCGGTAAAAAAGCTGTCGGTACGCCAGTCTTCCAGCCCAATAAGCACGCCCAGCCCTATTTTATGGATGCCCGCCCGGCCCAGGCGGTCGGGCGTTTCCAGGCGATAGTCGAAGTTGGATTTTCGCCCTTTGGGATGGTGTAGCTTGTAGCCGGCCTGGTGATAGGTTTCCTGGTACACCAGCACACTTTGCAGTCCCAGGGGTATGAGCGCGGCATAATCTTCCTCATCCATAGGCTGCACTTCCATGCTGATATGAGAAAAATGCGGGCGTATGAGGCGCAGGGCTTCTTTAAAATAATCCACGCCTACGGTTTGCCAGGCTTCGCCGGTTACCAGCAGCACATGTTCGTAGCCCATGGCTTTAATGGCTTCCACCTCCTGCATTATTTCTGCGGGCTGCAGTGTTTTGCGCCGGATCTTGTTATCCAGGCTAAAACCGCAATAGGTGCATATGTTCTGGCACTCGTTGGAAAGGTACAATGGTATATACAGCTGCATCGTATTGCCGAAGCGCTGCCGGGTAAGCTGGTGGCTGAGCTGCGCCATCTGCTCCAGGTAAGGCTGCGCGGCAGGAGATATGAGGGCTTTAAAATCTTCCAGCGTACGGCGCCGGGCCGTTAGCGCCCGCTCTACATCCTGCGTGGTTTTGGCGTAGATGCCGGCTTTAACAGCCGCCCAGTCATATCCGGTAAATATATCTTTAAACATTATGGTCAATTAATTATTCATTATTAATTACTCATTACTCCAGGAACCCCACCAGCGGGCTGCTGGCGCTTGCATGGCTGTGCGCGCCGGCCAGTCCTGCTTCATAGGCCATACGGCCGGCGGTTACGGCCAGCTTAAAGGCTTCAGCCATCTTAACAGGATCCTGCGCTACGGCAATGGCGGTATTTACCAGCACTGCATCGGCGCCCATTTCCATGGCTTTAGCAGCATCTGAAGGGCTGCCGATGCCAGCATCAACCACCACCGGCACCTGGCTTTGCTCAATAATAATTTCCAGGAAATCAAAGGTGCGTAAGCCTTTGTTGCTGCCTATGGGTGCGCCCAGGGGCATTACAGCGGCAACGCCTGCTGCTTCGAGGCGCTTGCATAGCACGGGATCGGCATGTATGTAGGGCAGCACCACAAATCCCAACTTTACCAGCTCCGCTGCTGCCTGCAGGGTTTCAACAGGGTCGGGCAGCAGATAGCGGGGATCGGGATGTATTTCCAGCTTTATCCAGTTTGTTTCCAGCGCTTCGCGCGCCAGCTGCGCGGCATACACGGCTTCCTTTGCATTACGCACGCCGGAGGTGTTGGGCAGCAGGTGCAGGTGCGCATGATGAAGGTGCTGTAGCATATCGTCTGCCTGGTTGTGAAGGTCTACCCGCTTTAATGCAACGGTCACCAGCTCAGACCCGGAGGCCAGCAATGCCTGCTCCATTACCGGCGCTGACGAAAATTTGCCTGTGCCGGTGAACAGGCGCGACTGAAAAATACGGCCGGCAATTATCAATGGTTCCATCATAGTGTTTGCTTAGTTTCAAAAATGCTTTTTACTACCTGCTGTTTATGGGCCGCATGTGTAATTAAGCCGCTTACCGCCACGCCATGCGCGCCGGCTGCCAGCAGGGCCGCAATATCTTCCTGCAAAATGCCGCCAATGGCTACTACCGGTATGGTAATGCCCTGTATGGCCAGCTGCCGTAAAATGCCGGCAATGCCCTCCAGCCCTAATGTGGGGCTTAGCTTTTGCTTGGTGGTGGTGAAACGGTAAGGGCCCAGCCCCACGTAACTGGCATTGTCTTTTACGTGCTGTAAAATATCTTCCAGCGTATTGGCAGTGCCGCCCACGATCATGCCAGGGCCGGTAATGGCCCGGGCCGCGGCCACCGTCATATCATTTTTGCCTACATGCACGCCATGTGCGCCTACGGCTTTGGCAATATGCGGGTAATCGTTAATAATCAATGTGGCGTTGTACTGCTCACATATTTTCCTGGCAGCTATGGCTGCGGGCAGCACGGCTTCCGGCGTGCTGTTTTTGATGCGCAGCTGTACCCAGTTGCAGCCTGCATCGCAGGCGGCCTGTATGTTAGCAATATGGTCTGCAGCAGCGGTTTGCTGTGATATGTAATGTAAGGTGCTGATGGTCATGAGTGAAATCCTAACAGGGATGGGTGACTGGATAAAAACTTTTCCGTATAAGCCTTACCGTTAATGCAGGCGTTTGGCAGTGAATGCCCCAGCGCCAGCTGCGCGGTAATGGCGGCAGAAAGCACACAGCCCGAGCCGTGCTTGGCATATGCCTGCCTGCCGCCGGGCCGCAGCAGGTATTCTGTTTCTTTTGTGTACAGCACATCCCAGCCTTTACGCCCGGGGTGGTGGCCGCCTTTCAGCAGCACCGCGCAATGCCGGCTTAGCTGTGCCGCGGCTTCGTGCCCATCCTGCGCGGGGTTATTGCCCAGCGCCAGCGCTTCGTCATAGTTGGGCGTAAGCAGGTACAGGTAAGGCAGCACCTCCTGCCAGGCAGCAGCACCGGTATGAAAGTCAAAGCCGGCAGATGCTTTCAGCACCGGGTCCAGTATGATACGGATGCCGGGCCGCAGGCGGTGCAGGGCGCGTACGACTTCAAGCAGCACGGGTACGCCCGATACAATCCCTATTTTGCAATAAGCAGGTTTGTATTGCTCCAGCAGGGGAGCGGCCTGCGCTATGATGCGGTCTGCGGATAACCAGTCTACCGACAGGAACTTACTGTCTGTTTGCACGGTTAGCGCGGTACAAACCCCCAGCCCATAGGTCTGATGGGCCTCAAAGGTCTTAATGTCTGCCAGCAGGCCGGCGCCCCCGCTGGGGTCCAGGCCGGCCAGGCTTATAACGTAGGGTCGTTCCATATGCTTTTGATGTCTTGTAGTTGTTCAACTGCTTTTGCGGGCGTTTGCCAGATGGCGCCTAACAGCGCCAGTCCGTTAAATCCCATTTGCCTGGCCTTTGCGGCGTTGCCGGCATGCACGCCGCCCAGGGCCAGTACTTTGGCGGGGCCGGTATGCGGCGGCAGCAGCAGGTCCGGGGGCTGCTGCCTTTTGTAGCCTGGTTTGGAAATACTGTCAAACACAGGACTTAACAGCAGCAGGTCCCACTCGTTGCGGACTAACGGTAATGTAAACACGTTATGTATGCCGGTGCTAACGCAGCACCCCTGCTGCCGGTATTGGCGCAGCTGCGGCATAGTGGTTTGCTGCCGCAGCTGTTCATTTACATGCACGCCCATGAGCCCAAAGCGGTGGTACAGGCGCCAGTGGCCGGCTACCATTATCTTTTGGTAGCAGGCCGGCGGTGTTTGTTCCAGGGCCTGTGCATACATGGCTGCTGTCCACCCCGGCCGGCGCAGCAGCAGGGCATCAGCGCCTGCTGCCAGCAGCTGCTCCCAAAGCGTTATTTCACCGGGCACCGGTTCCGGGTTTGTTATAACAAGTAGCATAGTTTTTTAGGTGCCCTGTACCATTGCGGCACAGGACACCCGGGGCAGGTTATGGTTATAAATAAATTTCGCCGCCTTGTGTTTTAAAGGCCGCTGCCTGCGCGTTCAATCCTGCTTCCAGCGCGGTATTTTCTGCTATGCCCTGTGTGGCTGCAAAGTCGCGCACCTCCTGGGTGATTTTCATGGAACAGAAATGCGGGCCGCACATAGAGCAGAAGTGAGCTATTTTGGCGCCTTCGGCAGGCAGCGTTTCATCATGGTAAGCGCGGGCTGTTTCCGGGTCAAGCGACAGGTTAAACTGGTCATCCCAACGGAATTCAAAACGGGCCTTGCTGAGCGCATTATCCCGGTGCTGCGCGCCGGGGTGGCCTTTGGCCAGGTCTGCCGCATGCGCGGCTATTTTATAGGCTATTACGCCCTGGCGTACATCTTCCCTGTTGGGCAGGCCCAGGTGCTCTTTGGGTGTTACATAGCACAGCATGGCGGTGCCAAACCAGCCTATCATGGCGGCCCCAATGGCAGAGGTAATGTGATCGTAGCCGGGCGCAATGTCGGTTGTTAGGGGACCAAGCGTATAAAAGGGCGCTTCGTGGCAGTGCTGCAGCTGTTTTTCCATGTTTTCCTTTATCAGCTGCATAGGTACATGGCCGGGACCTTCTATCATCACCTGCACATCGTGCCGCCAGGCTTGTTTGGTTAGCTGGCCCAGGGTTTCAAGCTCCCCGAACTGCGCCGCGTCGTTGGCATCGGCAATGCTGCCGGGGCGTAGGCCGTCGCCCAGGGAAAAGGCTACATCGTATGCCTTCATGATTTCACAGATCTCTTCAAAATGCGTGTACAGGAAATTTTCTTTATGGTGGGCCAGGCACCACTTGGCCATAATGGAGCCGCCGCGTGATACAATGCCGGTGGTACGTTTAGCCGTAAGCGGTACATAGCGCAGCAGCACGCCGGCATGAATAGTAAAATAGTCCACGCCCTGTTCTGCCTGTTCAATGAGCGTATCGCGGAAAATATCCCAGGTAAGTGCTTCGGCCTTGCCGTTCACTTTTTCGAGCGCCTGGTAAATGGGTACGGTGCCAATGGGCACAGGGGAGTTGCGGATGATCCATTCCCTGGTTTCATGAATATGTTTGCCGGTGCTCAGGTCCATAATGGTGTCGGCGCCCCAGCGGCAGGCCCATACTGCTTTTTCTACTTCTTCCTCAATGCCTGAGGTAACGGCTGAGTTGCCGATGTTAGCGTTGATTTTTACCAGGAAGTTGCGGCCAATGATCATTGGCTCGCTTTCAGGATGGTTGATGTTGGAAGGGATGATGGCGCGGCCGGCAGCTACCTCCTGCCGTACAAATTCGGGCGTAATAAACTGTACCGGCGTATTGGCGCCGAATGACCGGCCTTTATGCTGCTGCCACAGGGCATTGTTTTCTTTGAACAGCTGTTCAGCGCACTGGTTCTCACGGATGGCAATGTACTCCATTTCCGGCGTAATAATGCCTTGCCGTGCGTAATGCATTTGCGATACATTGCGGCCTTCTTTGGCCTTTAGCGGTGTTTGCAGATGGGTAAAGCGAAGGCCATCCAATCTTTTATCGGCCAGCCGCTCCCGCCCGTAGGCAGAGGTAAGGCCCGGCAGCGGCGCCGTATCATTGCGTTCTTCGATCCAGGGTTGCCGCAGACGGGGCAGGCCTTTGCGCACATCAATATCTATAGCGGGGTCTGTATAAGGGCCGCTGGTATCATACACTACTACGGGTGGGTTAGGCGCTTCAGCGCCGTTTTTGCCATGCAGCCGTGTAGGCGTTAATGTTATTTGGCGCATGGCTACCTGTATATTGTGCAGCCGGCCCGGCACATAAATTTTACCAGCGGCAGGAAAAGGCGCGCGGCTGATGGTGTGTGCAGATGGTTGTTGTTCAGACATAAGAAGTTTAATTACGAATTAGTTAATTACGAAATGCACATTCATGAGCAACCAAAAAAGTAAATTATGAATGTGAATAATTACGAATGATGGTGCAAAGCATTTGCACGTGCTGAATGCATATTTCGCAATGCGTTAAAGGATGAGTAAATAAGGTTTGGAATAAATGCCACTTACATTTAAGCATGAAAAAGGGCAACAGCCAGGCATACCTGTTTACCGGTAATACAGCGTTGTATAACACGCACTGTTAATACGCGGAATGGCCGCCCTGTCTGAGGATTACGAAAAGGATTGTTATCAATTACCAATCGCATAGCGCATACATAATACGATTACCTGCCGGCTGCGTTTATGCTGCTTTTGTTAACAGCCAGGCTGCGCTTGGCGCTTTCCGCGAAAGTGGAACAGGCACTGTTCCTGGCAGTTCGTAATTCCCCGCAGGGGCTATCCTCCCTGCGTGGCGCGGATAATCATTACCTTATCCTGCGATTGCAGCAGCTGCTGTTCCCAGTGGGTTTTAGGAATAACCTGGTTGTTAATGGCAATGGCAATGCCTTTGGCAGATGGTAATTGAATAAACTGTAAGAGGGCAGCCACCGTGGTTTCCGGCTGCACCGCATAAAGTTTATTGTTCACAAGTACTTCCATGTGTGTACAGGAGTTTTGAAATGAAACAATAAACTTTAAGGATGTGAATGTAAGAGAGAGATCAGTAACTTTTTCCTCCGGCAGTATGAGCTGCGTCAGGTACTGAGGGTATCATCTCAGCTCCCCGGTGTTTATATATGCACCGGGAAACACCCCTAAAGTGAGGCATAAAGGTAGGAGATAATTCGTAATTAATTTATGGTATTTTTGAACTGTATGACCAAACAACGCCTGTCACTACTGGTTTTATTAGCCGGCGCATTAGCCTGCCGGCAGCAGGCGCCTGCCAGCAAAGCCAGGCTGGAGGACGACAGCAGCCTTATAGATATAACAGACACCAACAATATTGCACCTGCCCCGGACTCTGCCCTTATTAAAGCAGATACCGGTGTTACCTACCGCCCGGAACAGCTGATCGGCAAATGGCTGCATCCCGTGCCCGGGCGCGACAACGAGCAGCAGGGGTTTGACCTGCGGAAAGACAGTCTTGCCCGCTCCATTAACATGTACACCCTGGTATATAAAAAGTGGGGCCTGGCAAAAGATACGCTGCTGCTTTGGAACCATATGGAAGGCATGGAAAAGGAAGACTCGGCAGCTACTGTTGATACGGCCATTATACGGGAGCTTACAGACAGCACGCTGGTGCTGTTCCCTACCAATGCTGCCGAAGGTTACCTGGAAAAATACGTGAAGGAGATAAAAAGCAAACGCCCTAAAAATAAAAAGTAAAAACACAGGGCACCAAAAGAATGCAAAATTTTACATTTTTTTTGGTTCACCCCGGTTTTTACTTTTAACCGTTTAAAACCTGTTTTCAGTTAACCACGGATCATCCGATCCACAGCCCTATTACCAGGGACACTACTGCCATAAAAAGGCCTGCAGTGGCCAGTTGCATATCGTCAATATTCTTACGGGACATCCATAAAGAAATAACGCCTATCACAGTAGCAATGCCGCCTAAGGTAACGGCAATGCCGGGGGCTTTGGTAAGGAATGAAATAAGCGCGGCAATTACGCCGGATGCCAGGCCTATGAATCCGGCAATTTTTGTAGTTGCGATGTGATGTTGCTGTGCCATATCACTTTTTGATTAGATTATAGAAATAAATAACTCTCAATGTGTGTTAACGGGCTGCTGCACTATCACATCTTCCTGCCTGGGAACCGGCTTATCCCACGGCGCCTTCAGCAAAGGCCCTATTTCCTGGTACCGTGGCTCCAGGTACTCGTCCAGCCCGTATTGCAGCCGGGTAGTGTCCGGCACTGTTACAAACGTGCCGCATATACGGTCCCAGATGGAAAAGATGTTCGCATAATTGGAATCTGTTTCCGGCTGGTACCGGCTGTGATGCACCTTGTGCATGTCCGGCGATACAATGATCCAGCTCAACCCTTTATCCAGCCAGTGCGGCAGGTGTATGTTGGCATGGTTGAACTGCGACATCAGCGCCGACAGGCTTTGATACAGCATCACCATCCATATGGGAATGCCCATGGTTACAATCGTCACTATCAGCGCCGCCACGCGGAACACGCTTTCTACCGGGTGATGCCGCAGGGCGGTGGTAACATCTATAGCGGTATCTATATGATGTATCTTATGAAAGTGCCACATCCAGGCCACCTTATGCTGTACCAGGTGTATCAGGTAAGCACCCATAAAATCCAGCATCAGCAACCCCAGTATCACCTGCAGCCATTGCGGCGCACCTATCCAGTATAACAGGCCGAAATGAGCCTGGCTGGTCCACTGGGCAGCCTTCACCACTGCAAAGGCAAACACCAGGTTAATAACGGCCGTGGTAACCGTAAAGAACAGGTTAGTGCCTGCGTGCCTGTACCGGTTATATTTAAAGGCAAACCGCGGAATAAATCCTTCCGCTATCCACAGCACTAATAACCCTGCAACAAGGATTGCCGTCCGGTAAGACGATGGAATGTTTTCAAAAAAAGTTTCCATGAGAAGCTGTATTCAGTTTTCGCGGCATTAATTAACAAACGTAAATATGGTCTTTGCTATGCTTGAAACGGGGAATACGTAAAAATACTGCATACCCCGGCTCATAGGCATGGCATATGGTATTTTTACGTTTGGTTAGTTAACTGTTCTTAAAGAATGGTCCTTCTTGAATCTTTTTCCACCTCCAAATTACAACTTTTCGGGAAATAAAATCGCCGCAAATGCACTGTGGACAAAGAAAAAGGCAATCCCTATGGAAGAGATTGCCTTATATATAATTTAATAATGAAGAGTGAATAATTAATAATATTATTTAGTGCTAATACGGAAAAAGCCGGCTTAGTTGTTCAGCATCAGCGGCATTACCAGCATCAGCAGGTCTTCATTATCTCCTTTTTCAGAAGGTTTGAGAATGCCGGCTTTGGTGGGGGTAGACAGCTCAATGCTGATCTCGTCGCCCTCTGCTGCATTCAGCATTTCTATCAGGAACTTCGCATTAAAAGCAATTTGCATATCGTCGCCGGTGTACTGGCAGCTCATACGCTCGTTACCTTCAAAGGAAAAGTCAACATCCTGGGCCGACAGCTGCAGCTCGTTACCGCTGATGTTCAGCGCTACCTGGTTGGTGCTTTTGTTGGAGAACACGCTTACCCGTTTCAGGGCGTTCTGGAAATCGGACTTTACCAGGGTAAGGCGGTAGGGATTATCTTTCGGTATTACCACTTTGTAGTCCGGGAACCGGGCATCTATGAGGCGGCAGATCATTTGTGCGCCCTCATGCGATACAAAAAAGTGGTTTTGGCTATAGGCGATCTTTACTTCGCTTTCATTATCGGGCAGGGCCGATTTCAGCAGGTTCAGCGGCTTCTTGGGCACAATAAAGTTATCGCTCTGCGGGCACTGGGCATCTGTTCTTACATATTTCACCAGGCGGTGCGCATCCGTAGCTACAAAGGTGAGGCTGTTGCCGGTGAGCTCAAAGTACACGCCGGTCATGGCCGGGCGCAGATCGTCGTTGCTTACCGCAAACAGGGTTTTGTTAATGGCGGTTACCAGTGCGGAAGACACCAGGGTAAAAGAGGTGGTATCGTCGGCGGCAGGCTCCTTGGGGAAATTTTCCGGGTTTTCGCCCATTACTTTATACTTGCCGTTGTCGGAGGTGATCTCCACGGCATAAGAGTTCATGTCAACATTAAAGGTCAGCGGCTGGTCCGGCAGGTTCTTGAGGGAGTCCATTAATATTTTTGCCGGAATGCAAATGCGGCCGTTCTCCTTTGCTTCCACCTCCAGCTTTACCTTCATTACAGTTTCCAGGTCGGTAGCCACCACCGTTAGTTCGTTCTTGTCAATCAGAAAAAGAAAATCTTCCAATATAGGCAATACCGTATTGGAGTTAATCACCCCACTGATCTGTTGTAATTGCTTTAACAAAGTAGAGGAAGAAACAATAAATTTCATCTGTTAATGTTTGATTTTTTTACTGGGCAGATTATTTGTTGCAAAACGACAACTATCCGCAAGGTAAATTGCGAATGTGAACAAAGATAGAAAGTTTTAGTATTCCCCCTAATTTAGCTTTTTATCTTTTTACGCCCGGGGTTTCCGGCATTCCCGGTTTAGTGAATGTTAAACAAAAAGCGATGATTTTCCCAGTTTCATTAAATGAAATGCGGTTTGATCCCCGCTTTGTTAAAGAATATAAAAAGAATGAGCGGGTTCTTTTCAATTATTTACAGATCGGTTACCTTTGGCGCGCAAAAAAATTGTATCACCATAAAACACGGGAATTATGAAACTATCTCATTTAGCGGAAACATTGATTGGTTCTGAAATTATTAAGCTGGCCGGTGAGATAAAGGAAAAGATCGCAAAGGGTGAGAAGATCTACAACTTTACCATTGGCGACTTTGATCCCAAAGTATTCCCTATTCCCGTGGAGTTTGAGCAAGAGATCATCCAGGCGTATAAGGAGCATTATACCAACTATCCTCCTGCCGACGGTATACTGGAGCTGCGGAAAGCAGTAGGCGAATTTATAGGCGGGCGCGAAGGGCTTACCTACGATCCCACCAAAGAGATCGTGATCTCCTGCGGCGGCCGCCCTATCATATATGCTACTTACCGCACCATTGTAGACCGTGGCGAAAAGATCATTTACGCAACGCCCTCCTGGAACAACAACCACTACACCCATTTCCTGGAAGCAGAGCACGTAGTGCTGGAAACCACTGCTGAAAATAATTTTATGCCCACTGCGGCAGAGCTGAAGCCCCTGCTGAAAGGTGCTACCCTGCTGGCCCTCTGCTCTCCGCAGAACCCTACCGGCACCACCTTTGGCAAAGAGCAGCTGGAAGCTATCTGCGACCTGGTAATTGAGGAAAACAAGCGCCGCGGCGCCGATGAAAAGCCGCTGTACATTATGTACGACCAGATGTACTGGGTGCTTACCTTTGGCCAAACCCACCACTACAACCCCGTATCGCTGCGGCCGGAGCTGAAAGACTATACCATTTTCATAGATGGTATGAGTAAAGCCTTTGCTTCTACCGGCGTACGTGTGGGCTGGGCGCTGGGTCCTGCGCATGTAATTGGCAAAATGAAATCCATCCTCTCTCACGTAGGCGCCTGGAGCCCTATGGCAGAACAGAAAGCTGCCGCACGCTACCTGGGCCAGAAAGCCAACGTTGATAAATACCTGCAGCACTTTAAAGCGGAAGTGGAAGAAAGGCTGGTGAAGATATATGAAGGGTTTACAGCCCTGAAGAACGCCGGCCACCCGGTAGATTGTATTGCGCCGCAGGCGGCTATTTACCTCACCATCCGCCTGGACCTGAAAGGTAAAAAGAAGGCCGACGGTACTGTACTGGCCGACCAGGCAGCGGTTACCTCCTACATACTGGATGAAGCCAAGCTGGCCGTGGTGCCCTTCTACGCCTTTGGCTCCTCCAGGGACTCCTCCTGGTACCGCCTGAGTGTAGGCACCTGTGTAAAGGAAGAAATACCTGCCATGCTGCAGCAGCTGAAAGCAGCGCTGGAAAAATTAAGCTAAGCGATATTAAGCGGGCCAAAAAGAATGTAAAATCATAAATCTGAAATGTAAAAGGTAAAACCTGCCTAACGTAATACCGTAACTGGTTTCAATGCATTTTACTGTTACATTTAATATTAAAGGTTTGCACATTTTA
>NZ_DASTRI010000146.1:0-23820 GCF_035761305.1 Chitinophaga sp. | reverse complement strand
TAAACGGAACTACCAGGCCACCTTTACCGCCGAGATCATGTACCCCGCGGTAGATCATTTTGAGGTAATGCCCTGGCCCAACCGCATTTACCTGGGTAAGTTCAGGGTAGAGGGCAGCAATGAGCGGCAGCCCATAGCGCCGGCTTATGCCACGCAAATGCAGGTAATGGTAAATTCCCTGAACGATTTGCCGGCCTCCTCCAACCATGTAAGCGGCAGCAGGGGTATTGGCGTGCTGCTGGGCAACTCCCTGATGTTCCAGCGCTTTCCTACCCATGCAGGATATGAAGATCCGCAGCTGTCTAACTTTTACGGTATGGCCCTGCCGCTGCTGAAACGCGGCGTACCGGTGGATATGGTGCATATGGAAAACCTGTCGTTCCCCGGCACATTAAAAGATATTAAGGTGCTGGTAATGAGCTATTCCAATATGAAACCCATGTCCGACTCCGTGCATATTTACCTGGCCGGCTGGGTGAAGAAGGGCGGCGTGCTGCTGTACTATGGCCGGGATAAAGATCCTTTTCAGCAGGTAAAGGAATGGTGGAACAGCAATGGCCTGCACTACACCACCCCCTCCGAGCACCTGTTTGAGCAGCTGGGCATACAGCCCCGGGAAAATGTTGCACAATACGCCTGCGGCAAAGGCAGTGTGTTTGTAGTGCGCCAGGATCCCAAAGAGCTGGTGCTGCAGGCTGATGGCGACAGTGGTTACCTGCAGCTGGTAAGGCAGGCCTATGAGCAAAATGCGAAGGCCGGCGCCCTGCAAACCAAAAACTATTTTTACCTGGAAAGAGGCCCCTATGATATAGCTGCTGTAATGGACGAAAGCGTAAGCGCCGAACCTTTGCATATTAAAGGCCCGGTAATAGACCTGTTTGACCCTACATTGCCTGTGCTGGCTGAAAAAACAGTACACCCGGGTGAGCAGGCTTACCTGTACCACATAAGCCGGGTAAAAGACACCAAACGCCCGCAGGTATTATGCGGCGCTGCCCGTGTGTATGAGGAGCGTGTTACACGCCACACCTATTCCTTTATAGCGCGCAGTCCTTCCAATACGCAGAACGTAATGCGCATTTTATTACCTGCAGCGCCCAAACAGGCCACCGCAGGCCCGGTTGAAGGCGCGGCCCAGCCGCTGCAAATCGAATGGGACGCCGCCACGCATACCTGCCTGGTGAGGTTTGAGAACCGCAGTGAGGGGGTAAAGGTGATGTTGCGGTTTTAATTAATAATGAAGAATTAATAATTAATAATTAAGGATGAATGATTGTAATTCACAATGGTTCATCCTTAATTTTTCTAACAGCATTTGGAATAGCGCTGCTATATTTCATTGCGCAGGCGCCTGTTACATTTTCAATGGCATTCATACTTACACCTTCCTTCGCTGCATTCAATTATTAACGCCTCTTCATTACTAATGGCGCCGCCATATCACATTTTCAATGGCTTTCATACTTACACCTTCCTTCGCTGCATTTCATTATTAATTCTTCATTCTTCATTATTAATTGAACTTGGTCCCAAACTTGCGGCCGTTTTCAAAAAAAGCTCATGTCAGCCCAAACCATCATTATCAGCTTTAACGGCCAGGAGCAGGATCTGCATGTGGAAAAGGAAACCTATAACGGCAAACCTGCTTATTATGTGCAGGATAAGAACCTTTCTACCCGGTTCGACGGGCACTTACCGGATGACCTGGTGATTTTTGAAACCATAGACGGTGTGCAATGTTCTCCCCGTGTAATCACACTGGAGGGAAGGCACATCCTGGAATCTATCTGGAACGGTATAAGAGAGCAGGGTTCCGACACGCCACAGCCTTACGGAAAGGGACTGGGGTAATTAATAATGAATAATGAAGAATTAATAATGAAGAATGCGGTGGGTACTTGTTGCCGGTAATGCATCTTTATTTATTCACTATTTAACAAACGTTTAATATGCCCAATGAATATAGTAACAGCACCGGTCAAAAAGTACCCACTCATTAATTATTCATTCTTAATTATTCATTCTTAATTATTATCTGCGCAACGGCGGTAACATCATGATCCCCCAGGCCCGCAGCCACCGCCTGCTGCAATAGTTCCTGCACTGTTTTTCCTACCGGCATATTGCCCTGGGTAGCGGCTGACTGCTGCAACACCAGGTTAACATCTTTCAGTGCCAGCTTTAAGCCAAAGCCTGCGGGCAGGTAAGCTTCTTTCAGCAATGCGCTGCCGTAGCTGTTATATATGGGCGCGTTAAAAATGGTTTGTGTAAGCATGTTCATCCACTGTGCGGCATCAATACCGCCCTGCCGGGCCAGGTGTATGCCTTCTGCCATAGCCGCCACGCTGGAGAGTATCAGGTAATTGGTGCACAGTTTGGCCAGTGGCGCGGCCTTTACATCGCTGCCATACTCCCATATGCCGGCAGCGCCGCAATCGGTAAGCAGGGGTTTTATAGTGTTAACAGCTTCGGGCCGGCCGGAAGCCATGATATTCAGCTTGCGGGCACGGGCTGCTTCGGGCCGTCCCATTACGGGGCATGAGAGGTAATGGCTGCCGTGCTGCTGGTGTACAGCGTCCAGCGCTGCGGCGGTGGCCGGTAATATAGTGCTCATGGAAATATGTATGCCGCCGGCTTTCAGGTGGGCGGCTATGCCTTCCGGTCCTTCGGTAATATGGCGCAGCGCGGCATCGTCCGATACAATGCTGAATACAACGTCGCATTTAGCCGCCAGCTCCTGCACAGTGGTGCAGATGACCGCGCCTTTATCAGCCAGCGGCTGCGCTTTGGCGGCGGTGCGGTTATACACGTACAGGCCCTTATGAATGCCTGATAAATTCTCTGCGATGGGTAGTCCTAAATTGCCAAGTCCAATAAATCCTGTTTGCATCTGTTGTTATTTTAATGGTAAGATAGCGTATATGCATATGCAAAGTAGCAAATGCGTATTTAAATACACATTCCACGATCATCAGGGCAACAAAAAGGGGAGTAGAGGTTTTTTATACAAAAACCGGCGTTTGTTATCAGCGCCGGTTCGTTATTTATAGGAGTAACAAAACAATACCATCAGCATTTTGGGTGGAAGTGCTGTTAACCCTGCCGCAGCAGTAATCCGCTCACGGGTTCAGCTTATCCAGTATTTCCTGCCAGATGAGGCGGGCAATCTGTTCGCCTTCTACGGTCTTCAGCCGGTCGTCGAACTTAACATGTCCGTTAGCCCTGATTTCCAGGCGCTCGGGGATAATGTCCTCCAGTTCTCCTTCATCCGCTCCCGGCTCTACGCGGTAGGTGATCTCTTCTTCCTGGTGGTCGATGGAGATAAACAGCTGGTAAGGTTTATCGTTCAGTACGATAGTAATAATGTGCTTTTCCATATAAAAAACGTTACAAGCGGCGTGCCTAAAAAGGCGCATAAGCGTGTTCAGAAATGAACGGTTTTTTGTATCAAAAGCGAACGAACCTTAAATTACGCAGTTCTTACAGGATTGATTTGCAACAGGTTAGGGAAATGGCATTGTATTAGTGCCGCCAAGGTTCCAACAAGCCCGCTATGATCAGAAACTATCTCAAAATTGCGCTCCGCAGTTTAGCAAGAAATAAAACTTTCAGCATTATCAATATTCTTGGTTTGGTGGTAGGCACCATTTGCTGTCTTTATATTGTGATGTATGTTACCGTGGAATACAGCTATGACAAGCAGCATGATCACGTAGCAGATATTTACCGCGTTAACTCCACATTTATTGCCCAGGGCACCAGGAACAATAATGCCACCAGCTCTCCGCCTATTGCTCCTGCCATGAAAAGGGATTTTCCCGAAGTACAGCAGTTCACACGCGTGGTTCCCACCGGTTCTTTAGGGGCAAAGCAGCACCTGCTGCGCTATAATGACAAAAGTATTTATGAAACAGATGCCGTATATGCCGACTCTACCTTCTTTGATGTTTTCTCTTTTCACTTCGTATACGGGCATCCGTTAACATCCCTGGCAGCGCCTTACTGCGTGGTGCTGCAAAAATCAACCGCGGAAAAGCTCTTTGGCAGTATCAATCCTGTCGGAAAAATAATAGACATAAACAACGCCTATGGCATGCACAGCTTCCGGGTAACCGGGGTGGTGGATGAAAGCTTTGGCAAGTCGCATATCCAGGCGCACCTGTTTATGTCAATGAACAGCGGCGGCATGGGCAGCTTTACCCGCGATAACCAGTCGTGGGCCGCCTATAACTATACCGCCTCCTATGTAAAGCTGCGGCCCGGCGCCTCCGCTACTACGCTTGAAAGAAAGCTGCCTGCCTTTTTAAACAAATACGGCGCCCAGCAGCTTAAAGAAATGGGTATGGAAAAAGAGCTGCACCTGCAGCCGGTGCGCACTATACACACCACGCCCGGGTATAGGAGCGAGCTTAGTAAAACGGTTGACGGCGCTTTCCTGCACCTGCTGCTGCTGGTAGCGGGGCTGGTGCAGCTGATTGCCTGTATTAATTTCATGAACCTGAGTACGGCCCGTGCCTCCAGGCGCGCAAAAGAGGTGGGGGTAAGAAAAGTGATCGGCGCCGGTGTAAACGACCTGGTACGGCAGTTTTTAGGAGAATCTATGCTACTATCTCTTTTCGGGGTGCTGATAGCATTGCCTTTATTAATGCTGGCGCTTCCTTACCTGAACCAGGTTACCCGGGCAGATGTCAGGTTATCGTTTTTAGCGGGTTACCGTTTCTGGCTGATGGTGGGCGGCATTATTGTGCTTTCAGGATTGCTTGCAGGCAGCTATCCCGCATTTTACCTGTCTGCCTTTAAACCGCTGAAGGTGATTAAAGGCAATTTTGGCAATCATTTGTCCTCCGCAGGTATACGCCGTTTCCTGGTGGTTTTCCAGTTTACATTGTCTATCATATTCATTTCCGGCATCATTGTTATTTACAGCCAGCTGCACTATATCAGGCACAGGCAGCTTGGTTTTGAGCAAAAACAGCAGCTGGTGCTAAGCTTTTATACAGATGATATAAAGAGTAAGATACCTGCATTTGCCGGTGACCTGCGGCAGCTGGCCGGGATTAAAGCGGTAAGCCAGGCCGACAACTATCCCAGCCAGGGCATTGGCCACGACTGGCCCTATTTTCTTGAAGGCAGCAACGGCGCTGCGGGAAAAGACGTATCGTTCGTTTTTACAGATGAACATTATGTAAAGGCACTGGGTATTCAGCTGGCCGGCGGCAGGGATTTCCGCCAGGGCGACTCTGGTAAGGTGCTGATCAACGAAACATTTGCGAAGGAGCTGGGGCTAAATGCCGAAACAGCGCCGGGCAAACGCCTGTACCCGCAGCAGGAGGAAGGGCAGGCCGCCAGCCTGCTTGAAATAGCGGGTGTTACGAAAGATTTTAATTTCAATTCTTTGCATAGCGAAGTAAAGCCTTTGATGCTGCGCTACGATCCGGGCAACGCCACCAGCAATATTATCATAAGCGCCGGCGCCGGGGATTACAGCGGCCTGCTGGAAAAGATACACCGGGTATGGCAGCAGCACTTTTCAACAGTGCCGTTCACGTATGCCTTCCTGGACGACGAAGTGCAGCACCAGTATGAAACAGAGGTTACCTTATCGGCCATCATCAACCTGTTTGCCATTGTAGCCATATTTATATCCTGCCTTGGATTATTTGGCCTTTCTGCCTTCAGCGCCGAACAAAGGAATAAGGAAATTGGTGTGCGCAAGGTGCTGGGAGCAAGCCTCGCCAATTTATCTTTTCTGCTGTCAAAAGAGTTTATAACATTAACCGGCATTGCATTTATAATAGCTGCGCCGGTGGCATGGTGGGCCATGAGCCAGTGGCTGCAGGGCTTTACCTACCGGGTTTCCCTCAGCTGGTGGATGTTTGGGCTGGCAGGCGCTTTGGCCATGTTCATTACTTTATGTACAGTAAGCGTGCATGCCATTAGTGCAGCTTTGGTAAACCCGGTAAACCGGTTAAGGGCAGAGTAAGGGTTGGGGAAGGGGTACGCTGCATTGCGCCTTCTGCTTCACGTATAGCCTTCGTCGTTCTTATGCCAACTGTTCATATTCGCACATTCCTTGTACATAAGCGGACAAACCACTGCAGATGGGGGAGTACAGGTAATTGATTATCAGTTAACTGGTTGCCTGGCATTGTATTAGGAGCCTCCTTGCAGCTAATCTCGTTTCCATGTTCAAAAGTTATCTCCTCATCGCACTGCGCACTATGCGGCGTAATTTCAGCTATGTGTTCCTCAATGTTTTTGGGCTAACTATCAGCGTAGCCTCCTGCCTGGTTATTTTCCTGGTGGTAAGGAACGAGCTGGGGTACGACAACTTCCACGCCAAGGCTAACCGTACTTACCGTGTTACCCTGCATGCCCTGGACTATAATCCCAGTGTGTCCATGGGCGTTGTACCAGCCCTGCGGAACGATTTTCCGGAGCTGGAACATGTGTCGCAGGTATGGTACCGTGAGCGGGGGCTGGTGAATATAGGACAGCAGCACCTGCCCGCAGAAAATTTCATGTTTGTGGATGGGGAGTTCACCGGCATTTTTGATTACCATTGGCTGCAGGGAGATCCGCGTACAGCTTTGGCGGAGCCTAATACCATTGTGCTTACAAAAAGCATGGCCCGCAGGTTCTTTGGCAATAAAGATCCCATGGGGCAGGTGCTGAACCTGGATAATCATCTTGACCTGAAGGTAACCGGTCTTATTGACGATGTACCGGCCAATACCAGCCTGCCTTTCGGCTTCCTGGTATCTTTTGAAAGCATCCGTAAAGACCTGGAGCAGCATGGCGTTATGCGCGAGTTTTACGCCATTATGGGCGGCAACGCGTTTATTGTATTGCCGGAGCATTACCCGGTAGCAAAGCTGCAAAGCAGGATGAAGGACTTCATTAAGAAGAACTGGGGCGCCGATATTGCCAGGGGCGCTGAGCTGCCTTTGCAACCCTTGCGCGACATCCATTTTGACCAGCGTTACCTGAGCAATCCCGCCAGTCCTACCACCTCCCGCACCACCTATTGGGCATTGGCTGCCGTAGCAATATTCATTATCATCACGGCCTGCATCAACTTCATTAACCTGGCCACTGCGCAGGCCACCCGCCGCGCCAGGGAAGTAGGGGTACGCAAGGTGCTGGGCGCCAACCGGCCGCAGCTCATCCGCCAGTTCCTGGGTGAAACCGCTTTCCTGGTAGGCATTTCGCTGGTGCTGGGCCTTATTGTCGCCTACGTGTTCATGCCGCAGGCGGTGACCTGGCTGGGCATTCAGCTGGATCATACAAAGCTGTTCAGCCCCACCGTATTGGGCATGGTGTCGGGTATTGGCCTGGTGATCATATTGCTGGCCGGTCTTTACCCGGCTTTTGTACAATCGGCCTTTAAACCTGCATTGTCGTTAAAAGGCAGCACCGGCAGCTCACTGCAGGGGTTAACCCTGCGTAAAGGCCTGGTGTTTGTGCAGTTTGCCGCATCGCAGGTGCTGATTGTGGGTACGCTGGTCGTAGCCCGGCAAATGGATTTTTTCCAGAACCAGGACCTGGGATTTGATAAAGATGCGGTGATTACCCTGGAGATACCGGAGGATGCCAAACGGCAGGTGCTGGAACAGCAGCTGATAAATGACCCCGGCGTGAAGGCCGTAAGCCTTTCTTCCAGCGCGCCTTCCTTTAACAACGCCTTTGGCCCTTTCAGCGTTCCCGAAGCCGGTATTACAGAGGATGATGTAACTGAAATAAAGTTTATTGATGACCATTACATCGATATGTTTGGCCTGCACATGCTGGCCGGCGAAAAAATACGGAAGCAGTTTGCAGGCGATACCACCCGGCAGCTGGTGATCAATGAAACGCTTATGCACAAGATGGGCATCCAGCGCCCGGAAGATGCTATCGGCAAAAGTTTCCTGGCCGGCGGCGACCGGGTGTATGTTACCGGTGTGGTAGCGGATTTCCAGAGCGAGTCCAAGCACAAGAAAAGAAGGCCCTGCATGCTGCTGTATGCGCCCGACCGCTTTTTTACCGCCAGCGTAAAACTGCAGCCGCATCATATGCGTGAAACCATTGCCCGCATTGACAAATTATGGTCGGCCCTTTTCCCGAACGACCTTTTTGGCTACGAGTTTATTGACGATCATATTGCCAGCTTATACAAGCAGGAGCAAAAGGTGTACACGGCGTTCCGGCTATTTTCCATGCTGGCCATCCTGATAGGGTGCCTGGGCTTATACGGGCTGGTAGCCTTTTCCGCGGTGCAGCGTACCCGGGAGGTGGGCATCCGCAAGGTGCTGGGCGCATCTGTATTTAACATTGTAAGCCTGTTTGCCAAAGAGTTTGTGCTGCTGATAGGCATTGCTTTCCTGGTAGCTGCGCCTGTGGCTTATTACATCATGCATACCTGGTTGGAGAACTTCGCTTATCATGTGGGTATTAATGCGCCTACCTTTGTAGCAGCGTTGCTGGTATCGTGCGTAGTGGCGGCAGTTACTATCGGGTATCAGTCTGTAAAAGCAGCTGTAGCTAACCCGTTGAAGAATTTAAAGGCGGAGTAGGGGGATTTGCGGATGCTTTTATAGAAATTCTTTTAAGGGGCTTTTTTGTAGACATTCATTCAAGGGGATTTTTGCGGACATTCCTTTAAGGGGCTTTTTGTGGACATTCCTTCAAAGGGCTTTTTTGCAGATGCATCTCCGGCCTGCACCCGCCTGTTTTGAATGGCTATTGGGCTTATGGCAGGCGTACCGGCGTTATGGATGCTATGTAGCTTCATCCATCGCATCACGCCGGGCAAAGGGCCGGGATCTGCATCCGCAAAAAAGGCGGGTACTAAGGTATGGTGTGCAGCAGTAAATGCGTTGTAAATACAATTAATTATAGTGCAGCACAATTATAGTACAGCTTAAATGCAGCTTTCCAAACGATTGTAAATGAGGTTGCAATAGTTACATCCTGTTTACGCCATATTTACACCGCCGGGCCTTTCACGTTCCACTGCACATGAATGCACACTGCTTGCTTGCAGGTTCCAAACAAAGGACCTTGGCCGGCGCGACACGCTTGATAAAGCTCCATTTACTTCCAACACCCCATACGACCACCTACGTCCAATAGTGATCCAAACAGGCGGGCGCAGTCCGTGTTTGGACCTGCAAGCAAAAGAGCCTATAAGTAAAAGCCCTGCCAGGAAAGATGCCGCATGTAAAAGCCCTTGCACATCTTCACAAGTAAAAGCCCCCGCCGGCAAAATGCGGTTTACAAAAGCGTTTGTAAACTTACAACCCCAAGCCCTTATAAATGAAAGCTTTTGCAGGCAAAAGCGCCGGTAAACCCGCAATCATGGCTGCGCAACTGCACCGCAACCCGGGGTAAAAGCGTTCGCGCCTGGGAGTAAAAGCGTTCGCCATCCCAGGTAAAAGCGTATGAAAGGCGTTTAATTCCCGCAGCTTACCTCTACCAATATCCCGCCAGGCGCATAGCAGTAAAAGGTAACGGAGTTAAAGCCTCCGCGTTGCAGCACTTCTACCTCATTGGCGGTAAAGCCGGCAGCAGTAATGGCAGCATGCTTCTCATGCACCAGCTCAGGGGTATCTACAAAAAAACCGATGTGAAAATTTTTAGGATAGCCGCTTTCCGTACCGGTAATATGCGCTTCTTTAGCCTGCATCAGGTTCAGGATAAAGCCGTCTTCGCCTTCAAGTATGGCAAATTTATCGTTGCCGCCCTGCATGGGCAAGGGAGTAAAATCAAAGTAGGAGGTAAAGAACGCCTTTACCGCAGGTACATCTGCCACCGGCAGGTTGGCATGGTTGAGCTTCATAGCTTGCTGTTTTAATGTATTGAATAAATGAACGAACATTCGTTCGGTTAAATAGGCAAAAAATTTTTACGGTGATTTCAGCGCCCTGATCACCAGCTGAAAGGCCTGCTTCATTTTATGCTCATTGAGCGAGAAAGGCTTGCCGCTCATGCTGCTACGATCCAGGTGAAACTTTACCAGTATATAAAAAGGACCATAGGCCAGCGACCATAGTATCTCGGCAGGCATGTCTACAATCTCTTTGCGTTGTATCGCATTTTTTGTGAACTGTTGCATTGCCCTGCGGAACGGACTTTCCTTAATATCCTGGTGTTTAATCAGTGGCGAGTTGCGGAACTGCTCTGAAAAGTGATAGTGCAGCGGGTACTGCTGTATGTACCGGTACCGGTTTTTCCACTGCAGCCAAAGGCCGTCCTCAAAAGGCATGGCAGGATCAAAGTTCCTCAAAACCTCTTTGGCAAACAGCTCCTCTACCGCAATGTATACCTGGTTCAAAAGATCTTCCCGGCTTTTGAAATAAATGTAAATGGTGGAAGCCGACAGGTTGGCTGCCTTGGCCAGCTTTTGCATGCTTAGCCCGTCAAACCCTTCCTGCACAATCAGCGCAATAGCCTGTTCCCTTATCAGGGCCTCCTTATTTTCATCTCTTGGACGCATACCGGGAACAAAGATAAACGAATGTTCGTTCTTTTAAAAATGTTTTTTGATCCGGTGGCCGGAACAACATTGTTTTTTCTTTCATGATCATTACATTTAACAATAGGAAATCCCATATAAAATGAAAACAAAGCTCCTGTTATTATTATCCCTTCCCGTTATTTTAAGAACCACTGTTGTTTGCGGCCAGTCGAAAGAAGTACAATTCCTAATTGATACCACCATCAGCATCATGCAGCAACAATCCGTAAATGCAAAAGCTGTTAACTGGGCCAGGCTGCAAAAGGAGGCGCTGAAGGCATCTGCAGGGATCACAGACCCTTATCAATCAGGCCCTGTTATCAGGGAGCTGTTCCGGTCAATTGATGATTTTCATGGGCGGCTTTTTTATAAAGACAGTATGTTTCAATGGTCCCATAATGCCCCGGTTGTTTCTGACTCCATTAAGAACGAGTGGAAAAACCGCTCAGGCGTAAAAACATACCTGGTAGAAAAAAATATTGGCTACCTGAGAATACCCAGCATGCCATATTCCGGCAGGAAAGACTGCGATTTTAAGGCCCAAAGCCTGAATGACAGCCTTTGCCTGTTATTAACACAAAACATAAAGGGATTAATTATTGATCTGAGAATAAACGGCGGCGGAGCCATGTACCCTATGATCCTTGGCGTAGAGCAATTGTTAATGCATGGACGTATTGGTTCCTTTGAACCAGGTGAAAATGCAGTCTGGTACCTGACGGATGATGATTTTGCATTTGATACCACTGTGCTTGCCAGTATTACCCCAAAGTGCAGCATCAATGCACAGCATATGCCGGTGGTTATTCTCACAAGTCCTGCTACAGGAAGCTCGGCAGAGTTTTTCATTATTGCATTCAAAGGCCGGCCTGAAACAGTTTTGCTGGGGTCACCAACCGCCGGTTTTATAACCAGTATTAAGGAGTTTGTTATTAATGATGCGGCATCAGTACTGCTGTCCACTTCTTATGGGGTAGACCGCAACGGGAAGGTGTATAAAGCAGCAATAAAACCCGACATTCCCTTTGCCGATAAAGACAGTTTTAATGATATTCCCAACGATGAAAAAGTTGGAGCGGCCGTTAAATGGCTAAAGCAGCATATGAACAACTAACAGGCCGGAATGCTAAAAGCATAAGCGTACATTTGATAAACCCTGGAGGCCGATGACCGCGGGACAGTTCCGCCCCCTGCATTTGCCGCTGCCTGAAAAGGATTACCTGTGCTGCATGCGCGGCCGGTGACCTATATTATTACCTGCTTCCGTTTTAATTTCCCGGAAAATGCTGTTTCTTTATGCCCGTTACGTGAACATTGAAACCTAAGCTAATCTGATGTTGAAAAAAATTTACCGGCTATCCGCTGCAATGCTATTACTGGCAGGCAGCGTGTATGCGCAGCAGCCGCTGTTCCGCAATGCCAATGCGCCCGTGGATGCGCGCGTAAAAGACCTGTTGCAAAAGCTTACCCTGGACGAAAAGATCTCCCTGTTAGGATATGACAGTCCGGGTATTGACCGCCTGCAAATACCCAGCTACAACTGGTGGAACGAAGCCCTGCACGGCGTTGCCCGTGCCGGTGAGGCCACGGTATATCCGCAGGCCATTGGCATGTCGGCCACCTTTAACCCGTTGCTGGTACAGGAAGTGGCCAACACTATTTCCACTGAGGCACGCGCCAAATACAACCTTTCCGTGGCTATGAACCGCCACCTGTGGTATATGGGGCTTGATTTCTGGACCCCTAATATTAACCTTTTCCGTGATCCGCGCTGGGGCCGCGGCCAGGAAACCTACGGGGAAGATCCTTTCCTTACTGCTGCCATGGGCACTGCCTTTATTACCGGCCTGCAGGGCACTGATCCCCTGCACCTGAAAACCGCTGCCTGCGCCAAGCACTTTGCGGTGCACAGCGGGCCGGAGGCTGACCGCCATACTTTTAATGTGCAGATAGATGAAAAAGACCTGCGCGAAACCTACCTCTATGCTTTCAAACACCTGGTAGACGCCGGCGTGAATTCCATCATGTGCGCCTATAACCGCGTGAACGGAGAGCCGTGCTGCACCGGCAAAACCCTGCTGCAAACCATTCTGCGCGACGAATGGGGCTTTAAAGGTCAAACCGTTACCGACTGCGGAGCGCTGGACGATATTTACCTGCGCCACAAGGCCATTCCCACCAGGCTGGAAGTAGCCGCTGCCGCGGTAAAAGCCAATGTGGGCATGGAATGCGGCTCCATTCTGCAACGGGATGTAAAAGAAGCTGTGGAAAAGAAAATGCTTACGCCTGCGGATGTAGACAGCGCCCTAAGCCAGAACCTGCGCACGCAAATGAAGCTGGGCATGTTTGACGAGAACGGACTGGCGCCTTATAACCACTATGGTGCGGATAGTGTGCATAACGCCTATCACACAGCGCTGGCGCGCAAGGCAGCGGAGCAGGCTATGGTATTGCTGAAGAATGATGGTGTGCTGCCCCTCCAAAAAGAAAAATACAGCTCTATTATGGTGCTGGGCTCCAATGCTGCAGATGCCGACGCCCTGGTAGCCAACTACCATGGCATTAACGGCAACCTGGTAACCTTCGCAGAAGGCATTGCCGCCGCAGCAGGTCCGGCTACTGCCGTGCAATACGACCTGGGCTGCGATTATAAAGATACAGTGCACTTTGGCGGCATATGGGCTGCATCCAACAGTGATGTCAGCATTGCTGTAATAGGTTTAACGCCGGTACTGGAAGGAGAGGAGGGCGATGCTTTCCTGTCGGCCTCCGGCGGCGATAAAGCTACGCTAAGCCTGCCCGCGTCCCAGCTGGCCTTTATGAAAAAGCTGCGTGCTGCGCATAAGAAGCCCATTATAGCGGTAGTAACTGCCGGCAGCGCGGTAGACATTGCCGCTATTGAACCTTATGCAGACGCCATTATCCTGGCCTGGTACCCCGGCGAGCAGGGCGGCGCTGCGCTGGCAGATATTATTTTCGGCAAGGTATCGCCCTCCGGCCACCTGCCGGTAACGTTTTACCGCTCTTTAAACGACCTGCCTGATTATAAGGACTATAGCATGAAGGGCCGTACCTACCGCTATTATAACGGGCCGGTGCAATACCCCTTTGGCTACGGGTTAAGCTATACCACCTTCAACTATGCATGGGCGCAGGCGCCTAAAAACGTATATGCGTTAAAAGACACCATTCACATGACGGTAAATGTGCAGAATGGGGGTAACTATGATGGGGATGATGTGCTGCAGGCTTACATACAATATCCGCAAATGGACCGCATGCCGCTGAAAGAGCTGAAAGCCTTTAAACGCGTGAGTATAAACAAAGGCGGGCAGCAAACCGTTGAGCTGAGCATTCCTGTGAGCGAACTGCAGAAGTGGGATCTGCCCACCGGCAAATGGAAGCTGTACAAAGGCCGGTATACCGTAGCCATTGGTAAGAATGCCAATGAAATGGTGCTGCAGCAGGGCTTTACCGTGAAGTGAGCATGTTAAAAATATTGGGTGTAAAAGCAGGTGCCGCTGTAATTGCGGTGCCTGCTTTTATGCTTTATATTCATTTTGCAATGCCGGTAAATTCAAAGTAATGATCTTTTAGCTGGTACACGATATACTTCCTGGTTACCCGCCCTTTATCATCCACTACCGGGATGTAGATGATCTTTTGTTTATTGTCATAGGTAATTAACTCCAGCGGCCGTTCCGGCCGGTCTTTTACGCTGAAGAAATCAAATGGCACATCTATTTTGTTCAGCCTCTGGGTCTTTGTCCTGAACAGCTTAACCGTGTCAACCAACCTGTTATTTTCAATACTGTAAACAGCGATGGATTGCATAGCGTTTTTCGTAGAAAAGATGGCATTTGTAACAGCCAGGTAATACTGCTGGTGGCCGGTGTTAACGGTAAATATCCTGGAGCAAAAGCTTCCGGCGTCGCCTTCTTCGCGCTCCGGCACTTTCGTAAAAACCTTACCGTTGCTCCTCCATTGGCAGATGGTTTTGAAAAAGTGCATGGTGCCGCCTGTTTGGGTGTCCCAGCTGTATATCCTGAAGTTTCCGTCGTCCGAAGTGGCGATGTTGCAAAAATTGCTGTCAGTAAGTTCTTTAAATGGATAGCCCAGCGTTGCCGGGTTGTTTTTAATAAAGCCTGTAAATTCCTTTTCAAACTTATCGGTGTAAAAGCTTACGCTGTCATAGTTTGCCGGTATAAAGGATGCAAGCCTGGAGTAGATTTTTACAAACCTGTTTTCCTGTGAAGCGATGGGCTTTGTTTGTGTAAAAGCTTTTTCACAGGTGAGGGTGGCTATAATGAAGGCAAAGCGTGTTAATATCAGGGATGATGTCATTGTAGTCAGGGTTGTTGGGTTTTATGTGATATTGATTTTTTTAGTAAATATTGAGGGGGCCAGGCATTCGTTTTTAAGTTCGTATTGCGCAAAATCTGTCCTCAACCTTAAACAGGAACATGCCTTGATTTAAAATTTTACTTAACCGCTAAATATACGAAATAATCTATCCTCAACGCGCTGAGCAGGTGCTATCTTCAACTTAAAAGAAAGCCTGTCGCACAATCCGCAATATTCCCCTTATTCCCGCGTTAAATCAACAGAGTCATTAAATAACCTGTTTATGCGGTTGCCCCTGGTTATAATCAGTACCATATCTTTTGCCATATTGTTATATGGCTGCTCCAAAGGCGTGTTCCAATCCCGTAATAGCAAAGTGTATGAAGCCCCGGCCATGGGAGCAGAATCGCGCTTTGACGAAGGGCTGCGCCGGGAAAAACATCCGCAGCAGCTGTTCAATAAAAAAGAGCGGGCTGATATGGAAAAGATGGGCTGGATAGGATCCGATGAGCGCGCCGCCCCCAACACCCGTATTTCCCCGGGCAGGGCCGACAGCCTGCTAACCGGCAAAACAGACAGTACCCATGTTCCGGCAGACAGCGTCCGCCCGGCCATAGATACCACTGCTGCTCCTAAAGACACTGTTCATCATCCCACCAGCTATTAACCGGTTTCCCCTTCTCTTCTGGCATTTTAATTGACTGCATTACCATATGCGTAAATTCACCTTCAGGAATTTCTGGAAAGTGCTGCGGCAAACCGGACAGGGCTTTGGTAAAGATAAAGTGCTGAAACTCAGTGCTTCCCTGGCGTTTTATACGGTGTTTTCCCTCGGCCCCATGATGATAGTGATCATTTTCCTGGCCGATCTGTTCTGGGGCCGTGAAGCAGTAGAAGGCAGGATATTTATGCAGGTGCGCAACCTCATAGGCAGCAGGGCGGCGCTACAGATACAGGAGATTATGAAGAACGCCTCCCTTACCGGCGGCAATGTATTTACCGCTGCCGTGGGCTTTATTGCACTGCTCATTGGCGCTACCACTATTTTTTCTGAGATACAGGACACCATCAACACCATCTGGCGGTTGCAGGTAAAGTTCCGTAAAGGGCTGGCGCAGTGGTTGCTCAGCCGTTTGCTGTCGTTCTCCCTGGTGGTAGGGCTGGGGTTTCTGCTGCTGGTGTCGCTGGTTATTAACGCGCTGGTAGAAGGTTTTATGGACCAGCTGCGGGAACATTTTCCCCATACCGCCATTATGCTGTTTTATGCGGTGAACCTGGCCCTTACATTTATTATTATATGGTTCCTGTTCGCCATTATATATAAGGTGTTGCCCGATGCCATCATCCGCTGGAAAGATGTAGCCGCAGGCGCCTTTTTTACCACCTTCATGTTTATGCTGGGCAAATTCGTGATTTCGTTTTACATTGGCCGCGCCAACATCGGCAGCGCATATGGCACTGCTGGATCGCTGGTGGTGTTGCTGCTGTGGATTTACTATTCCGCCATTATCCTGTACCTTGGGGCGGAGTTCACCAAGTTTTACGCCCTGCAGTTTGGTACTGAAATAAGACCCAGCAGCTATGCTGTTACGTACCAGCTGATACATGCGGAAAGCGGGAAAAGCACTATACAGGAAAATGAAGAGGATGAGGAGCGCCTGCGCAAAGCATTACAGCAGGAAAAAAACGGAAGGGGAAATAACCGTAACCCAGGCTGAAGTTTTTTTCTTGCATAATAACAGGATTAACCGTATTATTATCTGCTATAGAAAACCACCAACCAATTATCCGGATCGCATCAATCTGCCTGTAAAATAATCATCATGAAGCAACCTGTTATGCTAACCGTGGCTGCTTTGGCATTGGGCATGAGCATGCCTGCTGCCGCACAAAAAGCCGCTATAGGAAAACCCGATACCCTGCTGGAAGCCCGTTTTGACCAGCAGCTTAGCAGCGCGCACATTGGCGCCACTATTAAAGAGCTGTCGGCAAAGCCGCACCACCTGGGCTCCGCAGCCGGCAAAGCCACCGCCGATGCTATTGCAGAAAAATTCAGAAGCTATGGATGGGATGTGCACATCAACACTTACAAAGTGTTGTTTCCCACTCCTGAAACCCGTGTGCTGGAGCTTACCGCCCCTGTAAAGTTTACGGCTACACTAAAAGAGCCCGCCCTGCCTGAAGATGCTACTTCCGGGCAGCAGGGGCAGCTGCCTACCTATAATGCCTGGGGCGCGGACGGTAATGTAACGGCCCCGCTGGTATATGTAAACTACGGGCTGCCGGAAGACTATGAAACGCTCGAACGTTTAGGGGTAAACGTAAAGGGCAAGATAGTGATAGCCCGCTACGGCCATTCCTGGCGGGGTATTAAGCCCAAGGTAGCAGCGGAGCATGGCGCTGTTGGCTGTATCATTTATTCCGATCCCAAAGAGGACGGCTACTACCAGGGAGATGTATATCCCCGTGGCGCTTTTAAAAATGCCAACGGCGTGCAGCGCGGCGCGGTTATGGACATGGTAATTTATCCCGGCGATCCGTTAACGCCCGGCATAGGCGCCACAGAAAATGCCAAACGGCTGGAGCGCAGTAAAGCGGTCACCATTCTTAAAATACCGGTGCTGCCTGTCAGCTATCACGATGCGCAGCCCCTGTTAGCTGCGCTGGATGGCCCTGTTGCGCCGGACGGGTGGCGGGGTGCGCTGCCCATTACCTACCACATTGGCCCTGGCAAGGCTACCGTGCATTTGCAGGTACAGTGCAGCTGGGACCTGGTGCCGGCATATGATGTAATAGCCACTATAAAAGGCAGCCAGTACCCCGATGAATGGGTGGTGCGCGGCAACCACCACGATGCCTGGGTGAACGGCGCGGGAGATCCTGTCAGCGGACTGGCTGCCGAGCTGGAAGAAGCCAAAGCCATAGGCGCGCTCGTTAAAAGCGGTTACCAACCTAAACGTACCCTGGTGTACTGTGCCTGGGACGGGGAAGAACCCGGTCTTATCGGCTCTACAGAATGGGTGGAAGACCACGCCGCAGCGCTGCAGCAAAAAGCGGTGGCCTATATTAATACCGACGGCAACGGGCGTGGCTTCCTGGGCGCAGGCGGCTCTCATGCGCTCACCAAATTAATGGATGGTATAGCCAAAGACGTTATTGATCCGCAAACAAAAGTAAGCGTGTACGCCAGGAAAAGGGCCGCTGCCGTGGTGAACGCCGCGCCGGCAAGCCGTAAAGCGTTGCTTGAAAAGCACACGATCACCCTGGGGGCGCTGGGCTCCGGCTCCGATTACTCGCCCTTTTTCCAGCACCTGGGCGTGCCTTCGCTGAACCTGGGTTTCGGGGGGGAAGATGAAGGAGGAGAGTATCACTCCATTTACGACTCTTACGATGATTATGTACGTTTTAAAGACCCGCAGTTCCATTACGGCGTAGCCCTGGCAGCAGTGGCCGGCCGCGCTGTACTGCGTTTGGCCGATGCCGATATACTGCCCTTTGATTTCACCGACCTTTACGCCGCTATTAATAGCTATACAAAAGAGCTGATGGAGCAGGCCGCCCAGATGCGGGAGAATACCGTAACAGAGAACCGGCTTATAAGGGAAAATGCCTACCAGCTGGCTGCCGACCCTACTAAACCATTCACCGCGCCTACACCCAAAGCAGTCGTACCTTACCTGGATTTTTCGCCCCTGCAGAATGCCCTGGTAAAGCTGGACCATGCCAGCAGCGCGCTTAAAGACTCCCTAGCCGCGGCCACAGTAAGCACCGCTGTACGCCAACGCTTAAACGAAGCTTTGTACCAGGCAGAGCAAAGCCTGCTGGTAAGCCAGGGGCTGCCCAAACGTCCCTGGTTTAAGCACAGCATTTATGCCCCCGGCTTTTACACCGGTTATGGGGTAAAAACACTGCCCGGCATCCGCGAAGCCATAGAGCAGCGTAACTGGAAAGAAGCACAGGAGCAGGTTGGCGTAGTAGCAGGCGCAATAGAAAAGTTCAGTGCAAAGCTGGATGAGATTACCGCGCTGCTGAAGTAGCGCAAGGAATTACGGATTATTTAATTACGAATTATTCAATTACGAATTATTCAATTACGAATTATAGAGGCGGTGTGTTAAAGACGCAGGTACTGTTCGTAAGTCATAATTGTATATCATTAACTGCTATTGATGATATTAAGAAACGGGAAGTAAGAAGCAGGAAGTAAGAAGCAGGATGTAGGAAGCAGGTTGTAAAAAGCAGTATGTAAAAAGTTGAACGCGCAGTGTTTTATTTTCACGGGCATTTCTACCTATAGCCACTGTACCAAAGTTCCAAATGACGGCCCTTGTCCGGCGTGATACGACAGGAAACGTATAATTATTAACTTAAAGCTAATACGCTTGATAATGCCTCATAGCCTTTCACCCAGGCGGGCGCAGGCCGGAATTGGAACTTTGGGCAGGAGCACTAAAAGTAAATAATGCTTACTTGTATCTCTACGCTTGTCTTGAGTTTACTCATACCGCAACGCCTCTATCGGGTCCAGCCGGCTGGCCTTTACCGCCGGGTAATACCCGAAGAATACGCCGGTAACCGTACACACAATAAACGACAGCACAATAGAGCTTTCCGATACCAGCGTGGGCCACGACAAAAACACTGTTATGAGCCTGGAGGCGGTAATGCCCAGCGCAATGCCAATAAGGCCACCGGTAATGCTGATCAGGATGGCTTCGATGAGAAACTGCAGCAAAATGTCTATGCCACGCGCACCGATAGACATGCGCAGGCCTATTTCCTTGGTGCGCTCTGTTACGGAAACGTACATAATGTTCATGATGCCAATGCCGCCTACTACCAGGGAAATGCCGGCAATGGCAGCCAGCAGTACTGTCAGCAGCTGGCTGGTGGAACTGAAGGTGCTGATCAGCTCTGCCTGTGTTCTCACCAGGAAGTCGTCGTCATCCGCCGGCTTCAGCTTATGTGCGGTGCGCAATATCTGCGATACTTCTGCTGTTGCCAGTGTGGAGCTGTTTTCATCCAATGCAGAAGCAAAGATGTTTTGTATGTAGGTGATGGCTAAAATGCGCTTCTGCACAGTGGTGTAGGGCGCCAGTATAATATCGTCCTGGTCCTGGCCAAAAGCGTTTTCCCCTTTTTCGGCCAGCACGCCAATGATCTTGAATGGTATTTTGTTAAAGCGGATGGTTTTGCCTACCGGGCTTTCACCGCCGCTGAAAAGGTTTTCCGCTACGGTTTGGCCTATGAGGCATACTTTGCTGGCAGCCTTTACATCGTTATCGCCAAAGGGTACTCCGTCTTTCAGCGGCCAGTCGCGTATATCCAGGTAGTTGGGGCTAACGCCCTGTATGGTGGTAGGCCAGTTGAGCGCGCCGTTAATGGCCTGTCCTCTGCCCGATACCTGGGGCGATACCGCGGTAATATATTTAGCCTGTTGTTCAATGGCCTTTACATCTTCCAGCTTCAGTGTTTGCAGGGTAGAGGCATCCAGGCGGGCACCGCCACCCACGCTCATATTGCTGTTGGGGCGGATGGTGATCATGTTGGAGCCCATGCTGGAAAGCTGGTCCTGTATGCTTTGCTTGGAGCCCTGGCCAATGGCCACCATGGCTATTACGGCGCCAACGCCTATAATGATGCCCAGCATGGTAAGGAACGCCCGCAGCTTGTTGCGTTGCAATGCTTTAAGGGCTATCCGTATGAGGTTGAAGATGTTCATGTTGCTGTTATTTAGTAATCATCCGTTACCGGCAGCTCGCTCAGCGCCTGCCGCGCCGATCTTACATTTTCGTTTTGGCTGTCGCGTATCACTTTGCCGTCGCGCAGCATAACGGTGCGGCTGCTGAACGATGCAATGTCCGGTTCATGCGTTACGAATACAATGGTTTTGCCGGCCTGGTTCAGCTCCTGCAGCAGCGCCATGATCTCATAGGAGGTGCGGGTGTCCAGGTTGCCGGTGGCTTCATCGGCCAGTATCATTACCGGCTCATTTACCAGGGCGCGGGCAATGGCCACGCGCTGCTGCTGTCCGCCCGACAGCTGGTTGGGCATATGATCCAGCCGTTCCGCCAGCTTTACCGCTTCCAGCGCTTTTATGGCTTTTTCCCGCCGGTCGTGGGCGGTAAGCTCCGCGTTGTACAGCAAGGGCAGCTCTACGTTCTCCAGTGCGCTGGTACGGGCCAGCAGATTATAGGCCTGGAACACAAACCCTATTTTGCGGTTGCGCAGGCGCGCCAGGTCATCGCGCGACAGCTTGCTGATATCCACTCCATCCAGCTGGTACAGCCCCGACGACGGTTTATCCAGGCAACCCAGTATGTTCAGCAGCGTGGTTTTGCCGCTGCCGCTGCTGCCCATGATGGTTACGAACTCGCCGGCGTTCACCTCAAACGATACGCCTTTCAGCGCCCGCACGGTTTCTGTACCCATCCGGAACTCCCGCTTGAGATCGTGTATCTCTAATATCTTACTCATGTTCGTTTATAGTTTCATGCAGCATCAAATCCTCATTATCATACATATTACTGCATCCATCTGCCAAAATTCTTCATCTGCCCATTAGCTATTTTATATCTCCATAATCCTCCTCTCTATATCTCCGTAATCCTCCTCCACATCAATCATCAATCATTCATCCTTCATCCTTCATTATTCATTCTTAATTATTAATTATTCATTCATCTGCACATCTGCATATTTGCACATCTGCACATTATTTCCGCTTTCCCCTGCCCGGCCTTGACGGCATAAACGGGCTTTTTGCCGCGCCACTGCTCTTTTCTTTTGCTGTAACCTGCCTTACATCATTTACCACAATGTCAGAAGTATCTAACCCGCGTATCACCTGCACATTGGTTTCATCATTCAGGCCGGTTAAAATGCGGCGGCGCATAATGGTATCGCCCCGTTTAATCCATACGGCGGCGGGGTGCGCTGCTTCATCCGGCGATGTTAAATGTTTGGTGGTATCTGTTTTCGTTTTCAGCGTGTCGGGGCGTTTGCTGCGGTAAAAGCCAGGTTCTGTATGATTACGGGAGGTGTCGGCCCGCCCGGCGATCACATAATCTTTCAGCAGGGCCGGGTCGGGCCTGAACTTCAGCGCTTTGGCGCTTACCAGCATTGCGTTCTGCGCTTCTTTGGTGTAGATGGTGATATTGGCCGTCATACCAGGTTTGAGGCGCATGTTATTGTTGGGCGCATCTATGATAGTGGTATAGGTAACCACGTTGGCGGAGGTGCTGGGCTGCAGGCGCACTTCCTGCACAGTGCCGTTAAACACGTCATCGGGGAAAGCATCTACGGTAAAGGTTACACGCTGCCCTTTTTCCACGTTGCCTATATCCGCTTCGTCCACGCTGGCCTGCACCTGCATTTTGGTGAGGTCTTTGGCAAGTATGAACAGGGTAGGGGTGTTAAAGCTGGCCGCTACTGTTTGTCCTATGTTCACATTCCGGTTCAGCACTACGCCGTCAATAGGTGAGTAGATGTTGGCGTACGAGAGGTTTTTGCTGGCTGATTGCAATTGTGCTTTAATAGCGGCCACATTGGCCTTGGCGCTGTTATACTGGTACAGCGCTGTTTCATAATCGGCCCGGCTGATAGCGCCTACATGATATAATTGCGATTGCCGGTTATAGTTGCTTTGCTGAAACACCAGCTGGTCCTGTGCTGCAGCCAGGTTGGCCTGGTACTGGTTCACCTGCGCCTGCAGCAGGGATTTGTCCAGCTCCGCTATCAGCTGTCCCTTTTTTACCTGGGTGTTAAAGTCGGCATAAATAGAGGCGATAGTGCCCGACACCTGCGTACCTACCGATACCGTATCTACCGGCTGTATGGTGCCGGTGGCGGTAATGGCGTTGGCAATAAAACCGTAGACGGGTTTTTCCGTATCAATAACCACCGGCGCTTCCCTATGCCTGAAAAGCAGGAACCAGGTTGCGATTGCCGCTATGATAACAATGCCTGTTATTAACCATTTATATCGTTTCATTTGTACTTGTATTTTTATTTGCCAATGGAAGCGGTTCAGTTTTCCGTTACCGGTTCCCCTATATAAAACTCATATATTTTAGTGTTTAGGATGGCGCTGTACTTGGCCTGTATAAATGCCTGCAGCGCCTGAACATACAGGTTCTTCTGCACGGCCAGGTCGGTGATGTTTACAGCGCCCAGCTTCAGCTGTTCTACGCTGATGCGGTAACCCTCTTCACTGGCTGCCAGCTGCTTTTCCGCTGCCTTGTACTGCTCCTCCGCGTTTTGCAGGTTCAGGTAAGCCTGCTCTACCTGCTGCGTTAATGTTGTTTTGGTGTCCTGCAGGGATAGTTTAGCCTGGTCTATCTGTATTTTGGCGCGGGCTTCATTGGCCTTGTTCACGCGGTTGCTGAAAATGGGAATGCCCAATGTAAGGCCGGCGCGCTGGTAAAAGTTGTTATCCAGCTGTTGCCAGTAGCTGGCCGACTGGTTATCGGAAAACCCGGTGGAAAGGGCGCCGCCCAGGCTAAGTGTTGGTTTGTAGCCGGCCCTGGCCTTTTCCAGCTCTACCTGCGCAATGGACACGCCCAGTTCCCCGTTTTTCACCTCCGGCCTGGTTTCCAGTGCGGTACGCTGGGCTGCTTCCAGCGATGGTACAGGCTTTTCAGGCCGTAACGTGTCCGGCTGTACGATGGAAAAGGTGAACGCAGTTGGCAGCTGCAGCAGCTGTTTCAGCGTGAGCAGGTTCTGGCGGTAAGCGTTTTGCGCTACTACCAGCGAGTAGGCGTCATTGGCCTGCTGTGCCTGCAGCTGTACCAGGTCTTTGCGGGCAATGCTGCCGGCGCTGTACAGCTGTTGCCCTTGTTCCAGCTGCGCCTGTGAGGTTTGTACCAGGTCTTTTACATATACAATGTTCTCGCCTGCCAGCAGTATGTTCAGGTAGGCTTGTGTGATCTGCAGGGTAATGTCATTTTCCGCGGCCCGCACATCCAGGTTAGCGGCCT
>NZ_DASTRI010000145.1:0-3521 GCF_035761305.1 Chitinophaga sp. | reverse complement strand
TTATAAGCCACATCGTACTCATTCATTGCTAATCATTTTAGTAAAACTATCAATTTTCTGCATACCGGCCAAATTATAATCATAGTGTCACCGCGCCGGCATTCTCCTTCAAATGCACTACCGGCGCTGCTTCCCCTTTGCTCAGCACTTTATCCCTCCACCGCAGGAATGGCTTTTCCACTACCCAACGCAGCAGCGCCGCAGCCAGCACCGCCATACCGGTGCAAACCAGGAACATGGCCATCCCTTTTGGCTCCAGCCAGGGAGAAAGCCATTGCTGCGTAAGATGCACCACGCCTTTATGGCTCAGGTATATTGAATAAGATAAAGTGGCAATTACGCCGGTTACCCGCGCCGGCACCCTGTACAAAATGCAGGACGGGCTTAACGCAGCTATTACCACTACGCCAAATGCAATGGAAATAAGCGGGAAGCCGATCACCGTGGTATTCCAGGTGAACATTGCCTTGTTACATAACAAATAGGCGCAGGCAAAAAGGGCCAGGCCCAGTAACAGCATGGCGTTCCCATGCTTTGTTAATTTATGCCGCAGCGCAGGATAGTACTCGAATACGGCGGCAATGGCAATGCCGGTTAACAAGCCATCCAGGCGGTTATAGGTAGGGTAATAGATCCATTTGAACCAAAGCAGGCCATAGCCATCCTGCCCTTCCACAGGCGCTATAAAATGCGCCCAACCCCACATGCGGATAACAAAGCCGGCTATAAACAGGGCTCCCAGGCCCCAGGCCAGCGTACGCGGCACATTCCAGCGGGTTATCAACAGCAGCGTTAGCGGCAAAAGCAAATAAAACTGCTCTTCAATGCACAACGACCATGCATGGCTGAAAGCACGCGACGTACCCAGGTCAAGCCTGAAGTTTTGGGTAAAGGTGAGGAACTTCCACAGTGGCGCCAGCCCTTCAAACTCTTTAAAGGCCGGCACTGTAAAATATACGGTAAGCACCACCAGGTAGGCGGGCAGGATGCGAAAAAAACGTTTGATATAAAACTCCCGCAATGAAATGCCCCTGCCCTGCTGCAGCCTTTTAAACAGCTGCGCGGCAATGAGGTAGCCGCTCAGTACAAAGAACAGGTCTACTCCTGTCCAGCCAAAGCTGCCGGCAGCATTGGCCCAATCCGGGTGGCCAAACATACGGTAGTGGCAAATGAAAACCAGCGCAATCGCCAGCGCACGTAAATGATCCAGTCCGGCCAGCTTTTTCGACGGCGTGCCTGTTATTCTGTTGGATAGCTCCATAATGGTTATACTAAAAGCGGGTGAAGGCTTTAAAGATAATAATTATTTTTTCCGCCCGCCATCGGGAATGCAACAAAAGGAACGGTATTGCACCCATTATAAAACGGCACGCACCTCATCCCTCATTCATAATTAAACCATTTGTAATTAACTTACGCGCCTTTGCAGGTACTGTACCCATAAGGACTTAACAGCAGCGGCACATGATAATGCCCGCCTTTGCCGAGGTAAAACACTATTTCAACATAGGGATACAATGTTTCCATGCCAATGCCTTCATAATACTCTTCCGTGGCAAATTTCAGCTTATAAATGCCTGCTGTTAGCACGGCATCTTCAGCCAGCATATCCGGTAAGCGGCCATCTTCGTTAGTGGCGCCGCCGCCAATAGCTTCCCATTCGTTATTATTCTGGGAATGATAAAGAAAAACGGTCATATCAGCCGCCGGCTTTCCCTGGCTGGTATCTAAAACATGTGTAGTGATCTTACTCATATGCTAAAAATTTTTGTCAGCAGACCTTAACATTGATGCCCTGCTTTGCATTACAATTTTTATTGCTGCTTCCGGGGTGTTAGTTAGCGGGGCAACGGCAACGCTATGTTTCAACAGGTTTGCCTGGTGCAAACTATGAATATATATTCAAACTTCAGCCTTGCCGCAGCCTAAAAGTACTGCTTTCCATTCCCCGGGAACAGGTAGGTTGCCTGCAATTAAAGGGTGCAACGCGGGTCCCTGCGGTAATGTGAAATGCGGATCTGCGGCAAATGGCGGGCGTGAAAATTGTTTCACAGTGAAATTTTTAGTAGCTTAGGGTACACTCCAACGCTCACATGAAAAGACAGCAACTGTTAGCCATCGTCATTCTCCTGCTTAGCCTCCTGTTTGTGTACGCAGCGGGCGCCAAAGCACTGGCTTATGACAGGTTTGTTTCAGACCTGGGCAAATCGCCCCTGCTGCAAAGTTTCATTAATGAAAGCACCCTGGCAAAATCTGTACTGGGCATAGAATTTTTAACGGTGGTGCTGCTGCACATACCTTCTACTAAAAAATGGGGACTGTATGTAGCCTTCATCCAGCTGCTGGTATTCACCGGCTACTTAAGCGCACTGTACCTTTTTTATCCGCACAGCGCCTGCGCCTGCAACGGCATATTAGGCGCAGTTACTTACCCCGCGCACCTGGTATTTAACGGGGTTTGCACCCTGGTGGCTTTGCTGGGGATTATGGTGTTCAATCACCTTAAAAAACGTCCGCCGCTGCGGGTGGTGTACAATGCCCATGCACTTACACCAGCAGTTGATTATCGATAGCGCATTTTACCAGCATGGCGGAGTTGCGGGCTTTCAGCTTGGTAAGCAGGTTTTTCCGGTGGCTGTCTACGGTTGTGGCGCTGATAAAAAGTTTCTCTGCAATTTCCGGGTTCGTATATCCTTCTGCAATCAGCAGCAATATCTCTTTTTCCCTTTTGGTTAAATGCGGGTTCCGCGGGCCCGCGGGCAGCATGGCTGCTGCAACGCCGGTAGATAAATAGGTTTTACCGGCATGTACGGTATGAATGGCCTGCAGCAGCTCTTCCTTATCGGCATTCTTCAGCAGGCAACCGCTGGCGCCGCTGTGCAGCATGCTGCTCACATACCTGCGCTCTGCAAGGGAGCTGAGGCCCAGCACCATGGTATTGGGGTACAGCGCTTTAACAGCTGCGCACAATTCGCTGCCGCTGATGTCGGGCAGGATGCTGTCCATCAATATTACATCCGTAGTATGATCTGACAGGAATGCGAGGCACGACTGCCCGTTACGGGTTTGACCTACGAGCTCAATATCTGTTTCACATCGTAAGAGGGAACGCAGCCCTTCCAGTACCAGCGGCTGGTCATTAACAAAATACAAGCGGATCATGGTTATTCCAGTTTACTTAACGGTTTGGCTCAGTTAACACAGGCTAAAACGAGAATACAGGTTTACAGGTTTAGATTAACTATAGTAATATAGTAAAAACAGGCTAATTTCGGGCAATTATCCTGCCGCTGCATCTATGACAATAATAAACAGCGGTCCCAGGCAGGCGGGGTTTGGGTATCTACGGCGGCTATCAGCGCCAGTCCTACGCCGGTAATGCCCTCCAGCATATTATAGCTGTTATGGTAATCGGGATGCGCAAAAAATTTATACCCGGCCAGGCCATCCTCCCAGGTATTCATTTCCAGGGTTTGCTGCAGCCAGTAGCCAGCGCCCTGCAGCAACATATCATCACCACT
>NZ_DASTRI010000144.1:0-37191 GCF_035761305.1 Chitinophaga sp. | reverse complement strand
TTTACATCGTCAATAACGACAACGTAAAACTAAAACGATATAAAAATGAAAACTTTTGAAGTTCCCGCCAGAGAAAACGTATCAGCCGCCAACCAGCAATTGTTTGACAACTTAACCAAAAAATTAGGGAAGGTTCCCAACCTGTATGCCACTTTTGCCCTTTCTGAAAATGCGCTGGGCAGCTACCTGGCCTTCTCCAATGCCAAAAGCTCTCTCAAAGCCAAAGAAAAAGAAGCCGTTAACCTGGTGGTAAGCCAGGTGAATGAATGCGACTACTGTTTAAGCGCCCATACTGTGATTGCCAAGCTGAATGGCTTTACAGATGAGCAGGTATTGAGCATCCGGCGTGGTGAAGCGCCTTTTGACGCGAAACTGGATGCGCTGGTAAAGCTGGCCAAAAGCCTCACGGAAAACCGCGGTAAGGCAGATGCTGCACTGGTAGATAATTTCTTTGCCGCCGGTTATACCAATGAAAACCTGGTGGATGCCATCCTGGTAATAGGCGATAAAACCATCACCAACCTGCTGTATGGCGTGACCCAGATACCGGTTGACTTTTCCCCGGCCCCTTCCTTAGCAACCGCCACTGCATAAGGGTACAAAAAAAATAACAACAAATCGTTACTCAGCATATATCATTGACAGGGATATTCTGGTATCTTTATAGCGGCTCTGTGAAAAGTGCAAATCGTGTGATACCAGATGTCCCCTTCAATTGAATGTACAATACCATCATCTTTAAAAATCCCAATCATGAGCAACACTATTATTGTAGAAAAGAACAGCGCCGTAGCCAACTATGCAACAGACCCTCACATTGACAGCGGCACCAAAGCGCTGCTGAAAAAACTGAATGCCGGCGGCGCCCCGGTGGAAAGCCTTCCCAAGGAAGAAGCCCGCAATGTGCTGGTAACCCTTCAAAATTCTGTAAAAGTAGACCTGTCCGGCATTGAGGAGTCGGAAAAAACCGTCACCGCAGACGGCTATACGATTAAGCTGAACATTGTACGCCCCGAAGGCGTTAAAGAAACCCTGCCTGTATTTATTTTCATTCATGGCGGCGGCTGGATCCTGGGCGACTACCCCACCCATAAGCGTATGGTGCGCGACCTGGTAGTGCTGTCCGGTGCAGCAGCCGTGTTTGTAAACTACACTCCTTCTCCTGAAGCCCAATACCCCCAGGCGATCAATGAAATTTATGCTGCTACCAAATGGGTAGCCGAACATGGTAGCGAAATTAATGTAGATGGTGCAAGACTGGCCGTAGTCGGCAATAGCGTAGGCGGCAACATGACAGGTGTAACTGCTTTAATGGCCAAGGAAAAAGGTGGTCCGGAAATAAAGCTGCAGATATTGATGTGGCCTGTAACAGACACCAATTTTGAAACAGGCTCTTATCAACAGTTCGGGGAAGACCGCTTTCTGACCTCCTCCTTAATGAAATGGATGTTTGACCAGTACACTACCGACGCTGATGAACGTAAAGAACCGCACCTGGCTATTCTGCGCAATACGGTAGAGCAGCTGAAAGGCCTGCCGCCGGCGCTGATACAGGTTGCGGAAAACGACATCCTGCGGGATGAAGGTGAAGCCTATGGCCGTAAGCTGGATGAAGCCGGCGTACCGGTAACCACGGTTCGCTACAACGGGATGATCCATGATTTTGGCCTGTTGAACCCCCTGGCTACATTGCCCACCACCCGCTCGCTGTTTGAGCATGCCGCAGCTGAACTGAGGAAATACCTGCAGCTATAATGCAGCCTTGCCGGATAAAATTGTAAGCACCTTGCAGGAGTACTGCAAGGTGTTTGTTTTTATAGCAGCTGCATTCGTCAGAGCAGGTACTGTGCAAGAATGGCTGTCAGATCATCCTGTGAAAACCGGTCGGTTATATCGCTTTCCACGGCTACTGCAGCAAGCACATTATCCACAACCCACTCAGCCGGTGCTGCAGCGCCACAGACCAGCCGTAGTGCTGCGGGCGTTTCCGGCCGCTGCGGGTAAATGTTTGTTTGAATGTTGCTGGTCATATCCGTTTATTATTTACTTGCTGATACAAAGTAAACACCGGTGTATGACAGCCTTATGTCAGCAGGAAAAAGGAAAAATAATTAACTGTTGAGCTTTGAGATGATGCATTACAGGCTCCATGAAGCGCCGTCGTCCGGTACGCCTACCTGCGCCTGCAGCTCATTGGCTGCAATGGCTGCTTTAAAATCTTCCCTGCGCTGGTAGCAGTGGTTTACGGTTTCCAGGTGTACCACCTGTATGGGCGCCTGCGTGAATTGCGCAACGGCCAGCACATCGTTAACAGTCATGGTAATAGGATCGCCCTGTACAAACTGCGCGCCGCCGCCGTTTACAATAATATGGGTAGGCAGGTGTGTGGTAATGGCGTCTTCCACATCGCTGCACCAGATGGTATCGCCGGCAATGTACACACGCTGGTCGTCATAGGTAAGCACAAACCCCGAAACCTTTCCCATTTTCTGCCCGATTTCGCCGGTGCCGTGCTGCCCGTTGGTGCGGTGTATGGAAATATCGTTCCAGATAAAGCTATTTTCTACCGGCTGCACGCGGGTAAATCCCTGTGACTGCAGCAGCGCTTCATCAATGGGCTGGCAAAAGATTAGCTTGTCTTTGGGAAGCATTTCCTGCGCGGCGGCGTCCCAGTGATCGCGGTGCGTATGGGTTACTATTACCGCATCCAGGCTGTTGAGCAGTGCCGCCAGCCCGCTGTCGGTAATGGGCAAATCCACCAGGGGAATGCGGTCGGTGCTGGCAGCCATGGGCACGGGGTCCATTGTTGCTTTTTTACCAAGCATTGGGTCAACCAGTATACGTTGGTTATTAACGCTGAGCAGGAGGGTTGCATGGCGGAGCAGCTGTATGGTAATGGAAGACATGGCCGTAGTTTTTAGACAGGGTAAATATAAGGCGATAAGGGGGGAAAATGGCGAATAAAAGTTTAAATTTGTTATATGCAAACAGCAGTTAATAATAAGGCTACATTATTACAATGCTTATCCAGCCACCGGCAGCAGATAAAATCTTTTGGGGTGAAGGAGCTAGGTTTGTTTGGTTCTTTTGTGCGTAATACAGCCAACACAAATAGTGATATAGATCTGCTGGTTGAATTTGAACCGGATAAAAAGAGCTATGATAACTTTATGGAGCTGGCGTTTTACCTGGAAGATCTGCTGGGCAGAAATGTTGAGCTGGTAACCTCTCAGTCATTAAGCAAATATATAGGTCCTCATATACTAAAAGAGGTAGAAAATGTTAGCCTCTAATCTTGTGAATTACTCCGACACATACTGGACGAAATAGATTTTGTATTGCAAGCTACGCATGGTAAAGCAAAAGATGAAGTTATTAATGACGGTATTTTATGCAGGGCTTTGTGAGGAGCCTTGAAATAATAGGAGAAGCAACCAAGAAGCTGGATGCAGAATTCACCGCTGCTTACCCGCATATTGAATGGAAAAAATGGCAAGAACAAGAGATAAGCTTATCCACGATTATTTTGGTGTGGATTATGACATCGTATGGAATATTGTGGAAACTAAACTACCTGCATTAAAGGAATTTATTGACGGACTATTTAATGATATTAACCCTGACTGAAAAACGCAGATTTTGTACATCCTACACCTTTATCCATCCCTTCAGCAACATCCCCAGCGAGCTATAAGCCAGCTGGTAACCGGGCGGCATCTCATCCAGCAGGCTGTGAAAGGTAACCACGCGGGTGCCGGGCGGCTTGCTGTGTAATGCCTGGTACAGCGCATGTGCGTTGTAGTTATACATGCCTTCTGAATAGTCCACCTCATCATCTATCCGGTCATCAGACTCAACCAGGTGCTCATAAAAAGAGTTATAAAAATAAAAGTGGTTGTACGGGGTTACATCCAGCCGCGTAAAATCGCCGTGCATAAATGTTACATTGGTTACCCCGGTGAGCAGCTGTGCGGTTGTTGCATGTTCCACCAGCTCCTGGCGTTGTTCTATACCGTAAAAGTGCTGCTGCGGGCAAAAGAAACCGCCAACCAGGCAAAATTTGCCCACGCCGCTGCCAATGTCTAATATTTTATCGCCCGGATTGGCCGCCAGGAACTGCGCTGCTTTTTTAGCAACGCCCAGCGGCGTCCAGTGGCGTTTGGACAGGCGCTGTATACGCTCCGGGTAAATACTGTCAAAATCAGCGTTGGATGAGAAGTAATGCGCTTCACCTGTAGGGTCAATCATTTCACTGTTTGCTTTTTCCGCTGTAAAGGTAACCGTAAAAAATAAATGGTAGTTGTGACTTAGCTGGCCCGCTTCTCATGCAGCAGCATATTTACTGCATGCTCCAGGGAGCCGGCGCGTATTACCTCACCAGCGTTCACAAAAAATATCTCATCTGCGCTTTCAATGGTGTTTAGCCGGTGCGCAATAATTACGCGGGTGGTAGTATCGGGCAGCTGCCGCAGTATTTTTTCCAGCAACTGTTCTGTAATGGTGTCAATATTGGCGGTGGCTTCATCCAGTATCAGCAGCTCGGGCTTGCGCAGCACCGCGCGTATAAAGGCTATGAGCTGTTTTTGCCCCAGGCTTACGGCATCGCCGCTGGCCATGATTTTGGTATCGAGTCCCTGCTCAAAGCGTGCCAGCAGGCTTTCGAGGTGCGCTTCATGTATTACGGCGGTCAGCTCCTCATTGGTCATGTTCACATATTCGGCATTGCCGAACAAAATGTTATCGCGCAGTGTACCGGTGAACAGGAAAGGCTCCTGTAAAATAAACCCTATTTTGCCCGTGCGCGATGCCGGCTCATAAGTGCGTATATCTTTCCCGTTCAGGAACACCTGCCCCTCTGTAGGATCGTATAGCCGTGCTATTAAGGAGGCGGTGGTGGTTTTACCGCCGCCGGTAGGCCCTACCAGCGCATAAGTTTTACCGCGCTCCATGGTAAAGCTTACATTATGGAGCACAGGCGCACTGTCGGGATAGCGGAACTGCACGTTGCGGAACTCCATTACCGCATTGCTGCTGCTATCTTTAGCTACGGCCAGCACCGGCAGGTCGGACTGCAGGGTGAGTATCTGCGAAATACGGTCCCACCCGGCCAGCGCTACCTGGAAGTTGGCCCATAGAACAGACAGCTGGCGTATGGGATTGTAAAAGCTGGTTACATACGCAAAAAAGCTGATGAGCATACCAACGGTAAACTGCCCGTTAGCCACCAGGTAAATACCATAGGTAAGCACAATCAGCTGGGCCAGCTGTGCGCACAGGCCAAACACCGGCATAAACACGTTATTGGCCAGGCCCGCGCCTACGGCAGTATTGTAGTTGCGTTTGTTCACCTCATCAAAACGTTTCCTGAAATAATCGCGCCGGTTAAAGGCCACAATTACTTTAAAATTGTTCAGGCTTTCCTGCACTTCGGCGCTCATACCGCCGGTGCTTTTCATGTTGGCTGCATTTTTACGGCGCACCCAGGGCGAAATAAGGCGGGTAAACACCAGCAGCAGCAGCGCAGGCGCCAGCGCGGCGCCGCCCAGGCGCGGGTTAATGGACAGCAGGAAAACGCCGGAGCCTGCCATCAGGAATATATTGCTTACAAACTGCAGCAGGTATTGGGAAAAGAACTGGTTCACCTTATCCGTATCGTTATTAATACGGGAGATAAGGTCGCCGGCCTTGTTCTGGTTAAAAAAGGCTACCGGCAGCTCCTGCAGCTTTGCAAATACGGCATTGCGCAGGTTAAACAGCATGCGCTGGCCAATACCGCCCATGATGCGGGCCTGCAGGTAGTTGGCAACAAAGGCCACTGTGTACACCAACAGCAGCAGGCCGCAGAACAGCAGCATATTATTATACTGGTGGTGTTGTATAAAATGGTCGATGGTATAACCGATAATAACCGGGCCGGTAAGGTTTAGCCCCGAGCTTACCATAATGGTCAGGAATGCCAGCAGCAGGGTTTTCTGCTCCGCCGCCAGGAACTGGAACAGCTTTTTCAGCGCCGCCATGGTGCTGGTTTTCTGTTCGGGGGCAGTGCTATTTAGATTGTAATTCATAGTGATTGGTGCTGCGTTGAGATTGATAGATCTGTACATATTCGGGGCAGCTTTGCATCAGCTCCTCATGGGTGCCGGTAGCTACTACCTCACCTTCCATCAGCAAAATGATCTGGTCATAATGCTCAATGGAAGCAATTTTTTGCGTTACAGACACCAGCGTCAGGTGTGGGTAATACAATGACAGGTTCTGTAATATCTGTTGCTCGGTATGATTGTCTACCCGCGCGGTAAAATCATCCAGCAATAAAATTTTCGGGTTAATGGCCAGGGCGCGCGCCAGCATAATGCGCTGCTTTTGCCCGCCGGAAAGGCTGGTGCCGCGTTCAGACACCATGGTGTCCAGCTGCTGCGGCAGCGCATCAATAAAGTCTTTCAGCGCAGCCGTGGTGATAGCGCGTTCCATATCTGCTTCCGTAACCTGTTCGTTAAAAGCAATATTTTCCCGCAGGCTCATGTTGAAGATAATGCTGTCCTGGAACACCAGCCCTATTTGCTTGTGCAGAACATCGCGGTTATAGCTGGCAATATCGTGGCCATCATATGTAATGCTGCCGCTGCCTGGTTTGGAGAGGTTGGTAAGCAGGTATAGCAGCTGTGTTTTGCCGGCTGCCGTAGGACCTATGATGGCGGTTTTGCTGCCTGCTTTTACGGAAAACGAAACATCCTTCAGCACCGGTTTGCCCTCATACTGCAGGCGTATGTTGCGCACGGCAATATTGCCTTGTAAAGGAGCGGTAATGGTGCCGGTTTCCACTGCATCGGGCATGGATAATATGGTTTCCACACGCTGATAGGCGGCGGAAGATTGGGCAATTACGTTACTCATAATACCTATCATAATGATGGGAAAAATGAGGATGGAAAGGTAGCTGTTAAAAGCTGCCAGGTCGCCCAGCGTCATGCTGCCGCTGATCACAAAATGCCCGCCCAGCGCCAGAATGGTAACGATAGCCAAACCGGATATAAATGTGATCACAGGTATCAGCTTGGCATACAGCCGCATAATGGAAAGGCCGATGTCCCTGGTTTCTGTATTGGCGGTAAAGAACTTGTCATATTCCAGCGCCTGCGCATTCAGCACGCGTATGAGCGCAGCACCCAATATGCTTTCGGTGATCACTTTGTTCAGCCAGTCCATAGTAGCCCTGATTTTCAGGAACAGGGCCCTCATTTTACGGAATACGGTTACAAAGGTGAGGGTAATAAGCGGGATGATCATGAGCACTGCCAGCGCCAGTTTCCAGTTGATCTGCATCAGCAATATGGCAGCGCCGATGATCACCACAAGCGACGATGCAATAGAGGCTACTGCCTGGGAAACGAACAGCTTTACCGTATCAATATCGGACGTAAAGTTGGTGAGCAGCTTGGCAGGATTGTTTTCCTGTACCTGCGCATAGGTTAGCCCCGATACTTTCATTGACAGCCGGGTACGGAGGTCGCGCGCCACTTTTTCCGAAGCGTAGGTTTGCATAATGCTTTGCAGGTACGCAAAAATGAAAATGAACAGCGCCGCAAGCGAGAAATACAGGAAAATTGGCCTGAACTGCAGATCGCCCCGGCCATAAGCGTCAATACCGTAGGCAATAATGCGGGGGATCACCAGGTTCAGCCCGTTGCTTAAAAGCGCCAGCAATATCAGCAATCCAATTATACCGCGGTAAGGCTGTATAAGGGAGGAAAGCTTGGGGGGCTTGCGGGCGGCTGTTGTGGTGGATCCGTTAGCTTTTTTAGCTTTTTGCATAGTGAAAATCAATGAGGGTATGAAGGCATGACGGATAGACCGGTCATTATATTTTAAAATTAGAAAAATATTATGGCTTGCGGCATGTGAAATATTTATTATGGCAGCCGGCGGAAAAAAAGAACGGCGTGTAAACCGCTGTTAGCATGCGGTATGCAGCGCAATGCTTATCTTGTAAAACCAATGTTTTAACACATGTTTAAGCCGCTCCTAAAAACCATTTTCTGTATGGGCTTTCCCGGTTTGCTGTTATGTTTTTGCTTTGGCCGGTTAATAGCCCAGTCGCCGGCAGATACCGGCTACACGCTGCTGCAGCCCATGCAGGTATTTGACGGCCACACGCTGCAAAAAAACTGGCAGGTGCTGGTAAAAGGCAATATGATAGCGGCTGTGGGGCCGGCCGGTTCTTTTACTACGCCGGCGCCGGCGCGCATCATTGCCCTGCCGCAGCAAACGCTGCTGCCCGGTCTTATTGAAGGGCATACGCACCTGTTCCTACACCCGTACAATGAAGTAAAATGGAACGACCAGCTGCTTACCGAGTCGCGTGCAGAAAGGGCCATACGCGCTGCGGAACATGCCAAAGCTACGCTGATGGCCGGCTTTACGACTGCCCGCGACCTGGGTACGGAAGGGGCGGGGTATGATGATGTGGGCCTCAAACAAAGTATAGCCAAAGGCGTGATACCTGGTCCGCGCCTGCTGATTGCCACCCGGGCCATTGTGGCTACCGGCAGCTATGGCGTAAAAAACATAATTGCCGACTTTGAGTTGCCCAAAGGCGCGGCAGAAACTGACGGGAGGGAAGGCATGATCAAAGAAGTACGCACACAGATAGGCAAGGGAGCGGATGTTGTAAAGGTATATGCCGACTACCGCTGGGGATTGGAAGACCAGTCCGCGCCTACCTTTAGCATAGATGAGCTGCAGGCGGCTGTGGAAACTGCGGCCTCCGGCGGGCGTTATGTGGCAGCGCATGCCGGTACAGCCGAAGGTATGCGCCGCGCCATACTGGCCGGTGCGCACACCATTGAGCATGGAGATGGCGGTACGCCGGAAATATTCCGCCTGATGAAAGAGAAAGGTATTGCGCTGTGCCCCACCATTATGGCCGTGGAAGCAGGAGCCATGTACAAAGGATGGCGCCCGGGTATTGACCCCGCGCCGGAACGCGTGCGGCAGAAACGTAAAAGTTTCCGCGCTGCGTTGCAGGCCGGCGTTGCTATTTGCGCCGGCGGCGACGTAGGCGTATTTGCGCATGGCAAAAATTACCTGGAGCTGGAGAAGATGGTGGAGTATGGCATGCCGGCAGATGCGGTACTGCGGGCGGCTACCAGCGGCAATGCGGAAATTTTTGGATGGGGCGGAAAAATAGGAAGCATCCGCAAAGGCATGCTGGCCGACATCATTGCCGTACCGGGCAACCCGGTAACAGATACTAAAGCCCTTGAGCAGGTAGATTTTGTAATGAAAGACGGTGTGATCTATAAACAACCCTGATCACAGCAGGAACAGCGACAGCAGGTACACCACCACTATGGTTACTAACCCCATCCACAGGGTAGCAATGGAATATACTTTCAGCATGGTGCGCATATCAAGCCCCGAGAACCGGGATATAACCCAGAAGTAAGCATCGTTGGCATGGGAAATTGTCATGGAGCCGCCGCCCAGGGCCAGTATGCACAATATGCGGCCGGTTTCCGTGTCAAGTCCCAGCGCGGGCAATAACGGCTGCACGATAGAGGCGGCAGTAATAATGGCCACGGTAGAGGAACCCTGTGCGGTTTTCAGCAGCGCTGTTAACAGGAACGGGAATACGATGCCCAGGCTGCCCAATGGTACGGCTGCGCTTACATGCTCGCCTATTTTAGCCGCCGCCAGCACCGCCCCGAAAGCGCCGCCTGCACCAATGATCACAAGTATGCCGCCTGCTTTTTCCGCGGCTTCCTGCAGCAGCTTGCCGGTGGTTTGCCTGGTCCATCCCCTGCCGCCGGTAAAAGCCAGCAGCACGCCTGCAGACAGGGCCAGCACCGGATCGCCCAGGATATGGAAAATGCGGAACCAGCTGCTGCCGTCTTTTTCAATATTGGTAAAAGCACCCAACGCAATAAGCAATATAGGCACCACTACGGGTAAAAAGGCCAGCCATACCGGTAGGGCGGGACTTTCCGCCGTTTCCTCAGTAAACGTATGCTGCACTACCGGCAATTTTTTACCTGCATAACGCGCCCACCAGCCGCCGGCAACAGCAGCGGGTATGGCTACACCAATACCCATTAACATCAGCTTCCCAAAATCAGCGCCTATGGCCCCAGCGGCAGCAGTGGCGCCGGGGTGGGGCGGTATCAGGCAATGCACGGCGTATAAGCCGGTAGCCAGGGATGCAGCCATAATTACTACGGAAATGCCCGTACGTTTTGCCAGCGACTGGTTAAGGCCGCTCAGCACAATGTAGCCGGAGTCGCAAAAAATAGGCAGACCTACAATAAAGCCGGTAAGGCTCATGGCCACCGCTGCATACTTTTCGCCCACCATCTTTAATATAAAAGCGGCCATTACACGGGTGCTGCCGGTAAATTCCAGCAGCACGCCCAGGGTGGTGCCCAGCACAATAATAAAGCCCAGTGATTTCATGATGTTGCCAAAGCCGTCCTTCATGGCAGTAATAATATCTGCTACAGACAGCTGTACGCCCAGGCCTGTTACAAAGCAGGCCAGGAACAGGGCAAACAGGGCGTGTACCCGGTATTTAGCTGTGAGTAGGATAATAACGCCAATGCCTGCCAGTAAAGCAATTAATACCTGTATCAGTTCCGTGGTCATGCAGTCAAGGGTTTATCCGCACAATATAACAAAAGCAGTCTTATGCTGTACCTGTCATAGAACGATAGTGATTGTATATCGCGGTATAAATAGTTACCTCATTCCGGCGCTGCAATCCCGGGCTTTGAAAAGAGGCACGTACAGCCGGGCCTGCCGGACGAGAATTAGCATCCAGCTACCCGGTAGCCAGCAGCCTGCATTTCAGAGGGCAGGCAGCCGGTTTAGGAGGGGCTTTGCACAGAAAAAAAAATATATTTATTGGGTATTTTTTCAAAAAAATTATACATTTGCCCTCCCAATTTGCAATGCCCGATAGTATAACGGTAGTACGACAGACTCTGACTCTGTTTGTCTTGGTTCGAATCCAGGTCGGGCAACGAAAGAAAATATCAAAAGTAAAACCCGCTCTCAATGAGCGGGTTTTTTAATTTCCGCGAAGGTAAAACGCAGCACAGCATATTCAGATAATTCAGTAATTTGTTATCGCCGTTCCGGTAATTAACCGGTTATTATTTATCACACCCTTTATACCATGGAAGAAACATCCGATTCTATCTTCGACGAACAATTCCTGGCTTCCATTTATACCCGCCGCCTTAACCTTATGCCGCTCATGCTGAAGCTGTATGCCGGGTTTTATACAATCAGCGGTGCGGTTGCCCTGGCCCGTGCGGTTGTCAGCTTATTTAACCTGGTAAGTGACGAAGGAACAGGCGCCGGCATTGCTGTTATCCTCATTTTGGGCAGGTATACATTTTCAATATTGCGGGGCGCTGCCGCCGTTTCGCTGTGGCGCGAGAAGAAGTGGGCCGTGCAGGCAGCGCTTATTGTATCTATATTGTACATTGTTACGTCGCTTTTCCTGTATGTACCTTCAACTTTTATGGGACAAGGTATGGGGCTCACCGGCAATCTTTTCCCTGTTATACTTGAAATTCCTTACATTTTTCTGCTAACAACGATCTGGCGCAGCTGGAAGCACGGGGCATTATCCGGGAAAGAGATTGCAGCCAGGAAAGCACAGGCAGCTAAACCCTAACCAGCTCACGATCATATGCAGCACGAACCCGATTCCATTTTTGATGAACAGTTTCTTTCCGAAGTGTTGATACAGCGCCGGCACCTGATACCGCTTGCACTGAAAATATACATTTGGCTTTTTATGATTCTTTCGGGGATTGGAATGGTGTTGCCGTTCAGCGGCAGGCTTATGAGTTTTAATGTTTGGCTTGCGATAGTTGATATTATATCACCTGTGTTCATGTCATTTGTTGGGGTTTTCTTATCCGGTAGCATATTTCTTTTGAACCTCTTCATTTGGTTGGAAAAAAAATGGAGCATATTGACGGTGCTGGTAGTAAAAGGGTTTATTACCTTAATCCTGTTCATCACAGGGTTTCCTTTCACAGACGGCATACACCCCTTTTACATGCGGTTTGATGTATGGGAATTTGCAATTGTTATTCCTTACCTTGTTATGTTGTGGCAAATAAAAGACAAATGGGAAAAAGGGATTAAACACCTGCACTAACAATCGCGTTGCCACCGCGCTTTCTATTATAACAGTATATCATAAACGCGATAGCTGCCAAAGTACTGGTAACTGAAGGCGGGAGCTATTACCCCCCGGTAACAGCCTGCGACAATTGCGATCATTTCATAGTTACAACCAGGCATTGTTTTCAATTTGCGCCCGCCATTCATAGAGGCCATTGTATACTCCGCCAGCTAAAAATTTATCCAGAAATTCAGAAAAGGAGTTAGTTAAAGTGACAACGCTATCCGTCTTATTATAAATTGAGTATTTATTAGGATCATTGGCGGCTATTGTAATGCTCCACATATCACAATAGACCATATATTCCGCAATATGAAAATCGCCCGGCCTTACTAAATAATTGCTATTCCTTTCTTCAGTTATTTCTGCTAAAGGTATAATTCTAAACAAATCTTCGTTTGACTCAAATCCATTACAAAAGTTGTAAAAAGTTTTAATGTCATCCGGAAGTGTTATACCCATTTCCCTTTCAAAAGACGATATATCGTATGTAGATGCGCTGCCATAAAGCATTATCCCAAGGGCAGCTTTATTATGTGCAATTTTTGAGATGATGTCTGTGATTGTGATAGGCATATAATTATCACTTGTATACTGAAGATAAAAAATATTTACGGCCTGGCCTATGATGAAAAGAACGCAGCGCAACTCAACACACAGCCCTTCCCTTACAAAGCTGGATGTGCTTAAAGGGTGAGGAGCCTTAACTGCTCATAAGCAGCATGGCAATCTTTAAAGAAATATTTTTCCCTGTTTGAACAGGATGCAGGCCCGAAAGGCGTTTGAGGCGATTTACTATGATATTGCAGCCGTTCATGCACCTGGCCGGCGTTCTTTATGGGAATGCCCGAGAATGTGCTGAAGGCCGTTACCATTTCTTTCACGCCATTGGCATAATCAAAGAAATAATTGCGGGGGGCATTCAACCGGTAAATGCGCTGCAGCTCTAAATAATACTGCTCCAGCACGTTTGCTGTATAGCTGTTAAAATCGCCTTTGTAATACGCCGGTTCCGCGGTTTTAAGCAAGGCCGGACTGATGATGCCGGGAACGGCGTGCAGGCCTCTTCTTTTTTCATGGGAAGCAATTACCTCCGCGGGTTCTCTGTACAGGAAGAAAAAAGGTGTTTGCGGAAACCACTGGCGTAAAAGATCATAAAAATGAATATGCCAGCTGTCTAATTTTATAATATAAGCTGTTTCCTGCAGGTTGCGTTTTTGTCCCATTAGCTTTAATGCCGCATGAAACCAGGTAGCGCGGGTGGCAACATCTGCAGCAGCGCCTTTTTCATCCGCCCGCAGGATCTCGTCCAGCAGGGGCGCTTCTGCCACCACAATGTTTTCCTCCGGTGCTGAAAAGGCCTGGGATAACAGGGTAGAGCCGCAGCGGGAAACATGGAAAATAAATGCTGTTGGCTCCAGCGACGCCAGGTTTTTACAGGCGGCAGGCATAAAATCTGCAGTGCTCAGGCTTTCTATGAACGACCTTTCTTTTTGCCGGTACCTGCAAACCTGTATGGTTTCATCAAAAAAAGGATGTATCATCCGTTGTTGTCCAAGGTTCAGCCATTTAACGGTCCAGCCGTATGCTTTGGAGTGGCTGAGATGGAACGGGATCCAGTTGGCTATCGGTGCGTGCTGCATTATTTTTCTCCTTTTAAGCTTGCGATCAGTTCCCGTGCAACAGGTGTATTCATTTTTTCCAGCTCCGCAATCATTGCGGCTTTGGTGGCAGCGTCGTAATCTGCAGTTGCATTTTCTTCGGGAAGCACGTAGCCATGTGCGGCAAACAGCTGGTCGGTCCAGCTGTTGCGGATGCCATCCATTACCAGGTGTACCCTACTGGTATGGCCGGCATTGACAATGCTGTGGGTTGCGCCGAAATTCATATACCAGCACTCGCCGGCTTTCAGCTGCAGCTTTTCCTCTTCAATGGTAAAATACACATCTGCGTTGGTTACAATAGGAATGTGTATTCTGAATGATCCTTCGTGGTAGCTGCATCCCGGATCGCGGTGCGGCTTAATTACGCTGCCGGGCGCCAGCGATAACAGGCGTACCGCCTCTTTTTCACAATGCCACGAGTCCAGGATCGTTTTTACATAAGGCATGCGGTCCAGCACCGGCGTGTTATGGTAAGCGCTGTTGCCATGCGCGTAAATGTCGCTGCTTTTGCCGCTGGTGGAGCGCAGGGAGATGCTCCGCCAGTCGCCGTTAAAATCTTTGGTATTAAAGTGCAACGGCCATTCTTCCTGCAGAATAGTTTCCAGCTCATTACTCAGCTTTTTTACATCGTAGGTTTGGGAAAATTTTATGTGGTTCATGGTATAATAGTAACTGGTTGCTCCTGCGATAATATTTAGTCAGGCGCTATAATATCAATGCCGCTGGTTGTTGCGAGAGTTATAGCTTAGGCCGATTTTACCTGAAAGCCTGTTTGCTCCTTCATCCAATTTGGTAATTGCTGGCGAGAAAGGCCATATTTCCCATTCAGGCTGCATGGATAATAACCGTGTTTTTCATTTTCAAGGAGGCGTACAATAAAGCTGCCTGAATGTCCTCTTTAAACGATTAATCTTCTGTAAGATAATTAATAATAGTAAATAGTTGCACTCCACCCACCAAACAATAAAGCCTCCCTGGATAAGGAGGCAGTATAAAATTAGAAAACCCAAAATTATGAATTTCGTTACAAGCAAAAATTTCTCATAGGATAATTATGTACTAATGAAATAAAGGTACCGTACAATTAGTTAGCACAACTGACATTTACATGCTATTAATTTGTTAATGCAACAAATACCGGCCTGTACAGGTAAGGAGTTGTAAACCAGTTTTTTGTGTGGGCGGGCAGCCGGTCAGCCATCGATAATTATGCCCAACAAGCCATATGCTTATACTACTTTTTCCAAATGCCCGCGGGGAACATGCGTCCCAAAAATCCCTATTGTTCTTTATCTTGCTCCGCCAACTACACCATGAAAGCATATAAATTATACACCACTGCCGAAGGGCATAGCGCTTTTGAAGAAGGCACCATTACCATGCCTGCCCCGCTTACTGCTCCCTTTTTCCTCATCCAGGAAGATGACCCTGCCCGTAGTGCATTTGACTGGCACCCTGCGCCCAGGAAGCAATATGTAATAACGCTCCGCGGCTCGCTGGAATTTACGGTAACAGATGGCAGCACCTTCATTATACATCCCGGCGATGTGCTGCTGGCTACAGATGTTACCGGCTCCGGCCACAAATGGCGCCGGCTTAGTGAAGAAAGCTGGATACGCGCTTACATTGCGCTGGAAGAAGGCGCAGCCGACGGTTTCCTGGCAAAGGGCAGGTAAGCGCCAACCCGCTGAAAATAAGCTACCTTTGTGTTCTCATGAAGTTTGAACAATACCGTATAGCAGAGGAAATTAAAAGAAGCCTGGAAGAGAATGGCTTTAAACGCCCTACAGACATCCAGTACAAGGCTATTCCATCTATTCTCAAGGGAGATGATGTGCTGGCCATTGCACAAACAGGCACCGGCAAAACAGCCGCTTTTGCCATTCCAGTGCTGCACCTGCTGCACCAGCAAAGCCGCTCCCGCACCCGGGGTGAGGTAAAGTGCCTGGTAATGGTGCCCACCCGCGAGCTGGCCATACAAATTGCCGATGTGTTCAAACAGCTGGGCAAATATACCCGGGTAGATATTATGAGCCTTTTCGGCGGCGTTGAGCAGGAGGCGCAGATCAAAAAGCTGGATAACGGCGTGGATGTGCTGATCGCAACACCCGGCCGTATGTTTGACCTCATCAGCCAGGGCCACCTGGACCTGCGCCATGTGCAAACCCTTATTCTCGATGAAGCAGACCATATGCTGGACCTGGGCTTTATCCGCGATATACGCGATGTGATCCGCCACCTGCCCCGCAATCATCAAACCCTCTTTTTCTCCGCTACCATTGATGCGGAGATCAAGGACCTGGCCTATTCCATTGTCCGCAACCCGATACGCATACAAATATCTCCCGACGATCCGGTGTCTAAAAACGTGAGCCACGCTGTAGCCTTCGTGGAAATGGATGATAAGCGCTTTTTCCTGGAGCGGCTGGTAAAGGAATTTCCTGAAAATAAAATACTGGTATTTGTACGTACCAAAGTGCGCGCAGAGCGGGTAGCCGCAGCCATGGAAAGAGTAGGCATTAAAACCCTTACCATGCACGGCGGAAAAGAGCAGGACGACCGGCTTTCTGTAATGAAGGAATTTAAAAAAGGCGATATTAAAGTACTCATTACCACAGACGTAAATGCCCGTGGAATAGATATTCCCAATGTAGATTACGTAGTGAACTACGACCTGCCGGATGAGCCGGAGAACTATGTGCACCGTGTGGGCCGCACCGGCCGTGGTGTGCAGAAAGGCCAGGCTGTGAGCTTTTGCAGCAACGAAGAAAAGCCGGTGCTGGAGCAGATACAAACCTACCTGGGTAAAGAGATACAGGTAATGAAAATAGATAAGAACGATTATCGCGAAACCATCAGCTTTTCCGAAGACATACCCAACGACAACTGGCAGCTGCTACTGGAGCAGCATGAAAAAGAAATGAAGCAGCGCAAACGGAAAAAAAAGTAGGCCTTGCTGTTATAGGAAAAGGCAGGCTGTTTGAATAGCCCCCAAAAGTTAAGCACTTTCGGGGGCTTTTTTATAATGGCGGAAGAAGTGGGTATTTAAGAGAAAAGAGCTGTAAAGTTTTCATTGTTGCTGATAGCAGCTGCCAGTGCGCCCGCATTCCTGTATACCTTATCGAAAAAGAAGCTGCCCATGCTGATGCGTTTTACGCCCAGCGCTGTAAGCTCCGCAAAGTCCGGCAGGTCCGGCATACACATTACATTAATGGGCAGGGGCGTGGCTTTCACTACCTGTGCAATATCATCTTCCCGGGTAATGCAGGGCACAAAAAGGCCGTCGGCGCCCGCATTTTCATAGCTTTTAACGCGGGTAAGCGTTTCATCCAGGGCAGTGGGCATGCCCAGCAAAAAGCCATCTGTTCTTACATTCACGAATACCTTTAAATTATTGCGGCTAAGGTGATTGGTTACGGCGGCCAGCAGCTGTTGAAATGAACCAACATCCTGCAGCTCACGGCTGGCGCCAGGAACGGTGTCTTCCAGGTTAATGCCTGCTACGCCCGCATCATGCAATTGCGAAATGTTTTTAATAATGCCTTCGGCGGTGCGGTGGTAGCCGCCTTCAATATCCACCGTGAACGGGATGCTTACAGCCTTTGTTACGCTTTTGGCCAGTTGCAGCAGCACCTCAAACGGCAGGTTTTCGCCGTCATCATATCCCAGTGACTGGGCTACGGCCATGCTGGAGGTGCCAATGGCTTTATATCCGCTGGCTTCAAATACCCGGGCGCTTTGTACGTTCCAGATGTTGCCCAGTAAAAGGGGCGTGGCTTGCTGGTGCAGCTGTGCAAATGTTTCAAAAAAGCTCATAGAAAAAGATTTATGCGTTGCTGATATTTTTCAGTAAAGTTAGGGCGATCCGCAATGGCCAAATTGTATAAAACGGAACTGGATAATTTATTGGGCTAAAGCCAGGCTTACAGGCGACTGGTTTTCCAGGTAAGCAGAAGGGGTAAGGCCGGTAAAGGATTTAAAATCACGGATAAAATGCGACTGGTCAAAGTACCCGCAGTCATAGGCAATAGCGGTGAGTGATGTGCTGCCCCGGGTAATCAGCTGCAGGCTTTGCTGGAACCGGCATATTTTGTTGAATGATTTGGGAGAAAGGCCGGTATGCTGGTAAATGAGCTTTTGCAGGTAACGGGGCGTAATGCCGTGCTGTGAAGCAATGTTGCTGATGCTGGTAGCCTCCGCATTGTTCCGGATGCTGGTTAAAATGTGGGCTACCTTATGATGGCTGCCGGATCGCTTTTCATTGCGGCGGAGCCTTTGCAGTAAAAATTGTTCTACCAGCGCAATACGTTTAGCCGCTGCCGTTGTTTCCAGCAATTGTGCATGCAGGCTTTTTACCGGCTGGCCAATAATATCGGAGAGGTCGGAAACCCGGTCGTTGAAAATACCCATTTCATCATTGAAAAAACAGGCGGCTGCATGTGTGAGAAACCGGATGCCCAGCATGGTGTGCCGTCCTTTGGAGCGGATGGGTAAAGGCTTGGTGATCTGCCCCCACAGCTCTACCGGCGGATTTTTACGGAATTGGCTGCCTGCCCCGGCCTCCCACGTACCTGCTCCCAGGTTAAAGATCACTTCCATATCGCCGCTGGGAAATACGGTATCTTCAAATGCCGCAGCCGCATCCGATACAAAAAGGTAGTAGTACCTGATGTAAGGCTTTAAAGGGTCAGACGGGCGGAAATGGGTAAACTCCATAGTATAAAATTAAGACTATTTCAGTTATGGTTGAAAAACGCGCCGGCAATGCGAAGAAGGCGCTGTGCTTAATGCGATCCGGAGAAGCCACCTGCAAAATGGCCGGATAGTCCCTTCTTTCAGCTTGCAACGCTCCGCAGCCAGGGTACAACTGCCGTCCGCTGCCGGCCTGCAACTCCTGCGAATATCTTAGCACCGGGTAAAGTTTAACCAATTTGTCTATTTTTATACCAAATTACCACGGGCCTTGTATGTAGAACCATTACATAATGAAAAACACCTGCAACAGCGTATTGCACAGGGGGATGAAGCAGCGTTCCGCATTTTCTTTGATCATTACACCCCGCTTATCTTCACTTTTGTAGAGCGCCTCACCAAATCCAGGGCAGATGCAGAGGAAATTGTGCAGGACACCTTTATGAAGATATGGGCCAACCGCGAAAGCCTGCCTTTTATTGAAAAGCCGGCCCACTACTGCTATGTAATTGCCCGTAACAAAGCGCTGGACAGCATTCGCAAAGCCGCCAGGGATCAGCGCCTGCTGAACCACGTATGGGCCAATATTGCCACTGCCGCCGATAACAGCCTTGAAAATGAGCTAAGCGCCCGCGAGTATTACCAGCTGGTGAACCAGGCCCTGAGCGGACTGCCCAGGCAAAAGCAGCTGGTGTTTCAAATGAGCCGGCAGCAGGGCCTCAGCCACCTGGAAATATCACAGCGCCTGGGCCTTTCCAAAAGCCGGGTAAATAACATCCTGGTAGAAGCGCTGAAACATGTTAAATCCTTCCTGGACCAGCACTCCCCGTTACTGGCACTGCTGTTCTGGATCAGCGCCTGGGATCGTTTACTGTAGGCAAACTAACGCTGGTTACAGCACGCAGCAGTTGCCGTAAGTATGCTATTACAGGTGGCCGTTTTACCTGCCAGCTTCCCCTCTCCCCCCAAATTTTCTCCTCCTGTTAAAAAAAATTTTTCCGGAAACGGTTATACCCGGGCGCCGGCTTCGTCCTATTCATGTGCAGGGGTCATGTATAGTTAATCAACCTTATAATTTATGAGCATGCAGCCATCGGCAGAAAGAATGCGGTATTTATTGCATCGCTATTTAGACGGCTCCTGTACCAGGGAAGAGCTGGAAGAGCTGTACGCGGCTATGGCCCGTGAAGAGGACGAGCAGGTGCACCGCCTGCTCGATGAAGCATTTGCCGAACTACGGCCCGGCAGCGCAGTGCAGGATGTTGACTGGGATCATATGTTCAACCGTATTGTTAAAAGCAGCCCGGCTAAAACACGCAAAACAGGCTGGTGGAAGTATGCCGCGGCTGCTGTGCTGTTGCTGCTGGCAGGCGCCGGTTTCATGTATCATTATATGCGCCATAACAATGCGCAGCTGCCGGTGCAAACCGCGCAGGCGCTGGTGCATGATGCGGCACCCGGTACCAATAAGGCGGTACTTACCCTGGCAGACGGGTCTACCGTGGCGCTGGACAGCGCCGGCAGCCGTACCATGCAGCAAGGCAGTACAGCCATTCAGCAGCAGGGCGGCGCGCTGCAGTATAATGTGCATGGCAATGAGGCCGCCGTTAGCTATAACACCCTTACAACGCCCCGTGGCGGCCAGTTTCAGCTTACGCTGCCGGATGGCACCAAGGTGTGGCTTAACGCGGCGTCGTCCCTTAAATTCCCGGTGGCCTTCCGTGGCCCGCTCCGGGAGGTGACCCTTACCGGCGAAGCCTATTTTGAAGTAACGCACAACGCCAGGCAGCGCTTTATTGTGCACACAGCCCGTATGGACATTACTGACCTGGGCACCCGCTTTAACGTAATGGCCTACTACGATGAAACAGCTGTGAAAACCACGCTGGTGGAAGGCGCTGTGAATATATCCGATGGGAAAAAGAATGCGCTGCTTAAACCCGGGCAGCAGGCCGTAATAGACAAGAACGGTAACAGCGGCATCAAAGTGCAGGCAGTAGATGTAGAAGAAGCCATTGCCTGGAAAAACGGGGAATTTTATTTCAACCATACCAGCATTTACGAAATCATGCGCCAGGTATCGCGCTGGTACGATGTAGAGGTAACCTACCAGGACTCCCTGGATGCGTACCTGAGCGGCAACATCCGTAAGAACGTAAATGTATCGGAGGTGTTTAAAATGCTGGAGCTGGCCGGGGGACTACATTTCAGGGTGGATGATAAAAAAGCGACCGTTATGAAATAATACAAGATCAGCGGATAAAAATTTCAGTGAACACACAAAAAAAGGGGGAAAACTATCAGCCAACAATCAGAGAAAATTATTTAACTAAAATTCCACAAAAAGCATCATGAAAACGTAATTCCACCACTACAAAAAAGCCGGGAACAGGACGAGTGTTACCGGCTGGTTTAGTCTTTCATTAACATCCTTGCAGGGATCATTAATTCAAAACGTAAACTTTACGAATGTATGCAATTGTACGCACTTTGCAAACGCAGGCGCATGCCTGCGTGCTGCCCTTCCAAAATTATCCTTGTTATGAAACTGACAATGTTCCTGACTATAGCTGTTTTCCTGCAGGCCAGCGCCATCGGTTTTTCGCAGGAACGCGTTACACTTTCAGGCACCAATGTTCCCTTAGCCAAAATATTTAAGGATATGCGCAAACAGAGCGGTTATAACTTCCTGTATAACGACCGCCTGGTTGCCAATGCTGCCCCGGTAAGCATTCATGTAAGCAATGCCCCGCTGGAAGAGGTATTGAAAATATGCCTGAAAGATCAGTCGCTGGCTTACGACATTATTGATAAAACCGTGGTGATAAAAAGTAAAGCGCCTGCCGCCAGCCCGGCGCCGCCGGCCCCGCCCATCACCATCAGCGGCCGTGTAACAGACAGCCTGGGCGCCCCGCTGGAAAGGGTGAACATACACGTGAAAGGTACCCAAACCGGTACCCAAACAGATGCGGATGGCCGTTTTACCCTTAACGTGCCGGACCGGCAGGCCGTGCTGCTGTTCACTTACCTGGGTTATACCACACAGGAGGTAACGGTAGGCAGTAACACCACCTTTAACATTCGCCTGATGCCGCTGATCAGCAGCCTTACCGATGTAGTGGTGGTAGGCTACGGCCAAACCCAGGCCAAGGCCAGGTTAACCGGCTCCATCTCCACGCTGAAAGGGGAGGAGATCACTACCACCAAGAACGAAAACGTGGTGAACATGCTCACCGGCAAGGTGCCCGGTATGCGCGTTCTGCAGAAAAGCAGCGAGCCCGGCGCATACGACAATGTGTTTGACATACGCGGCATGGGCAACCCCCTGGTGGTAATAGATGGCGTACCCCGTGGCAGCGGCGATCTTTCCCGCATGGACCCGAACGAGATCGACAACATTTCCGTGCTGAAAGATGCCACCGCCGCTATTTACGGCGTGCGTGCAGCCAACGGCGTTATACTGGTTACCACCAAAAAAGGCTCCCGCGCCGCCAATGGCAAGTTTGATATTACCTACTCCGTAAACCAAAGCTGGCAGCAGTTCCTGAACACGCCCCAAAGCGTGAACGCCATTGATTACATGACGTTGAAGAACGAGCAGCAGAAAAGGGATTTCGGCAACAACTTTTTAACGCAAATGCCGCCCGCCTTTTCAGATGCCGATATGGAGCTGTACAGGAACGGCACCCTTAAATCATCCGACTGGGTAGGCGCTACCATGAAGGACTTTGCGCCGGAAACGCAGCATACCCTCAGCGTGAACGGCGGCAGCGACCGGGTTACCTATTTCTTTAACCTGGGCTACTTTAAGCAGGATGGCATGTTCCGCAGCGGCGATATGAACTACGACCGCTGGAACTTCCGCTCCAACATCAATGCAAGAATTACCAAACGCCTGCGTGCGCAGATACTGGCCTCCGGCTATACTGATACTAAAAACCAGCCCGGCGGCAGGGGCGTATGGGAAATGTTCAAATACACCTGGAACCAGCTGCCTACCGACCAGATATACGCGAACAACAATCCCCTGTACCCGCACCTGGAGCCGGACAACGCCAACCCCGTAGTGATAACCGATGCCGATTATGTAGGCTACCAGAAATACCGGAACAAGAATTTCCAGGGCCAGCTGGGACTGGAATATGATGTACCCGGCATAGAAGGCTTAACCGCCAAAGGCATGTACAACTACGGCTTTAACATAGCGGATAATACACAGGTAAAGCAATCCTATAACCTGTACCAGTACGATCCGCAAACTAACAGCTACCTGGCCACGCTGGTAAGCACGCCCTCTACTGTGAACCGGCAGTACTGGAACACCACCTCCACGCTGTTCCAGCTGTCGCTTAACTATAACAAGCGCTTTAACCAAACGCATAACGTAAGCGGCCTGCTGTTGTATGAAGAAAGCTATACCAGCCAGGATAACTTTTACGCGCAGCGCGAGTATTCGCTCGGCATCCCTTACCTGTTTGCCGGCGATCTTAACAACCAGCAGGGCGCCATGGACCCCAATGGTTTAGGCGATGTGGTAACCAAAGGCGTGGTGGGCCGCCTGGGCTATGATTATAAAACCAGGTATATATTTGATTTCAGCTTTCGTTATGATGGCTCCAGCAAGTTCAATGCATCCAAACAATGGGGCTTTTTCCCTGCAGCATCTGTTGCATGGCGGGTGAGCGAAGAACCTTTTGTTCAAAACCTGTTTGCGCCCAATGTGCTCAATAACCTGAAGCTGCGCGCCTCTTACGGCAAAACCGGTGACGATGCCGCCACCGCGTTCCAGTATATAGCCGGTTATAACTACCCGGTGAACGGCTATATTTTTGGCAACAACTTTACCAACGGCCTGGCATCACGCGGCGTGGTAAATCCCAATATTACCTGGCTAACAGCCAAAACGCTGAACCTGGGTGTGGATGTAGACCTGTGGCGCGGCCTCATAGGCGGTTCCGTGGATTACTTTATCCGTAACCGTGATGGATTGCCCGCCACCCGCACCACCACGCTGCCCGGTACTGTAGGCACCAATCTGCCGCAGGAGAACCTGAACAGCGACCGTACCAGCGGCATAGAAATATTGATCACACACCGCAACCACATTGGTGATTTCAGCTATAACATCAGCGCCAACCTGTCGTCTACCCGCACCATGACGCGCCACGTAGAGCAAACCCGCGCCGGTAACTCGTACGAGAACTGGAAGAACTCGCAGCAGGACCGCTACACCAATATCTGGTGGGGCAAGGAGTACGGCGGCCAGTACACTTCTTATGACCAGATCTATAACCATGATGTAAATGCCGGCGGCGGCAACCAGGGCGCGGTGCCGGGCGATTATTATTATGTTGACTGGAATAACGACGGCGTAATTGACAGCAAGGATGAATTTCCGATTGCCACCCGCGATATACCTATGGTTAACTACGGCATGACCATTGGCGCTGCCTGGCATGGCATTGATTTTAATATGCTGCTGCAGGGCGCTACCCAGTTTTATGTGCAGTATGCCGAGCAGATGGCGGAACCGCTCATGTACGGCCGCAGCTCCCTTACACAGTTCCTGGACCGCTGGCATACTGCCGATCCTGATGCAGATGTATTTGATCCTAACACCGTATGGGCGCCGGGCTACTACCCGGCTATGGGATCGCCCGTTGCAGAAGGGACCCGCGCCGTGCAAAACGCCGCTTACCTGCGCATAAAATCGCTGGAGCTGGGCTATACCCTGCCCAAAGCATGGCTGCAAAAGGCAGGCATCAGCAATTTCCGGGTGTATGTGAACAGCTACAACCTGCTCACCTTTACAGGGCTGAAGAACAGCGATCCGGAGCATCCCGGCGTAGTAGCCACCGGTGCCGACTGGAACTATTCACAGGGCGGGTATAAATACCCCATGAACAGAACGTACAGCATTGGAGCCAGTGTTACATTTTAAATCAAACGAACAACATGAAACAACTACAATATATCATCATAACCATTCTTGCAGGATGCATGCTGGCAGCCTGTCATAAGCTGGATGTAGCGCCCCTGAACGTGATCCGGGACAAGGATGTATTTAACAACGAAAACGGCATAACCGCGTACATGGCCACGATTTACAAAGCATTGCCCATTGAGGATTTCTATTACCGCAATGAAGGCAGCGGCTTTAACAGGGGATGGGAGCAATTTTATCATCCCGGCGCTATATGCGGTGAGCTGGTAGGTCCTTACGGCAGCACTTACGATGCCGCCGGCGGTTTTGGTTACTGGCCTTACGGCGATATACGCACCGTCAATTACCTGCTGGAAAACCTGCCAAAGAATGCCGTGAACTTTGCCAAAGAGAAGGTAGACGCGTGGATGGGCGAAGCCTATTTTTGCCGCGCCTACTTTTACTTTGCGCTGGTAAAAAGATATGGCGGTGTGCCCATCATTAAAAATGTGCAGAACTATCCCGAACAGCCTATTGAAGAGCTGCAGGTGCACCGCGATAAGGAAGTGGATGTATGGAAGTTCATTGCCGCTGACCTGGACAGCGCTTACCTGCTGATGCCGGAAAAAAGCGTGCGCGCAAGGGCTAACCGCTACGTAGCCGCTGCGCTTAAATCACGCGCCATGCTGTATGCGGGCACCATTGCCAAATATGGTTCCGCGAACTATGTAGCCGGCGATGCCCGTGACCAGGGCTATGTAGGCATACCCGCCTCTGAGGCCGACGGCTTTTTCAAGCAGGCCTGGGATGCCGCCAAACTGCTGGAAGGGCATTATGACCTGTACAAAAAGAAGATGGATAATAAGGAACAAAACTATGTAGACCTGTTCCTGGATAAAGACAGCCCTGAAAACATACTGGTAAGGGACTACTCGCTTACGAGCAATACGGCCCACAGTTGGGATGCTACCATGACCTGCCGTTACATGACCGCTGATGGCCTTTCCCGCGCTTATCCCACCCTGGAGTTTGTAGAGCGTTTTGCAGGGGCGCTGCCCATTGTAAATCCCGATGGTACGCCGCGCCGCTTTAACAATACCGCGGAGCTTATGCAGGGGCTGGAGCCGCGTTTACTGGCAACAGTATATTTTCCCGGCGCCACATTAAGAGGCCGGCAGTTTGATACGCAGCGTGGCATTTACGACCAGTTCTCCGGCACAGCCGCGTCAGAGCTGGGCCTTAACCCACCCAATGCCCAGTACCGCCACCTTTCCGGCACAACAGATGCGCTGTACCAGGGAAAACGCATCATTGGCTTTACCGGCGTTAGCACCAACGGCGATGATATGACGCGCACCGGCTTTTACGTGCGTAAGTACGTGGATTATAACCGAGACCAGTCGCAATGCGGTTTGTACATGAGCACCCAGAGCTGGATTGATATGCGCTATGCAGAAGTGCTGCTGAACCGCGCAGAAGCTGCTATGGAATTAGGCAATACTACCGATGCGGTGACAGTTATTAACCAGCTGCGCGACCGGGCCGGCGCGCCGCCGGTAACCGGCGCCATCACCATAGATACGGTAAGGAATGAACGCTGTAAAGAGCTGGCCTTTGAAAAACAGTACTGGTGGGACCTGCGCCGCTGGCGCATTGCAGACAAGGTGCTGGATAATACCCGCTTCCACGCCCTGCTGCCTTATTATATACTGAATGAGGATAAGTATATATTCCTGCGTGAGCTGGAACCTTTCCAGCGTTCCTACACCTTTGAAAAGAAATATTATTACGAGCCTATACCAGGCGGAGAGCTGGGCAAGAACCCGAACTTATATCCCAACAACCCGAACTATTAATTTAAAAATGAACCGTGTTATGCAAAGGATATTTAAAGGATTGTTGATAGGCTTGTTCCTTTTATCAACATATTCCTGTACCAAAACAGATAATCAGCCGGGGCCCAATGCCGGTTTCCAGGGTAGATTGCTGGATGTTACCAATGGCAAGAATAACTTTTCTACAGAAACAGGCGGCGTGCAGATAAAGCTGGAGGAGCTGAGCTGGAGCGAAACACCCACGCCGCAGTACATTCCTTCCAAACCGGATGGTACTTTTGAAGATACAAAGCTGTTCAGCGGGCATTACCGCGTAACGCCTGTTAATGGCGCCTTTTGGCCGGTTGATCCGGTGGAGCTGGATATTAACGGCCTTACCACGCATGACTTTGAGCTAACGCCGTACCTGAAGATCACAAACTTCAGCCACCGCCTTTCCGGCGATACGCTGATTATGGAGTTTAAGCTGGCAGCGCCGGTTACAGAAGGATTGCCCACTATTATTGATGCGCAGCCTTTTGTGAACATTACCCCCTATGTGGGAGCAGGCGCCACTATCAGCCAGTACACCAATCCGCCCGACCAGAGCAAGCCGAATAAGATAGACATTAACAGCAACTGGGACGACTCCATTGCACAAAAGACCTATGTAATGAAAGTGCCGGACCTCAAACATGGCCGCACCTTTTATGCGCGTGTAGGCGTGCGCGTAAACGACAGCTACAAGCAGTTCAATTATTCCGATGTAGTGGAGGTGCAGGTGCCCTGATTTGTTTAACAGGTATGTACACCGCAGATCCGTTGGCCCATGTTCGGGCCAACGGGCGGTTGTACGTATATGCGCCGCCCCGCGGCTCAGGGCTATATTTCCGGCCTTGCATCCATGATTGACCTTGCGTGTTTGCGGATGACGATGGCCAGGCTGATGACCGGCTGGCCGCTTTAATGTTGTAATGGTTTGTTTCCGTTTATGCCGCGTAATATCTCTATCAATACGGCTTCCTCTATTTCTCCCTGGCATACTACTATTGGGATTTCATCAGCCACCGGATTTTTTCTTATAATATCAATATAAGGTAAATACAGTTCATCAGCAGCTGTTGCATATAGCAGCAGGTCGGGCCGCTGTTTGCATAGCAGGCCGTTTAAATCGTTTATATCCGCAATATCGATCTGCGCCTCCCCAGCCAGATTGAGCAATTTATTGCGCAATAATGGCAGCAGCCTTGGCTCATGGCCAATAAGAATAATATAATGGATCAGGTTTAACATAGCTGTAAATTATGGCAGCATAATAGTGTATATCTTCCTGTTAGCTTACCTTTAGCGCTATGTCTGCTATGCAGGCTGCCTACTGACCTGGGTTTTGCAGACGGATAAAATATAAGTATTATGTTTAATTCGGTCTTTTTAGTATGATTTTTGAGTGGCATCCATTCGGAAAGGTTATAACAAATGTAAAGGTACACTGTTGGGCCGAACCAATGCATACATAAATCATTTTTAATTGTTATTTGATAATTCTTTTATTTGCAGTTTGAAAGCCGGGGGAATTTTCTTCCTTAAAAGATAAAGATTATTATGACGACGAATGTTAATCAAGAACTAACACACGTTTTAATGGCGGAAGATGATGACGATGATTACCTGATTTTTTCTTTAGCCATTAACGATCTTACAACAGTTAAGGTGGTATTAACAAGAGCGGAAAATGGTGATATTTTAATGAGGCTGCTGGATGAAAAGCATCCGGACCTGCTTTTCCTGGACCTGCTGATGCCGTGCAGGGACGGAAAACAGTGCATAAAGGAAATACGCGCCAATAAGAAGTTTGACTCGCTTCCTATTATCGTGTATTCATCTCTGAGCGATTTACAAACCATTGAATTCTGTTACCGTGAAGGCACTAACCTGTATGCAAAGAAACCTTCTTCCCTGGCGGATCTCAAAGATGTGCTGGAAAAGATTTTTGCAATAGACTGGAAAAGAATGCTTTATTATCCGCCCATGTCCCAGTTTGTGATCAATGGATAGGCAATGTCCCCTTGCCTGAACCGCATGCAGGCGGCATCTCTGTCAGAGCTTCATTTCTCTTGCTGCATCCTGTAATACCAATATCCAATCCTGTCCGTATCCGGTTCCGGGTGGTGTAAATTTTTGTTGTCCCTGGTTCTCCAGTTGTTCAATACGCTTAAATGCACCGTTACGTGGATTGTACCAGCCACCCTGCAACCTGCTGCCGCTTATTTTCCCCAGCACCACTGTAAAGGGTAGTCCCGATGCCGTATATACATACAGGTAATCGCTGCCGCGTGTGGCCTGTATGCGTTCTGCGGGCGTAAGGTTATTTTCCGCTATCAGCGACTGGTCCGGCACCCGCTCCGTTACAGGATTGGCTTCCATTAGCCTGCGTACATACTGCATTTGTTTTGCGCCGGGCAGGTCCATGGCTTGCTGCCAGGGCACATGCGGGTTATTCACGGCTTCATGCGCAGGGGAGTAGAACTGCCATATATCGTGGCAGCCGTAGGTATGGCCGAAAGCCCCAGCAAACAGGTCAAGGTAGGCATACTTGCGTACGTCATAGGCGCTGGAGGTGCCCAGGTCATTTGCATTGAAGCATACCGGGTGGTCTTCGTAAATAGGCTCCCCGTCCAGCACGGGTTTGGCGGGCGTGAGGTTATAGGCAGCCTGTATCTTATTGTACACCGGCGTATTGCGGCAATGCCCGTTCTGGAACATGTTAAAGCTAAGCCAGGCGTCGTTATGGAACCATTCCGCAGAGCCCAGCGCATTGGGCTGGGTATGAAAGGTGATCACCGCGCACGCCGCGCCCACACCTTCCTGTATACCCGCGGCCATTTGCCGCCAGATGGTGAGTTGCTGCTCATTTTGTGGCGTACGGTCGCCGCCCAGGATCCACACAATGTTTTTCCGGGTACGGTACCGTTTCCCCAGCCATTGGCCGTAAACTTTTGCATTTTGAGGGGTAAATATCTCAGGCCCCTTACCCCATGTTGATTTCCACACTTTATCGCCCCAGGTAGGCAACAGTCCTATTACCAGGCCCAGGGAATCTGCTTTATCTATAATATAGTCTACATGCCTGAAATAAGCTTCATTGGGCCGGGTAGGATCGTCATGCAGCAGGGGCAGGTCGCCATTGGCGTTGGGGGTGTGCAGCCCGTCAAATTCTGCCAGTATAACAGCCTGTATTACGGTAAAGCCCTGGCCTGCGCGGTGCTGCAGGTACTGGCTGGCCTGCTCCCGGTTCAGGCGGTGGAACAGCTCCCAGGCAGTATCGCCCAGCCAGAAAAAAGGTTTGCCGTTGTGCAGCAGGTAACGGTGATTACTGCTGATGCTCACCTGCGCCGGCAGGGCAAGCGCATAGCAGCAAAATGCTATCATGAACGTGGAACGCAGCATAACGTGTATTGTTTTAGGGTAGTGCTACAAAAATAAGTATCTTGTTTTTTACAACTGAAAAAGATGAGTAAACAATTCCGTTATGGCCTGATGACCGGCTGCCTGTTATTTTTTATCAGCACCTGCAGCTTATATGCGCAAACCGACTCGCTGGCGCTTACGCCGCCTATGGGCTGGAACAGCTGGAATCTTTTTGAAGATGAGGTATCAGAAACGCTGGTAAAGGAAATTGCGGACGCCATGGTTAGCTCCGGCATGCTGGCTGCAGGCTATACCTATATTGTGATGGACGATTTTTGGGTAGGTGGCCGTGATGCAAAGAACCGGCTGTATGCCGATAGAAAGCGCTTTCCCAATGGCATTAAAGCGCTGGCGGATTATGTGCACGGCAAAGGCCTGAAGCTGGGCATTTATTCCGATGCGGCGCCGCTTACCTGCGGCGGCGTAACGGGCAGCTATAACTTTGAGGAGCTGGATGCGCAAACCTTTGCAGACTGGGGCATCGATTATTTAAAATACGATTACTGTAATGCGCCGGCCGATGTAGTCACTGCGTTTGCCCGTTACAAAAAAATGGGCGATGCGCTCAAACAAACGCACCGCCCTATTGTATATTCCATTTGCGAATGGGGGCAGCGCCAGCCATGGCTGTGGGCCAAAGCTGCCGGCGGGCACTTATGGCGCACCACCTGGGATATACGCGATACCTGGCGCAGCAAAGAATACCGCAACAGCGCCAATGGCATTATGAATGTGGTGGATAAAGAGCAGGGCCTGGAGCAATATGCAGGCCCCGGCGGCTGGAACGACCCGGACCTGCTGGTGCTGGGACTTTTCGGCAAAGGAAAGTCATCGTCCCTGAACGGTACCTACAAAGGCTGCACGCTTACGGAATACCGCACGCAGTTCACACTGTGGTGTATGCTGGCCGCACCCCTTATGGTAAACCTGGATGTGCGCCACCTGCAGGATAGCGTGAAAGCCATTCTGCTGGATAAAGACTTAATTGCCATTAACCAGGATGCGCTGGGTAAACAGGCCTCCCGGGTGTATGAGCAGGATAGCATACTGGCATACCGGAAAGAATTGTCGGGCCACCGTATAGCCGTTTGTGTAATAAACGTAAGCAGTGGTGAAAAGCGCTTCAATATTAATGCAGATGCCGCCCTGGGCCTGCATGGTAAATGGAATATAACACACCTGCCCTCCCGCCGGCGCGCTGCCTTTAAAGGCACGCTACGCCCGCATGAGAGCAGTGTGTACATCTGCGAAGCAGAGTAAAATCAATTACGAATTACGAATGGGGGAAGTGCAGTATTAATTTAGGTGTTCATTTGTATTGAAAGTCTTTATTAGGCCATGAACATTCATTAGCGCCATGCCATGATTATGATTAACGGCATTTAATTCGTAATTCGTAATTGACAATTCGTAATTCTCAATACCGGTATTCCGGTGGTTCAATGCCTTCGCACCGCAGGTAAGTAACCGCCTGGCCGCGGTGATGGGTAATATGATCCATGGTAGCATGAAAGCCTTTTACGGCTTCCTCTGTGAGCGTTGTGTTCTCAATGGTGGCTTTAAGCGCATCATACGCCTGCTCCAGGTAGCTGTGAACGGCTTTTTTCCCGGTAGTGGCGGCCGGCGGCGCCCAGGCAGTTTCAATACCTTTTATAAAGTTTTCCTGCCACCATTCTATGCCATAGGCAATATGATGTAACAGCTCTCCAAAATTCCACACAGCAGGAGTTGGTTTAGAGGCATAACCGGGTTCCGGCATTTTGCCGGCAACCTGCAGCGTGTACTGTTTTGAATTTTCCAGGGTGGCTAATAACTGTGCTTTCATAAAAACATATATTTTATGCAACAAAGCTACTGGCCATGCCAGGCAATCGGTTAAGGAATCTTGCTCTTTTAACGGGCGGCAATAACGCCGTTGCGGTAAGCAGCCGGCGGGCAATTATACTGCTTGCGGAAGGCAGCCGTAAAATGTTCAATGCTGTTAAAGCCGGAGGTAAAAGCAATATCCGCCACTGCCAGCGCAGTGCTGCGCAGCAGCAGCGCCGCATGCTGCAGCCGCATGGATAGCAGGTACTGGTGCGGAGAGCAGGAGGTAAAGGTTTTGAAAATGCGGCTGAAATGAAAAGGGCTTACATAACAGTAGGCGGCAATTTCCATCAGTGAAATATCCTGCGTAAAACGGGTGGTAATATATTCCTTGGCCCGCTCTATAGTGGTAAGGTGGTTTTGCTTTAACCGGCTGTTAATGCGGGCGTCGGGCGTATAATCGGTAAGGGTGCCCAGCACCTTATCTGTCATTTGCAGCACCAGCTGGTCTATATGCAGTTTGCTGCCGCTGCGCAGCCCTATCAGCTGGCTAATGTAAAAGTGCAGGAATTCGGTTTCCGTGCTGGCATGCATCAGGGTGGAGTGGAGGTCATTATCGCGGAAGAATTTCGTGTAGCCGTAACGTTGTGTAAGCGCTTTATGGAAGGTGTTGGTGAACTCAAAAATGGTGCATTCATCCGGCACAGCGTGCGCATGGGTAACTGTGCGCTCATAACCGGGCTTGGTGATCAATATACAGCCGTTGTAGGAGTCAAGGGAATGCCGGAATACATTGAACAGGAAGTTGCCCTTGCGTACAAAGCTGATGCAAAAGCTTTCGCTGTACTCAGGTTTTGAGGTACGGCAGTCGGTGCACCGGCATTTAAAATCCAGCACACGGTAAAAATCAGACTCATACCGGGTATGAATATCGGCGTCCATAAAGTAAAGGTAGCAATTTGAGGCCAGGTGCGGAAGGAGGGGAAAGAATAGCAAAATGAGGCCCCTGCTTTGCCCAGAAGGGACCTCATTAAATAAGCCTGGATAAGAATACCCTGCTAAGTCTTATAAATTCTTCACTTAAAGGTACTGTACTCAAAGTCATAGATAGTTAAGCAATTGTTAACCATGTTAATTTTTTCTAAAAGGCATTCCGGGAAGGGAAAACAGCATATAATGGCCCGAATGTTTTTATACGGCTGATGCCGTGAAATATTGGGCAAAATATTATAGTTTCGTGCCTTCCATGGATACGTTCATTCACCGCGTAGTCAATATTGGGGTCAGGCCTGGTCATCCGTTTGAAGAGCAAAAGAAAATCAGATCATTGAATGCAGGGTCGTTGCTGGGCATGGTTATGGTAACAGGGTTATGTGTGCTGAACCTGTTTACAGCACATTATGGATTAGCCTGCTGTTACCTGTTGTTATTATTGTCTGCATCGGGCATTGTACTGTTACAGCATTTCCAGCAGTTCCGGACCGCCAGGCTGGCTGTTATCATTATCATTGCTGCTTTTTTCAGCTTTATTTCACTGGGGTATCATAACAACACAGAGCTGTTGCTGTTACTGAATGTAGCCGTGATTGTACTATTGCTGCGCTCCTGGTGGCTGATCGTTACGCTGGTGCTGATAGACCTGTTCGTTTTCATTTTTATTCATATCTATATCCGGCATCATGGGCCATTTATTGAGCCGTTACCGGCTTCCCGTGAAGTTCTCAGCGCAATAGCGGTATTCATATTTATGGCAGCGGTGCTGCTGTTTAATAAATACGAGCAGTGGCGTTACCAGCAGCAGCTGGAAGCGCTGAACCGGCAGAACGAAGAAAAGGCTGCGCGCCTGGAAAACCTGAACCGCTCCAAGGAAAAAATATTCTCCATTCTTTCCCATGACCTGCGCGAGCCGCTGGCTTCCATGCGATCCCTTTTAAGCCTGGATGCCGACCTGGCTGCGCCGCTGTTCAATGAATTTGCAGGCAGGGCGCGCAACAGCCTGGATAATGTATTATTAAGCCTGGATAACACGTTGCGATGGTCGCATTTACAGCTGAAAGGCATTACGGTTAGCCCCCAGTACTGCGATGTATTGAACACCGTTCAGCAGCTGCAGGTAAAAATGGGTTCGCAGATGGCGGAGAAAGGGCTGGCCTTTGACCTGCAGGTGCCCGAAAGCACGCTGGTGTATGCCGATCCCGATCACCTGTCTGTTTTACTGCGTAATGTACTTTCCAATGCGGTTAAATTTACGCCCGGCGGCGGCGCCGTTACAGTAAAGGCAGCCACGGAAAAAGAAACGGTACATATACGTATAACCGATACCGGTATAGGAATGGATGCCGCCATACAAGGCCAGCTGTTTGACCTGGAAAGGCGCTTTACCCGGCGCGGCACGGAGAACGAGCATGGGGCCGGACTGGGGCTGCTGATAACAAAGGAGCTGGTAGCTGCCAACAGTGGCCACCTGCAGCTGGTGAGCCAAACAGGTAAAGGCACTACAGTAACCATCCAGCTGCCCGGCTCTTATGCATAGCAGCTAAAAAGAGGCTCTTTTTACCAGGCGGCATGGATTTTTAAGATGCGCTTTTTTCTTCCGGAGTATCATGTTAATTACATCCGTTCCCATTTTTGTAAAGTCGGTTGAGATGGTGGTAATGCCATTTCCTACAATCTCTTTTATAGGTATATCATTGTAGGAGATAACACCCACATCCCTGCCTAGCTTATACGAAAGCGTGTTGGTTTTTTTTACCAGGTGCACCAGGTCCTGGTCGTGCACCAGCACATACAGCTCTCCCTTTGCAGGGCGCTTGTTCCGCGCATGGGGAATAACGGAAAAATCCAGCTCAAACTCCCGGCAGAACTGCCGGAAACCTTTTTCAATCTGTTTCTGGTTGTAGAAGGGAGGTCCCTGCACCAGCACCAGCTTACTGTATTTGCGGCGTATGGTGGGCAGGCCCGCTTTCAATACCAGGTAAATATCCTCATCAAAATACTGGCACACAGAGGGGTAGGCGTTGCCCCATTCATGGTAGCCAAGGTCCAGCATGTATATTTTATCCTGGGGCAGCTTTTTGAGCGCGGGCTTAATAGCTTTATCCGGTATGGGCATGATAATGTACTCTGTGTACTTGCCCGCTGCCTGTGCTATCAGGGTTTTAAATACCTCCATATTGTTATGATGGAAAAAGATCTCCACCACTCCCTTATTGCCCAGCGTACTTTTAATGCTTTCGTAAATTTCCTCTTTATACGCCGTGAGGTTGTTGAACAGCACAAAAATATGGTGCTTGGTTTGCGTGTTGGCGCTGGCCACAAAATAGCCCTTGTACTTTACGGCCATTATAATGCCGGTTTGTTTCAGGTGCTCAAAAGCCTGTACCACGGTTTTTTTGGCAATGCCGGTGTCATCGCTCACTTCATTCACAGAGGGTATTTTATCCCCGATCTTTAACTGCTTGTTATCAATAGCGGTAATAACGGATTGAATAATCTGCTGGTATTTGGGCGCGCCCAGCTGATGATCTACTGTAATGATAGATTTCATATTAAACAGTTAAAATACGAATTGTCGGTGATGATTACTGCTCAAATAACCAGTCCAGCTCACCGGCCTTACCGGCGCCGGTATGGCTGCTGATCTCCTGTTTGCCATCCATAAAACCCAATACCAGGCAGGCGCCCCTGCCTAATGACAGGGTATGCGTGCCTGCATCAAAATAATAGGTATGCAGGTTCACCGGCGGTAAACCAGGCAGGGTTACTGCATGCCGTATGCGGATGGCGGCCTGCCCGTACTGATCGGCGCCGGCATCTGTTTCCAGGTCGGGTTCGGGTAACCATGCTTTATCCTTGCTTTCAAAAAAGCCCACTACCACCTTTACCGGATGTGTGTTGCTGAAACGCAGGATAGTGCCTTTGGCCTGTTGCTGCTGCATGCTGCAGGCAATGCCCTGCAGGCGCTGTAAGGCAGCATCGGCAGCCTGTATGTGCACGTCCTTGTCAGTAAACACTTTGGCGCCTGCAACGGGCTGGTAACGGTTACCGGCGGCATTTAACCCGGTAACGGTTGCCGGGCTGAATGCCGGCGTGCTGCCGGGCGCCGCGGCTGCGGGCAATGCATGCTGCAGCGTATACAGGTGCTGCTTAAAATGCTGCAGCTCCGCTTCATAGTGCGGCAGCAGCTCAACCCAGGTTTTGTTCTTTCCGTCGTCCCCGCCGATAGGCACTTTCCTTTGCGCGGTTTGCATGCTGTTGGCATACAGGTAGGCATCTTTCGTAAGGCCGGCCAGCTCGCGGTAATGCTGCACGCTTTGTTTCAGCAGGGGCAGCGCCTTTTCCAGGTCTGTAAGCTGGCGGGAGTGCTGGTAGCGCAGCACCCATAAAGCTGCCTGCACTTTGGCGTTAAAGTAATTAGCCAGCGCGCGGTAACAGTACATGTCGTTTTTAAGGCGGTTAAATTCCGCCTGGTTTTGCTGCACATGACCCGCGGCTTTTTCAATAGCGGCTACGGCCAGCTGTCCGTGCTGCACTACCTCCTGTATCACCTGTACCGGCGTTTCCCCTTTGTGGGGCTGGTGCGCCCATTCTTTGCCGGCATACTGCAGCAGGGTTTCACCCTCCGGCCCGTCGGAGTCATACAGGTCCTGCCATACCCGCCACCTTTTGGGATCAATAAGCTGGCTCATAAACATACCAAGCGTAAGCGTTTGCCGGTTACCGTTAGTAATGCCGAAACGCCGCAGCAGCTTGGGCGCTATTTCGCCGGCCTGCTCATAGGCTTCCAGTATGTGGCTGCCGGCCTGCGTGCCGTATTGGGCGTTCAGCAGCCTGCTCCAGTACACATCTTCTTCCGCGCGGTTGCGGTGGCAGTTCCAGGCATAGCGCGCCCAGGCCTGGTACCAGATCCAGTCACGGTCTATCTGCAGCAGGCGTGGAGTTGCCTTGTCGGCTGTATAAGGCCAGTCCCAGTAGGAGGCCTGCGGGTACAGGTGCAGGCCGTTGGCGCCATGCGCCGTGTGCATGGCCTGCACGCATTTTTGTATAAAAGTGGTGGCGCCGTACCGGAAAGGTTCCAGGTTGGCCAGTATGTGCACGTTATCTATATCCGCCACCGCCAGCCGGCTTATCTCCCGGTGCATGGCGGCCCAGGGGCCGCGGGGAGTGTAGGTTGTAAGCGCTTCGCCATTGTATTTATTCTCTACATAAATGTTGGAATACAACGGCAGGGCAGCTTTCAGTATCAACTGCGGGTTGCTGTCGTGCCCGCGTAATACCAGGGGCGGCAACGTTTTTTTGCCGAGGGCCTTTAACCCGTCGTTTACGCCGGGAATAATGGTTTTGGTGAACCATGCAATATCCATCTCATCGCCTTCCATGGCTTCGCCTAATGTTACCAGCAGGCCTACATTCGGATATTTGGCTACAAATGCTGCTATGGACTTACGGGTATAGTCGGCTATGAGCGGCGTAATGGGCCGTTTGCGGTCCTGCGTAACCATGCCGTGCTTTTCTGCAAAGGGTTTAGACACAATAATGTTGTAGAACATCTGTATCACCCAAATGCCGCGCCGGTCGGCCTCTTTGGTTAGAAAGCGGTACAGGTCCTCATTCTTTTTAAAGGTAGCG
>NZ_DASTRI010000143.1:0-7681 GCF_035761305.1 Chitinophaga sp. | reverse complement strand
GTTCAATTCTCATCAACAGCTCAAGAGTCTTGATTGTAAGTCAAACTGGCTTTATAAGCAGAATGCGCCAATGGTAAAGCATTCCGTAATAGCGGAAAAGTCATAGGTGCTATTCCTGTTAATAACCAGAGCGTCTTTGAAACAGGGTTTTAATTTGCGGTAGCGCACAACTGGTCGAAGCCGGTAACTGCCAGGATTAGAATCCTCCGTCAATCACTCCAACATTGTTTCAGTAATTCCTTACCGGCCTGCTGATCAAAGTTTTTATAACTAAGCGTTGTAGCTCAGTGGCAGAGCAAGTTCCGGGGTTTTCAACCACCGGAAAAAGACATGAGTTCAATTCTCATCAACTGCGCAAGTTTGTAAAACAGTTTTTAAAACAACTATTAATACAATCTTTACAAACCATCTAAAAAGAAAATACAATGGCAAAAGAAACCTTTAAGCGGGATAAACCCCACGTAAACATTGGTACCATCGGCCACGTGGACCACGGTAAAACTACCTTGACTGCTGCCATTACAACCATTTTGGCTAACAAGGGTCTGGCAGAGAAGAGAGGTTATGATGAGATCGATGCGGCCCCTGAAGAAAAAGAAAGAGGTATTACCATCAATACAGCACACGTTGAGTATCAGACAGCTAACCGTCACTATGCTCACGTAGACTGTCCGGGCCACGCTGACTATGTGAAGAACATGATCACTGGTGCTGCGCAGATGGATGGTGCTATACTGGTGGTTGCCGCTACAGATGGTCCGATGCCGCAAACAAGGGAGCACATTCTGCTGGCTAAGCAGGTAGGTGTACCCCGTATTGTTGTTTTCATGAACAAAGTTGACCTGGTAGACGATCCGGAACTGCTGGAACTGGTAGAGATCGAAATCCGCGACCTGCTGTCTAAAAACGGCTTCGACGGTGACAACGCTCCTATCATCAAAGGTTCTGCAACCGGCGCGCTGGCTGGCGATGCTAAATGGGTAGGCGCAATCGACGAACTGATGGCTGCTGTGGATGACTACATTCCGCTGCCTCCCCGTCCGGTTGATCAGCCGTTCCTGATGTCTGTAGAAGACGTATTCTCTATCACAGGTCGTGGTACCGTAGCTACCGGCCGTATCGAGCGCGGTAAGGTACGTGTGAACGATCCTGTTGAAATCGTTGGTCTGCAAACTGAAAAAATGACCTCTACCTGCACAGGTGTGGAAATGTTCAAAAAGATACTGGACGAAGGTGAAGCTGGCGATAACGCCGGTCTGCTGCTGCGTGGTATTGAAAAAACCCAGATCCGCCGCGGTATGGTAATCTGCAAACCCGGTTCCATCACTCCGCACACTGAATTCAAATGCGAAGTTTACGTACTGAGCAAAGATGAAGGTGGCCGTCACACTCCGTTCTTCAACAAATACCGTCCTCAGTTCTACTTCCGTACTACTGACGTTACCGGTGAAGTTGAATTACCTGCTGGTGTTGAAATGGTTATGCCTGGTGATAACGTGTCTTTGAGCGTTAAGCTGATTGCTCCCATCGCTATGGATAAAGGTCTGAAATTCGCTATCCGCGAAGGCGGCCGTACCGTAGGTGCTGGTCAGGTGACTGAGATCATCAAATAATAACTAGCTTATTATCAATAAGAAAGAGCCATTAGCAACAGCAATTAGGTATTAGCGGGTTTTGTTGTAGATTTGCTAGTAAGCTAAGAGCAGGCAGCTAATGGCTTTTTATACGGGCATAGTTCAATGGTAGAATAGCGGTCTCCAAAACCGTTGATACGGGTTCGAATCCTGTTGCCCGTGCTTGGAATGTGAAGGGTGAATGGTTTTCGCCTTTCACTTTTATCATTATCAGTAAGCCATAAAGGTTAACTTTATACCATGAACAAGATCAGAACATATTTCCAGGAGTCTTATCACGAATTAGTGCATAAGGTATCCTGGCCTACCTGGCAAGAGCTGCAATCCTCTACCATGATTGTATTGATAGCCACGGTTATCATTACACTGATGGTATGGGGAATGGACGCACTTTCCCATGTAGTGCTATCTCAATACTATAAATTATTTTAAAAATGGATGCATCCAATACCAATACCCAACCCACCCAGGAAACAAAGTGGTATGTACTGCGTGTTGTTAGCGGCAAGGAAAAGAAAGTGAAAGAGTACCTGGATATTGAGGTGCGCCGTTCCGACTGGGGTAATGTAATTACCCAGGTTTTTCTGCCGGTGGAAAAGGTGTATAAAGTGCAGGCGGGGAAAAAAGTGATGCGTGAAAAGAACTTTTACCCCGGTTACGTGATGATAGAAGCTATAGACGGTAAAATGACCGATGAGGTAATACAGTCTATCCGCAACGTGTCCGGCGTAATACACTTTCTCGGAAAAGAACACCCCATTGCGCTGCGTAAGGCAGAAGTAAATAAAATGCTGGGTAAGGTAGATGAAATGACCGACCAGGGCATTACCATGAGCGAACCCTTCATTGTAGGTGAAACCATCAAGATCATTGACGGGCCGTTCAACGACTTTAACGGCATGATCGAAGAAGTGATAGAAGACAAAAAGAAGCTGAAAGTAACCGTAAAAATCTTCGGCCGCGCTACCCCTGTAGAACTGAACTTCATGCAGGTAGAAAAGATTAGCTAAAAAAAACGAGTTAAATATTATTGCCAACGCCACAATCAAGCAATTGGTTGTGGCGTTTTGTTATCTTTGAGTATAGTAACTGTAGTACCCGTCCCTTTTACCCCGTACCGTTTCGTTAACCTGTAAGCAAAGAACATGCTGGTAAGTAATAAGCATTTTACACCCGTTATCGGGTTGGACATCCATATTGTTATTCTATTCGGGTTTCCCATACCCCTGCCGCACCCGTATATCGGGTTTGTGGTAGATCCGATGGATTATATTCCCTTCATCGGCGCCACTACAAAAATCAACCACGTGCCACGGGGCAAAAGCGATACCAGCGGCATTTTCATCATCCTCTTTCACATACCCATGGGCGGTCCGTTTTTGCTGGCGCCTATGATCGGCCATGACTCGGTAAACTTTTTCGGCAGTAAAAAAGTAAAGGTGGAAGGTAACCTCATGAGCCCCTCCGGGCATATGCTCATGACCTGCAATGACATTGGCATTCCATTGTCGCTGCAGCCCGGGAAGAAGCTGAAGCCCATTCCCAGCATGTACCTGCCCACCTCTTTTTCCATACCCCTCTCATTCGGTAAGCCGGTAATGATAGGCGGCCCTTATGTGCCGGATTGGGCAGGCGCTTTACTGAACCTCGTAATGAGCTTTGGCTTTGGCGCGCTCATGAAAGGACTGGGTAAAGCAGGCAAAAAAGCGCTCACCAAATTTAACCATGCCCTGAAAGGAAAAATAGGCAGCAATAAGCTAAGCAAGTTCCTTTGTAAAAAAGGATTTGAGCCGGTTGACCTGGTACAGGGCATTGTAATTTACGACGGAACAGATTTTGAGCTGCCCGGCCCCATACCGCTGAAATGGGCCCGCTCCTGGAACAGTGACAGCAGCTTTAACGGCCTGCTGGGGCATGGCGCCCATTGCAGTTATGACCTGCGCGTGCAGGAATTTTTGCAGGAAGATGCTACCGTAGTATTGTTGGGCGACGGCCGCAGCGCAGTGTTTGAAGCATTGCCCTACACCGGTGGCCTTGACTATAACCGCCATGAGAAATTAACGCTTACCCGTACTGACGTGGATGAATATACGTTGTTCGATCACGAAGAACGGTTGTATTACAGTTTCCGTAAGCTGCACCCCTTGGATGAGCAGTATCGTTTATACGCTATCCGTAATGAAGCAGGTTTTATGATCAGCTTTCATTACAGCAGCAAGGGACATTTGGCGCAGGTAACAGACAGCGCCGGCCGGCGCCTGCAGGTAAGCTGCGACCTGGAAGGACGAATGACGCGCATAACCCTTGAACACCGCGGCACATCGCAGGTAATGGTAAGTTATGCCTACAATGAGGCGGGCGATCTTGCCGCCATTATAGATGCCCTGGACCAAACCACTCATATACAGTACCGCAACCATTTAATGGTAGCTAAAACAGACCGTAACGGGCAAACCTTTTACTGGGAATACGAAGGCGCCGCCAGCAAGGCCCGTTGCGTACATACCTGGGGCGATGGCGGCCTGCTCGAAGGTTGGCTGGAGTATCACCCCGAAAAGGGATATAATGTTGTCACCAACTCCCTGGGACACTCCACCACTTATTATTATACCCCTGATTTTGTAGTTACACAGGTCAGGGATCCGCTGGGACACTCACGGTTCATTGAATACACCGAGCATTTTGAAATATACCGGGAGATAGATGAAGAGGCCAACGTTACCGGGTATACGTATGATGAGCGCGGCAACCGTACTGCCGTAGTACAGCCGGATGGCAGTGAGTACACCTACAGCTATGATGCAGAGAACCGGCTGGTGCTGGCCACAGATCCGCAGGGCGCTTCCCGCACCTACATTTATTACAGGAAAGAAGCGCATAAAGGGCTGCTGCATACCATAACGGAAGCAGATGGCAGCATTACCATATTCCGGTATAATGAGCGGAATTTACTGAGCAGGATAGAGGATGAGGAAGGCCGGCGCACACAACTAAGCTATGATGAGGATTATAACCTCGCAGCCATGGAACTGCCGGATGGCGGGCGCGCTACCTGGGCGTATAACAGCCAGGGCCTTTGCACAAGATGCAGCAATCCTTTACAACAGGAACAGTATTTTAAATATGATCCGCTGGGCAGGCCGGTAGTGTTTAATTTGCCCGATGGCAACCATATTGAGCTGCAGTATAATGCCTATGATGAAGTGCAGCAGCTGAGAGATAAGCATCGCCAGGTACGCTTTGATTATACGCCTTTGGGAAGCCTGAAGCTGCGGGAAGAGAACGGCGTGAAAGTGCACTTTGTGTATAACCGGGAAGAACAGCTTACAGGCCTGGTAAATGAGCATGGCGAAATGTATCGCTTTGCACGTAATAACCGCGGGGATATTATCCGGGAAACAGGTTTTGACGGTATTACAAAGCACTATGAACGCGATGCTGCCGGCAAGATTGTTAAAGTACAACGGCCCGGCCAGCGCTGGACGGAGTATGAATATGACTACAACGGCCGTTTAACGCGTGCCGAGCATAGCGACGGCACCTGGGAAACATACAGCTATAATGCTGCCGGAGAGCTGGTGGAAGCGGTTAATGAGCACAGCACCATTCAATTGCAGCGCGATGCGCTGGGCAGGGTGGTACAGGAGGTGCAGAACGGTCACACCATAAGCAGTGCTTATGGGCGCAATGGCAGGCGTTACGAGCTGAAAAGCAGCCTGGGCGCACATATCCGCACCAGCCGCAATGTAGCCGGCGATATTACGGGCATAGCGGCGCAGGCCGCCGGCACGCAAAATCCCTGGACCGCACATATTGAACGCAACCTTTTAGGTCTTGAAATAGAGCGCACCCTGCCCGGCGGCATCAAAAGCAGCTGGACGTATGATAAGGCCGGCATGCCCGAGAGCCATACTGTAAACAGCGGGCAGCGGGTGGTACGCCGCCGGCATTACCGTTGGGACGCCAACCAGCGGCTAAAGCAGGTTATTAATGGCGTAAGTAACGGCACAGTAAAGTTTGGCCATGATGATTTTGCCAACCTGGCATGGGCGCAGTATGAAGACGGCGCCTATGATTACCGCCTGCCGGATAAAGCCGGCAACCTGTATAAAACACCGGAGCGGAATGACCGCAAATACGACGCCGGCGGAAAGCTGCTGGCCACGCAGGATGCCCGTTTTGTTTACGATGATGAAGGCAGCCTGGTTAAAAAAATAGTAACGGCCATGCCGGCAGGCAGCGCTGCCTGGGAGTACGAATGGTATGGAAACGGCATGCTGAAAAAGGTGATACGCCCCGACGGACAGCAGGTAACATTCAGGTATGATCCGCTGGGCAGGCGTATTGAAAAAGAACACAACGGCCGGCTTACCCGCTTTGTATGGGACGGAAATGTGCCTTTGCATGAGTGGAGCTACCCGCTGAAGGACCGGCCGGTTATTACTATTAACGAGCTGGGAGATGTACTGCAAAGCCATGCGGAGCCGGTGCCGCCTGAAACGCTGGCTACCTGGGTTTTTGAGGAAGGCACGTTTACCCCGGCAGCGGCAATGGTTAACGGCAACGCCTATTCTATTATCACCGATCACCTGGGTACACCCTGTGAAGCCTATAATGAGGCAGGTGAACAGGTATGGTCGTGCGAGTTGGATATTTACGGCAGGGTACGTAAGTTAGCAGGGAAGCGTACGCTCATCCCGTTCCGTTATCCGGGCCAGTATGAGGATGTAGAAACCGGGCTGTATTATAACCGGTTCAGGTATTATAGTCCGGAGGAAGGGGTGTATGTGAGCCAGGATCCGATAGGGTTGTTGGGTAAGGAGTTAAATCTGTACACCTATGTGGCAGATGTAAATTTGCTAACAGATGTTTTTGGGCTTAGCGGAGATGACGCCATCGACAAATCAATAGCACGGCACAACCGTGAATTGGCGAAACGCGAACCCAAACCTGGCCGGCCGCAATATGAAAATCCAGGACACCACGATCCAAGGAACAAGAGAGGTAAAGAACCATATAATCCCAAAAAGGATCCATTACCGCATGATGCACATACAGCATATAAAGATGCAGTGCAGATAGATGAAAGAACCTGGGTTGGGTATAGTTCAGAAACCGGCGAATATTACCGGTATCAGCTACACCATAATCCAGGAGAGGCTGGCAGAAAGCATGGCGCAGTGCATTTCAACGGACGTTCAGGAGAAGGGTACAGAGGCATCCCGGATAAAGTATTATCAAAGGCTAAAAAAATAATAGCTGCCTGTGACAGATAATTGAAAATTCTATGGAAAAGATAAATATTCGTTGTGGTTACCGGTTCGTTAGAGAGGCCTTATTTGGTTATTATTATTACCAGGTAGGTGATACTACTATTGGCAGAGTAGAAGATAATGACCCGGAAGAAGGGTTTTTAACAGCTACACTCGGGTACCTGGACGACTTTTTCCAGTCATTCAATCATCATGACTTTACAAATGTAACAGCCCGGGAGCTTTTCGATTTTGCGAATGCACAGGAATTGGGAGAAGACGGCGCTGAAAATATCTTGTTGCAATTGCATAATGTTTCAGTGGACCTGCAAAATAATTTAAAGGTTATTCCACCAACTGATCTGTTTGATGATTTTTCAGGTGGTATTTTCAGGATTGATGGTAAATATCATTTCTATTGTGCGCTAAATGATGAAGAATTTTTAGATACAGATATAGACTTTGCGGCGTTTGAAAATGAGTACAAGCAGTTAAAATTAGCTATAGCTCAAATAAAGGCTTGATGTAAGCAATATGAGGGAATCATTTAAGGAGTATCTCGTATATATTGAATCAGAAGACGAGTTCTCTTACAAAGTAAGAATGGAAAGAGAATGGGATGATGAAGAATACCAGCGCTTCCTGGCATTGCTATTGGCTGTAATTAACGATTATAAGGACACAGACTTAATGCCTATACCGGTAGTATTGTTCTTTACATCACAATTAAATTATTTAGTAGGTACTATTTCTCACCCTGACTTTTTTAATAATACTACGAAAGCATATGAAGAG
>NZ_DASTRI010000142.1:0-4791 GCF_035761305.1 Chitinophaga sp. | reverse complement strand
TCACAATAGCGCCGTCTTTTGCACGGAAGCCGTATAAAGCGGCAGCAGTGGCGCCTTTCAGCACATTAATGGTTTCAATATCATCGGGGTTAATGCTCAATAAACCATCGCCGCCGTCTGTATACGATTCTGCGCGGGAGGTATTGCCTTCCGCATCATTCTTGCGCGCGCCGTAGCTGGTGTTATTAATGGGTACACCGTTGAGTATAATAAGGGGGGAGTTATTGCCTTTAAAGGAGGAAGCGCCGCGTATGCGTATTTTGCTGGAACCGCCGGCGCCCGTGTTTACGGAGCTTACGTTTAAGCCGGCTACTTTGCCCTGCAGGCTGTTGCCGATGTTGGGCGTTCTGTTCACCGCCACATCTGCCCCTTTTACCGTGGTGGCTGCATATCCCAGCTGGCGCGCTTCTTTTTGTATACCCAGGGCCGTTACCACTACTTCTCCCAGCTTGGTAAGGTCTTCCTGCAGCTGTACATTAATGGTGGTGCGGCCGTTTACCGGCACCTCCTGCATCATGTAGCCTACGAAGCTGAACACCAATGTTCCCCTATCGGGCGCATTTATGCGGTAATGCCCGGTTTCATCTGCTATGGCGCCGGTTTTTTGTCCTTTGATCACAATGCTTACGCCTGGCAAAGGAGTGCCGCGTGCATCTGTCACCGTACCTGTAACGGTTATGGGCGGGTTTGCGGGTGCAGCAGGCGTAGGATCTTTGTGCGCGATAATAATGGTTTTGTCTACAATGTTGTACCGCAGCTGCCGCCCTTTAAAGCAGCGGGCCATGATCTCCGGTACGGTAGCTTGCTTTACATCCAGCGATACGATTGTATCGCGGATGTCATCGTCGTTGTACAGGAAACGGTAATCGCTTTGCTGCTGGATAATGTCAAACAGCTTATCCAGCCTTACCCCGTTGAGCTTCAGGGTAAGCTTTACTTCCTGTGAATAACCTGTGGCATGTAGTTCTGCCACGCAGGCCAGCATGAGAAAAAGCGTGATACGCATAGCAAGCAGCATAACAGCAGGCCATAACTTTTTTTTCATACCTTAGTATGGTTATTGGTTAGACAATAGGTAAGCTGTCCGCGTCCAATGGAGGCTTACCGTTGTTTGCTGATCATAGGCCGGAAATGTTAGCGCATTGCCGGTCTTTTTTTTTATAAGCGGAACCGATGAGGGCTGTACTGTAAATGCAGCTGTAATGGGTGTGGCGTTCCCATAACGCGGAATAAGCATATTGTATGGTTTGCCCTGTACAGTTGATCTGGTATGTTAGTGCGTGCTCCCGGCTACTGAAATATTCTTCCCGTTTATTTTGAATGTTACCTTTTGAGTCAGCTCCAGCATATCCAGCACTTTTTGTATGGATTCATATTTGCGGATAGTGCCTGTAAAACGTAATGCCGGCACAGCTGCGCTGGTATAGCTTACATCAACATCATACCACCGGCTTAGCTTACGCATAATGCTGCCCAGGGGCTCACTGCGGAATACAAACAAACCGTTTTTCCAGGCCAGCGCCTCCTCCAGGTAGGCTTCCTGCACATCGATCTGCCGGTGTTCCCATACGCCCTGGTAGCCCGGCTGCAGCTGTACGGGCTTTCCACCGGCGACGGCTGTTTGCGTTAGCTGCACGCTGCCTTCTACCAGCGTGGTGTTGATGTAGGATTCATCCGGATAAGCTTTTACATTAAATTTTGTGCCTGTAACGGTAACGGCTATACCGTTTGTTGTAACAATGAACGGCTGCTGTTTATTCCTGGCTATTTCGAAATAGGCTTCTCCTGTGAGGTACACCTTGCGGGTAGTCCCGTTAAAACGAGTGGGAAAGCGCAGGGAGGAGGCGGCATTCAGCCATACTACCGAACTATCGGGCAACACTACCCGGAACTCTCCGCCCCTGGGCGTTTCCAGCGTATTATACACCGGGGCTGCGGCAGCGGTATTGTTATGATAGGTGAGCACGGCAGCGCGGCTTTTCACCCGGGTGCCATCTGCCTCTGTGATCTCCTGCTCCAGGCTGTCTTTCAGCTCCACTACCCGGCCATTGCCCAAAAGCAGGCGGGCTTTGTTATTCCCCGGAACAATCACCGCCGGCATGTGCTGCGCAGCAGCCAAAGGAGCCGCCTGTTTTGACACAGGCGCGTGCCGCAGATAGGTAATAATGCCTGCGCCCAACAGCACCACTATCAAAGCCGCTGCAGCATACTTCCGGTAGCCTGCGTGCCCGGGTTGTTTTTCCAGCTGTGGCTGTAAGCTTTCCCAGGCAGCCAATACTTTGTCTTCATCCGGCAGGCTGGCCATCTGCTGCAGTAAAAAGCTATCCTGCTGCAGCTGCTCCCATAGCCGGTGGTTCACCGGTGAAGCATCAATCCATGCCTGTAAGGCAGCCTGTTCCTGCGCGGTAAGCGGTTCCCTGAAATGTTTAACCACCAGGTCTGCTATTTCCAGATGGGAGCGTACTTGTTGCATGTACTACTAAAACAACTGAATGCTGAAAACGGGTGAAAGGGAAATAAAAAATGTTCAGGAAAAAAATAAAAGCAGGATGCGGGATAGCCTGAGCCAGCCTTTCAGCAGGTACAGGCCCCGGGCTTTCTGGGTTTTGATAGTGTTTACAGATACATGTAACAGGTTGGCTATTTCACTGTTACGCAGCCCTTCCAGGTAGCCCAGCTCTATTACCTGTTTGCAGGCAGGCGGCAATTTGGCCAGCGCTTCTTTTAACTGCCCCAATACCTCTGCCTGTATTAAATGATGGATAATAGCTGTTTCCGTTGTTTCTGCCGCCTGCAGGGCGTAGTTTATATGTTGCTGCACTACGCGCTGGTGTTTAAGGATGTTTAAACAGGCATTACGGACGCTGGTGTACAAAAAGGCCCTAGCCGCAGCAAAGGAGTGAAATTGCTGCCGCTGGCGCCATAGCTGAACAAAGGCTTCCTGCACTACATCTTCCGCATCTGTGTCTTTTTGTAAAATGCCCCGGGCAAAATAAACCAACTGTGGACAGAGCTGCTCAAATAACTGGCGCAGGGCAGCTTCCTCTCCTTTTCTAAGCCCGGTAACAGGAGATGTGTTACGCATACAGCAAGACGGTAAAGGAGCATTAGATTTTCATAACGGAATTCAATACAAGAAAAATTAGCAATAATTAGGGAGTTTATCAAATTTCACCACTGAAATAAACGGCATTGCAGTAAAGTGGCTTTTTTAACCATTTGCAACAAAGGAGTTATTGCAATGTGAACGGGCATATCAATTGTAATATAAATTGCTTAATATAGCCTATTATTTAATAACTGAAGCCTCAAAAAAGTGAAAGAACGTAATAAGATCACCATTTACGACATTGCCCAGGCACTGAACCTTTCTGCATCAACTGTTTCCAGGGCCTTGCAAAACAACCCCCTCATTAACGATGAAACCCGCGAAAAGGTGCAAAAGATGGCTACCGAAATGGGATATGTTCCCAACTGGATAGCTTCCAGCCTGCGTAAGAAACGGTCTAATATTATCGGGTTGATTGTGCCACGCACCTCTATGTATTTCCAGAGTACCGCTATCAGCGGCATACAGCATGAGGCGCATAAGTACGGTTTTAGTATTGTGATTGGCCAGTCGGATGAAACCGTGGCCATGGAGAAGGAGCTGGTACATACCTTCTTTTCCCTGCGTGTAGACGGGTTGCTGGCTGTAGCTTCCATGTTCACTACCAATTATGAGCACTTCAGTCCTTTTATTAAGAACAATATTCCCCTGGTGTTTTATGACCGGGTGCCGATGGAGTTTCCGGGTTATACCATTACGGGCGACGACTTTACCGGCGGCTACCTGGCTACTGAGCACCTGATAAAACAGGGGTGCAAGCGCATTGCCCATTTTTCCGGCGTGCTTACCTGCAACCTTTACCAGCATAGGCTGGCAGGCTATAAGGCAGCATTGGCCAAGTATCATATTCCTTATGATGAAAGCCTGCTGTACATCCATAACCTTACCTCTGATGCTGCAGCTACTGCAGCGCAGCAGCTGTTAAGCAGCCCTGACCTGCCGGATGGTTTGTTTGCAGCCAATGATACATCTGCCGTATCATTTATACAGGCTGCGCGTCGTCACCAGATCAATATACCGGACCAGATAAAGGTAGTGGGGTATTCCAATGATCTTTCCTCCCGCATTATTACCCCTTCTCTCACTACTATTGAGCAATCGGGCTATAAAATGGGACAAAAAGCGGTTGAAACCGTGATACAGCTGATTAACCAGGATGAAACCGTAAAGGTTACCAAGAATTTTGTATTTCCCGTGGAGCTGATATCGCGTGAGTCCACGCAGCTGCGACATATAATTTGATATAATAGCTATGGAGAGTAATGCCGTTTTAATACAATACTTTGTTTGCACGGGTCTTTATTGCCAAAAGAATACGGTTTATAATCTGTAGTGCTGATGTTGGTAATGGGGCATGCGCATAAACGCTGTGCAGCTCATATGAGCATAGGGGCTTCCAGCTACACTGGTGTACTTTGCCGGTAAGCCGGGCTTGTCCCGTGTGACTGTATATAGCAGGATAAAGGTTGAAGTAATTTTAAGCAAAACCTATTTGGCAGATCACGCAGCATAGGTATAAAAACAAAAAGGTCCCGACTTATCGTCAGGACCTTTCAGATAATAAATACGGCGGCTACCTACTCTCCCGCATGATAGTGCAGTACCATCGGCCATGAGGGGCTTAACTTCTCTGTTCGGAATGGGAAGAGGTGAACACCCTCGGCATAACCACCATAAGATCT
>NZ_DASTRI010000141.1:0-57773 GCF_035761305.1 Chitinophaga sp. | reverse complement strand
GCAATCGCCTTTATACCGGCAGCAATACCAGCTGTACCAGGCTGCTCTTAAAGAGCAGCTGGCCACTGTAAATAAGCTGAAGGCCGATATGGCGATGTATGAAAAGCTGTTTGCCGAAAAGGTGATCGCCAAAAAGGAGTTTGCCGACCGGCAATATGAATATATAAAAAGCCAGGCCGCCTACCAGTCAACCATACAACAGCAGCGCAGCGCCTGGCAGGAGGCGCTGAGCCACCTGCGGGAAGAGAGCAGCCGCCTGCATGCAGATACGCGGCAGCTGCAGCAGGAAAAGGAATGGAACATTATTAAAGCGCCTGTAAGCGGCACCCTGCAGCAGTTCACGGGCGTGTACGCAGGCGGTTATATACAGGCCGGAGAGCTGCTGGGTATTATTTCCCCGGATTCTAACCTGGTGGCGGAATGCTACATCAGCCCCAAAGATATTGGCTATCTCAAAACCGGTATGCCGGTCAGGTTCCAGGTAGATGCGTTTAACTATAATGAGTGGGGGCTTGCAGAAGGGAAGGTTTTATCAATTGATAATGATTTTACGCTGGTGGAGAACCAGCCTGTATTTAAAGTAAAGTGCAGCTTCGCCGGTACAGAGCTGCATACCCGTAACGGCGTAAAGGGCCGCCTTAAAAAGGGAATGACTTTCCAGGCACGGTTTATCCTTACCAAACGCAGCCTGTTTCAGCTGCTGTATGATAAGGCTGACGACTGGATAAATCCTGCCCGCAGCGCTACTTAGCCATATAACCATATAACCATTAATCATGACAAATGATGCCAGATTAAAACGTAATGCCCGTGTAAAACAGCGCGACATCAGTGACTGCGGCGCAGCCTGCCTGGCATCAGCTGCCGCTTATTATCGTTTACAGCTGCCTGTAGCCCGCATCCGGCAATATGCCAGTACCGGCCGTAACGGCACCAATGTGCTGGGACTTATAGCGGCGGCGCAAAAACTTGGCTTCCAGGCCAAAGGAGTAAAAGGCCCGCCGGAGGCGCTGGTCAATATTCCCAAACCTGCCATTGCTCATGTGATAATAAACGGCATACTGCAGCATTTTGTAGTGGTGTACCGCGTAACAGCCAAACACGTGGTAATAATGGACCCTGCTGACGGCCTGTATCATCATCTTACGCATGATGAATTTAAAAAGATCTGGACCCATGTGCTGGTGCTGCTGATGCCGGACGACGGATTTAAAGCCGGTAATGAAAAAGCATCGCACCTGCAACGTTTCTGGTACCTGCTGCGCCCCCACCGTTCGGTACTTGCACAGTCACTGTTTGGCGCCCTGGTGTACACATTGCTGGGCCTGTCCACCGCTGTTTACGTACAAAAAATAGTAGATAATGTACTGGTAGAGGGTAACCGCAACCTGCTGAACCTGCTGGGAGTTATTATGCTGGCCATACTGCTGCTGCAGCTGTTTATAGGTAACCTTAAAAGTGTTTTTGCCATTAAAACCGGCCAGCAGCTGGATGCGCAGCTCATACTGGGCTATTACAAACATTTATTAAAACTGCCGCAGCAGTTTTTTGATAGCATGCGGGTAGGGGAGATTACCTCCCGCATCAGCGATGCGGTTAAAATACGTGTATTCATTAACGATGTAGCGCTAACGCTGGTAGTGAACGTTTTTATTGTCATCTTTTCCTTTGTCCTGATGTTCACCTACTACTGGAAGCTGGCCCTCATTATGCTGGCTATTATACCGGTGTACCTGCTTATTTACCAGCTGGGCAACCGTATCAATAAAAAGCTGCAGCGCAGGCTGATGGAGGATAACGCGGAGTTGGAGAGCCAGCTGGTGGAGTCGCTGAATGCTGTTGCCACCATTAAACGCTTTGGGCTGGAAGAATTTGCCAACATGAGAACGGAGCACCGGTTTATACGCCTGCTGAAAACCATTTACCGCTCGGCCATCAGCAACCTGTATATAGGCAGCTCCGCTACATTTGTAACCAGCTTTTTTATAGTGGCCTTATTATGGACCGGTTCCGTGTTTGTGATCAACCGCGAGCTGAGCCCCGGAGAGCTGCTGTCGTTTTACGCACTGGTGGGTTATTTCACCGGGCCGGCCATCGGCCTTATAACGGCCAATAAAAGTATGCAGGACGCCCTTATTGCCGCCGACCGCCTGTTTGAGATCATGGACCTTGAACATGAGGAGGCCGGGCAAAAGATAGCGCTGCTGCCGGACATGATCGGTAATATTGTGTTTAGTAACGTTACTTTCAGCTACGGCAGCCAGGCGCCCGTGTTCCGGGACTTTAACCTGGAGCTGCAAAAAGGCCGTATCACTGCTATTGTTGGAGAAAGCGGGTCCGGCAAATCAACCCTCATGTCGCTGCTGCAGCATATTTATCCCCTAAAAGAAGGCACTATCGCCATCGGGCATACCGATATTCGTTATATACAGCATGAGAGCCTGCGCCGGCTGGTAAGCGTGGTGCCGCAGCAAATAAACCTGTTTGCCGGCTCCATTACCGCTAACATAGCTGTGGGCGAATTTGCGCCGGATATGCAGCTGGTGCTGCGTGTTGCACAGCAGCTTGGTATTCTTGAATTTATTGAGAAACTGCCGGAAGGCTTTAACACCCTGCTGGGCGAACATGGTTTGAACCTTTCCGGCGGGCAGCGCCAGCGTATTGCTATTGCACGCGCCCTTTACCGTTGCCCCGAAATACTGATCTTAGACGAAGCTACCTCCTCTCTTGACCCTGTTTCCGACCTGTATGTGCAAAACGCCATGCAGGAGCTGCGCGACGCGGGTAAAACCGTAATCGTGATTGCGCACCGCCTGAGCACTGTTGTTAACGCCGACCAGATCGTGGTGCTGCAGGATGGCGTACTGGCAGAAACAGGTACCCATAAACAGCTGCTGGCCCGTAACCGGGTATATGCCAAATTGTGGAGCCACCACCAGGGCATGCTGTAGCGCTGATACGGAAACTTTGCCTTGTAATTACCTACTCCAGTGCCTGCGCGTACTGCAGCTACAATTTTGTTGCTGAAACTATTGTATTGCCGCACCTGGCGGCATACTTAAATCAGTATTTATTGCAAAGAGCGAAAAAAAAAACGGGGTGTTCGCATTTTGTGAACTTTTTTTAATAAATTTGTAAAAGAGGAAAGCATGAAAGTGCATTTAATTAAGCTGCAAACAATTGAAAAGTATGCAAAAGCGCATGCAGGCAGCAGAAGCGCCTTTGAGTTATGGATTACAAAGGTAAAATTTGCAGATTGGGATATTCCCGAAGATATGCTGCATACCTTTGGCACCGCAGATCTTTTAGGAAATGGCAGCCGGCGGGTGGTTTTTAATATTGGAGGTAACCATCACCGTATGATATGCCAATATGCATTTGGCGCATCGCAGGTACACCTGTTTGTATGCTGGATAGGTACACACGCCGCTTATACAGCGTTATGCGACAGCAGCAAACAATATATTATTAGTGATTATTAAAAACAGGGTTATGGAAAAGCTAAAGTACAAAGTAATAAAGTCCGAAAAACAGTATGATGAATACTGTAATATACTGGCAAATTTAGTAGCGGCCCCAAATATTACCCAGGGGCTTACCGATGAAATAGAGCTGCTTACCTTATTAATAGAAACCTGGGATCAATCACACAGCAGCTTTAAAGATGCCAATCCCATTGAGGTATTGCAATCCCTCATGGAAGAAAATAACATAAAAGCTACCGAGCTGGCAGCTATGCTGGGTATCAGTAAAAGCCTGGTATCAGATATGCTGCATTACCGGCGGGGCCTTTCCAAAGAAAACATCCGCAAGCTTGCAGAAAGGTTCAAGGTATCACAAGAGCTGTTTAACAGGCCCTACAAACTGGTATCTCCGCTAAATACGCAGCTGCAAAAAGCCCCGGTAACAGATACTGCCAAAAAGCTGAAGGCGGTACGTTAATTGCCGCCTTTTTTATTGCCCTTCCAGCATCTTTTTCACTACATCCATTGCATTTACCAGCGCTGCTTCCACCGTGCCCATAAGCGCTCCTTCATATAACCCTTCACCGGCAAAAAATAAAGTATTGGCAACAGGCGTGGTTAATACGGGCAATGCTGTTTTGGTATGTATAGTAGGATAAGAGTAGGAACCGCGGGTGTACGGATCATTGGTCCAGTTGACGATGTGCGGTTTCACCAGTAAAGCCTGCAGCTCATTTACCGGCCGGTTGAAAATGTTTGACAGCGATGTAATGGCCATTTGCAGTATGGTTTCCTGCGGCGCATCTTTTAATGCCCTGGCCGGCGGCCCGCCCAGCCACCCGGTGAGCAGGGTGGATTTTTCGGGATATTGTGTCCACCAGGTAGGCACTGCTTCCTGTGAAAAGATCAGCGTAATATCCTGCCCGCTTTTGCCATGAATAGTTTGATGTTCCCAGAAGGCATTGCTGAACTGCAGCAGTATTTTAATAATACCACCCATGCCCATTTGCTGTATGGCTGCCTGCTGCGCAGGTAATGGCGGAAAATACTGCAGGCTGCCCGGTGCAGGCGGTACTGCCTGCAATACGCCCAGTGGTACGGTTATTAACGCCTGCCGCGCGGTATACTGCCGCCCCGCAGCAGTGGTTACTTTTACCGTATGTGGCTGCCAGTGTATATGCTGCGCTACGGCTGATAATTCAATACTGCCGCCGCTGTTGGTAATACCGGTTGCCAGGAACGCAGTAAGCCGGTCGTACCCGCCGCTGATGCGGTACTGGGGCGCCTCATGTTCCGATAGCCATTCCTCCCGCATAGCCAGCATGCTGGCATCTGCAGGGTTGGCGGTATCATAACCGGAGGCGTAGCGTATTACGGTATCTCTCAGGTCGGCATATTCTGCTGCTGAAAAATGTTGTGCTAGAAAATCCTGCAGGGACACATCTGTTTCCAGCGCTTTCAGCTGCTTCACAAAAAGCGGCCAGTGCGGAATGCTCAAATCCGCTACCGGCATCAGCTGCCCGCTCAATGATTGCAGCATGGTGCCTTCAACGGCATGAAAGGAAATACCGGCTTCCCGCAGCAGCTGTAGTGTAACCGGCAGATCGCCGTGAATAAACTCCGCGCCTGTATGCTGGTAAATGCGCCCTCCGATATGATCGCGGGCTTCCAGCAGCAGCACCTTTTTTCCCGCTTTTGTTAATTCCCTGCCTGCCATTAAACCGGCAGCACCTGCGCCAATAATGATTACATCTGCCTGTGCCATAAGTTATCAGTCTACTGCTTCCCGCTTTTTTTTATGATAATACTTTTTAGATTTTTCTATGCTGCCACAGCTCAGGGGATTGCACCAACGCCGCTTGTTGTTTTTGGTATGATCCAGGAATATCCAACCGCAGATACTACATTCCTTAATGCGCGCATGATCTTCCTGTGTAAGCACATCATAGGCCGATTTCATTACCACCCACAGGGGCGCCAGCAGATCGGCCGCATCGTGCTGCCAGCCCTGCTCTACCTGCGTGCCTTTTACAGTAACGCAAAGGTGTGATAATGCGGCAGATAGCATTGCGTTAAATTGCTGCAGCTGCTCATCCTTCAGCTGTTGCGGAGTGCCGGCTGCAATGGCGGAAAAAAAGCAGTACAGCAGCTTCCGCACCTGTTTTGTTTTTTGCAGGGCTTTAACAGCTGCTTCGGGATGCCTGGCTGCATGCTGCTGCAGGGCTTTACGGTTTTTGGCGGTAAGTATGTTCACCTTGCTGCACCATTGCAGCAGGGTAGGGTAGCTGTTTAAATACTCATGCAGATGACCTTCCCGCCAGGTATTAACGGTATTGATGAAATGGAAGCAGAGGGCGCCTCCATCTAAAGGCAGGGTATCAATATTTCTCTCTTTGCTCATAAAATACCGGCGGAAAGGTACGTTATTTTTACCAGTAAAAAAGCTTTTGATGGTAGTAGATAATTGCCTAGATTTATACCGGTAAAATCTATTTTACTGGTAAAATGCTACTGGCCGGTTTACCGGCAGTAGCGGTACTGCGGCATTCAAACATTAACCGTCCGGAATATGAGATCGCAAAATTCACCACGATGGCTGGTTATCCTGGCATTTATGGCCATTTACATTGTATGGGGCACCACGTACCTGGCCATTGTGTACGGAATAAAGGGTTTTCCGCCTTTTGTACTAACAGCTTTGAGGTGTGTTATTGCCGGCATTATACTGTTGGTGTGGTGCCTGGCGCGCGGCGAAAAATTACCCAATGCCGCCACGCTTAAAAATACATCGGTAAGCGGTATTTTAATGCTGGTAGGCGGTACCGGCCTGGTTACCTGGGCAGAGCAGTATGTGAATTCCGGCTATGCAGCCATTATTATGGCTACCGAACCTTTTTTCTTCCTGCTGATGGACCGCAAAGAATGGGGCATCTACTTTTCCAATAAATGGGTGCTGAGCGGGTTAGTTACCGGCTTTACCGGCATTGTGCTGTTCTTTCATTATACCCAGGCGGCGCCGCAGGAAGCAAAAGATCCGGGCATGCTGCTGACGGGTAACCTGGTGCTGCTGCTGGGGGCTATCCTGTGGGTGATAGGTTCCCTGTATGCAAAATATAAATTGGACCACAGCCATTCCAATACCCTGACAACCGGCCTGCAGCTGTTGGCTGCAGGCCTTTTTAGCGCGCTTACCGCGCTGTTTACAGGCGAATGGGCTGACTTTAATATAAGTGCGGCATCGCCGGCCGCCTGGGGCGGATTGCTGTACCTGATCACAATGGGATCGCTGGTGGCATATATGGCTTTTACCTGGCTTATTACCATACGGCCGCCGGCGCTGGTAAGCACGCATACGTATGTAAACCCGGTGGTGGCAGTCGTGATAGGATGGGCCTTTGCCAATGAGCAGATCACTTTACTGCAAATTATGTCGCTGCTGGTAATACTGGTAGGAGTGCTGTTTACCAATGTGCCTAATTACAGGTTGGTAAAGGCAAATAAGCAAATGACCGTAAACTAAAAAAGCGGGTGTATCATAAATGATATACCCGCTTTTTTCAGAAGAAGTTTTGTTCACTATTCCATAGCAATATCTTCTTAACCGTTAAAGCTTACTGCTTCATAGTGGTATCTTTCTTGGCTTTTTCCTTCCATTTTTTCTCATGTTTTTTACCAGTGGTATCTGCTGCCTGAGTGGTAGTAGTATCACGGATTACTGCGGTATCACGACGGATAGTTGCGGTATCTTTTGCAATAGCAGCAGTGTCTTTTACAAAAGCAGCAGTATCAGCGCGCATTGCAGCGGTGTCTTTTACAAAAAAGGAAGTGTCTTTCCGGGCCATAGAGGCGGTGTCTGTTACAAAACTGGCAGTATCTTTAAAGAATGCAGTGTCAGGCGCAGCAAAGGCAGCGGTGTCTTTAATAAAGGCAGCAGTGTCGTTTGTAAAAGCTGCGGTATCTGCGGCAAAAGCTGTATCTACCTTAAAGGTAGCTGTGTCGGCAACTGCTGCGGTATCAATTGCAAATGCAGCAGTGTCTACTTTAAAGTTAGCAGTGTCCATCTTAAATGCTGCGGTGTCTACTGCAAAAGCTGCAGTATCTACTTTAAAGTTAGCTGTGTCAGCTATAGTAGCCGTGTCACGGGATGTGCTGTTTGCACTAACATTCTTAGCGTTTACCTGTGTAAGCATCATCGCTCCAACGCCTGCCATAAGGCCAAATTTCAAGATCTGTGTTTTCATCGTTTTTCAATTTTTATGGTTAACGAATTCCATTTTATTGTTTAGAAATTTTAAAGACGCTTCCGTTTTAAGCGTGAACCATTTCAATTGGCTACTTGCCGGAAATAAGACAAAAACCCTGCGCAAAATCAGCAAAGATTTGTTAAAAAGGCTCAATCCCTTTGATAACAGGGCATTTCAGCGGCCGGGTATTTTTTGTGTAACATTTCTTTAACGAATTGATTTTGTAGAACCCTCACCCAATCAACGTATGTATTTGTTGACTATGTCCACACGTTCCTGATCCGTGTATACCTGCGCGTAGCATGGCATTGCGCTATTATATTTGTGGTATGGAACGGCACATTCAGCTTACAGCAGACGGGTCACATACTATAGGCCTGTCCGGTACAAAGGTTACGTATCACAGCACCCATGGCGCTATACAGGAGAGCATGCATATATTTATAGCAGCGGGTTTGCGGCCGCTGCTGCACCGGCACGCATCATTATCTGTTTTTGAAATGGGCTTTGGCACCGGCCTGAATGCGCTGCTCACTTTACAGGAAGCCATTGCCAGCGGGCAGTTGGTATACTATGAAACAGTAGAGCTGTACCCGTTATCGACGCAGGAAGTGCAGGCGCTGAATTATAATATTTTGTTAAAACCCGGTACGGGACATACGCTGGAAGCCTTGCACAGTGCGGCCTGGGAACAGGTAGCGCCATTGCATCCGCAGTTTTCGCTGTTAAAAAAGCAGCAGTCGTTACCAGACTACCTGGCGGAGTCCACTACATTATTTCACCTGGTTTATTTTGATGCATTTGCACCGGAGATACAGCCGGAGCTGTGGACGCCCGCTGTGTTTGCGGAGCTGGCCGAACGCATGCATCCCGGTGGAGTGCTGCTTACTTACTGTAGTAAAGGTATGGTAAGAAGGGCCATGCAGGCAGCCGGCCTCGTAGTGGAAAAGCTGGCAGGCCCTCCGGGGAAAAGAGAGATCATAAGAGCGCATAAACCATGTTAAGCACATTTGTTTTTGCCGTAACTATTCCTATATTGAGGGATAGTATTTAGTAACGAGTATAAATTTTCAAGTAGTACTATTCAGGCGCGAATGTAAAGTGTTGCTCGTTTATGGAAACAGCTTTTTTCCCACATCCCTTATTTCCCTTGGGCGTGACAAGCAGGTAACTGTTACCCGCACCCTAGAAAAAGATTACAGCCGCAAACGCTTGCCGGCTTAGCAGCGGGCAGGGCTGTTGCTTACCTGCTTCCCAGCATTTTATTATCTACTTTTATATCATTCCAATCCGGCGGGGCCACATGCAGCAGGTGCCGCACGAAAAAATCGCGGCGCTTTTGCTCGCCGTAGTCGCCGCCGGAAGAATGGCCCATGCCCGGCACCATTACAAAATCAAAATCCTTGTTGTGCTTTATAAGGGCATTCACCAACTGCAGGGTAGAGGAGGGATCCACGTTATCGTCCATTTCGCCTAATATCAGCATTAGCTTGCCTTCCAGGTTGCCCGCATGGGTAACATTGGAGCACTCTTCATACTGCGGGCCAATGGGCCAGCCCATCCATTGCTCATTCCACCACATTTTATCCATACGGTTATCATGGCATCCGCAGGAGGCTACGGCTACCTTATAAAATTCAGGATGAAACAGCACGGCGCCGGCTGCATTTTGTCCGCCGGCAGAAGTGCCGTAAATGCCTACCCTGGTAATATCCATATAGGGATATTTGGCAGCGGCTGCTTTCATCCATAAAATACGGTCCGGGAAGCCTGCGTCCTTCAGGTTCTTCCAGCATACATCATGAAAGGCTTTGGAGCGGTTGGAGGTGCCCATACCATCTACCTGTATCACAATAAAGCCCAGCTCTGCCAGCTCCTGCATGCCACGGTAGCCGGCCTGGAAGGTTTTGGGCACAAAGGAGCTGTGCGGGCCGGCATAAATATTTTCTATTACGGGGTACTTGCGGGAGGCGTCAAAGTTGGAGGGGCGGATGATAATGCCCCATATGTCTGTTTTGCCATCGCGGCCTTTGGCTGAGAACACCTCCGGTGCGCGCCAGCCGGTTTGCAGCAGGCCGCTGATGTTGGCCTTTTCCAGCTGCATTACTACTTTGCCGTCGGCGTTGCGCAGCACGGTTACCGGCGGCACATCTACCCGGGAGTAAGTATCAATAAAATATTTATAATCGTCAGAGAATTTTGCGCTGTGCTGCGCATTTTCCGTTGTCAGGGGCTGGAGGTGCCTGCCCTCAAAGTCTGTTTTGTAATACTGCAGCAGGTAAGGGTCCTGGCCAGGCTCACGGCCGCTGCCGGCAAAAATAATGGTGCGCTCCTTTTCATCTACCTTAACAACAGATCGTACCACCCAGCTGCCTTTGGTAACAGGATGTTTTACCTGGCCGGTTTTACCGTCGTACAAATACAAATGGTTCCAGCCATCGCGTTCAGATGCCCAGATGATCTCTTTGCCATCGTTAACATCATAACGGTATTTTTTACTGCTGTAGTCAATAAAGGTGGGGCTGGTTTCGGTTATCAGCGCTCTTACCCTGCCCGTAGCGGCATCTGCTTCCAGCACGCGGTACACCTGGTGTCCGCGCTGGTTATACTCAAAGGTAAAAGCGCGGCTGTCTTTCCGCCATTCCAGGTTGCCTACGCTGTATTGCTGGCTGAACAGGGAAGCGTCCAGCGGAATATGTTTTTTACTGTCAATTAAAAACAGCTGCGGCACGCGCACAGGCAGCGCATCGCCGGGCTTCAGGTAATCGCGTGTGGTTAGCCTGGGCTGCAATTGATCTGTGGGAGAGGAGGAGATGAGGTACAGCAGGTGTTTTTTATTGGGCCGTATTTTTACGGCCGCCAGCTTTTTGCCGTCCGGCGCCCACTCAATATAGCTCGAATAAAATTCGCCGGCTGAGCCGTCGTAGCTCAGCTGAAAGGCTTCTTTTGTTGCACGGTTACGGATATATACATTATAGTTTTGTATGTAGGCCACCCAGTTACTGTCGGGCGAAGGCACCGGCGGGTTGTTTGTTTCGTCATGTGCTGCGCCCCAGTAGCGGGCAGGCGCAGCATCGTTTTTTATTTCCACTACCTGGCAGCGGTAATCCGGCAGCTGGCAGCGGCATACGGTATCGCCTATATTAAAAGTAAGGGTTTGGGCATTGTTGCCGAATGTTATCCTGCTAAAAGGCAGGTCATAGGCAGTGTAGGTACGCTGCAGCAGCGCGGTAAGGCTGCGGGCCAGCTTTTCCTGGTCAAAGGCGGGTTGTCTGGAATGCTTGTCAGCATCTACCATTATAAATTCCTTTCCGCGGGGCGTTTGCTCAAAATACCAGCAGCGGTGGGTATTATCTATCCAGTTGAAGCTGATGGGCGCATAATAGAGCTTGTTGCGGATGCGGGCGCTCCATTCATTGGCCCGGCGGTAATCTGCTGCAGTGCCCTGCGCATGTAACGGCATATAGCCGGGCAGCAATAAAAACGTAACAAGCAGCAGGCATAATGCCCTGGGGAGGTTAATATATGGCATAATTGAGGAGATTTTAATGTTCCACACTCTGGAAATAGCTGTTCATATACTCGCTGGGCGACTGCCCGGTAATGCCTTTAAATACGCGGTTAAAGTTGGTAATGCTGTTAAAGCCGCAGGTATAGGCTACAGTGGCAATGTTATCGTATTCCCCGTCTGTTAGCTTTTTACAGGCTTCATTAATGCGCACTTCATTAAGGAAAGAAACAAAGGTGTGCAGTGTATGTTTCTTAAAAAAGCGGCAGAAGGCCTGCGGCGTCATGTGCGCCTGTTTGGCAGCGTCTTCCAGCGTTATGGGCTTATCATACTGCTGCATAATAAAATTGTAAATGTTGCCAATGCGAATGCCTTCATGCTCGCTGAACATAGGCGTTTTATTGCCGGCGCTCAGCGGGGCAAGATCCGGGTAGCTGCTTAGCTGCTTTAGCAGCTCCACAAACAGCATTAGCTGGTCGGCGCCGGCGCTTTGTGCTATGCGCAGCATTTTGTTGGACACTTCTATTACGTGCTGGGAGGGCAGTTTAAAGCCCGACTGGTGCTGCTGCACAAAGTTCTTGAGCAGCTTCATTTCCGGCAGGTTAAAAAAAGAGGCCAGCTGTCCATTGGGATTAAAGAAGAACATCCAGGCCACGATCTTCTTTTTGCTCTTGGGTAAAAAATAAGAAGGTTCGCTTTTAAAGATATGCGGTTGATTGGCGCCCAGCCAGAATATTTCATTGGACCGGAAGGCGTGCATGTTATTATCAGCTACCAGCGTTCCTTCCCCCTTTTGAATCCAGGTAAGCTGCACTTCCTGGTGCCGGTGCAGGTGCGGGTAAAAGTAAGGCAGCACATCTTTCTGTACAATAATGGATTTATCCAGCGGCACGGGAATTGTGAACTGGAGCACTTTCATAATATGCGTGTTTTTTTATAATTAATAATTAAGAATGAATAATTAACAAATGAATAGGGATGTGTATTCCAGGGAGGGCACTGCCTTCTTTATTACTAATTATTAATTATTCATTCTTAATTATTATTGGATTGGCTCAATATTACAAATTTTACCCCATCCCTTTCTAAAACCGGTTAATATCAGGTAATAATTGATTATAATCAGGTTGGTTTGCATGTGACGATTGAAATACATTTGAAAAAAATTTGTGTAATATGTCTATTGAATGGAAAGGGATATTTCCTGCGATCACTACCAAGTTCACTGCTAATGATGAATTGGACCTTCCATTATTTGAACAGAACCTGAAGGCGCAGCTGAACGCCGGTATTGATGGCATTATCCTGGGCGGATCGCTGGGTGAGGCCAGCACCCTTACCAGTGCGGAAAGAGAGATACTGGTAAAATTCACGGTAGAAAAAGTAGCAGGCAGCATACCCGTGGTGCTGAACATTGCCGAAGGCGCTACTGCCGAAGCGGTAAAACTGGCGCAGCTGGCGCAAACCTGGGGCGCCAAAGGCCTGATGCTGCTGCCTCCCATGCGTTACAAAAGCGATGAGCGGGAAACAGCGGCTTTCTTCAAAAGCGTTGCTGCATCTACCGACCTGCCCATTATGATCTATAATAACCCGGTGGATTATAAAGTAAACGTTACGCCTGAAATATTTGAAGAACTCGCAGCCTGTAAGAATGTGCAGGCGGTAAAAGAGTCTACCCGCGATGTATCTAACGTAACCCGAATGATCAACCGTTTTGGCAGCCGCTATAAAATATTATGCGGGGTAGATACCCTGGCGCTGGAAGAAATGGTATTGGGCGCCACCGGCTGGGTAGGCGGCCTGGTATGCGCTTTCCCGGCAGAAACCGTGGCCATTTACCGCCTGGTAAAAGCGGGTCGCGTGGCAGAGGCGCTGGATATTTACCGGTGGTTTTTGCCCCTGCTGGAGCTGGACCTGCATCCCAAGCTGGTGCAATACATTAAGCTGGCAGAAACACGTGTTGGCATGGGCAGCGAATATGTGCGCGCGCCGCGCTTAACACTGGCAGGCAGGGAGCGCGAACAGGTTTTATCCCTGATAGATACGGCCCTGGCTAACCGCCCGGAACTGCCGGACTATCTTTCCATAAAGGCAATGGCCTATGCAAAATAGTGCAGTGAACAACAGACCATCCCCTCATGAAAGCCAAAAGTGAGTGGTGAAGGCGGAGATTTTATTAATTTCACCCTTCACTATTCACTGTAAAAAAGCACGTAACTATGATAGATGTAGACATTGTACTGCAACAGGCTGCTACAGCATTTGAATATTACAAGCAGGTACCGGCCCATGTGAGGGCGCTTTTCCTGGAAGCGATTGCCGACGAGCTGGAAGCACAGCGGGAAGTGCTGGTGCCCATAGCCCAGCAGGAAAGCAACCTGCCGCCAGCCCGTCTGAATGGCGAGCTTACGCGAACCACCAACCAGCTGAAGTTATTTGCGGGTGTAATAAAAGAAGGCAGCTGGGTAGAGGCGGTGATAGATACCGCCAATACCGCCGGTACGCCGCCCCGCGCCGATATACGCAAAATGCTGCTGCCCATAGGCCCTGTAGTGGTATTTGGCGCCAGCAACTTCCCGTTTGCTTTTTCCACTGCCGGCGGAGATACAGCCAGCGCGCTGGCTGCCGGCGCTACCGTGGTAATAAAAGGCCATCCTGCACATGCCCAAACATCGCAGCAGGTATTTGCCGCCATGCTGCGGGCCGTTAAAAAAACAAATATGCCCGAGCATACGGTACAGCATGTAGCTGTCCCGGGCAACGATATAGGAAGGCAATTAGTAATGCACCCGTTGACTACAGGTGTTGGCTTTACCGGCTCTTTCCAGGGCGGCAAGGCATTGTTCGATTATGCCAATCAAAGGGAGCGCCCCATACCGGTGTTTGCTGAAATGAGCAGCATTAACCCGGTGGTGTTTTTCCCTGACACGCTGGAGAAGAATGCAGCTGCGCTGGCGCAAACCTTCGGCGGATCGGTTACTTTGGGGATGGGGCAGTTTTGCACTAATCCGGGCCTGCTGCTGGGCATCCGCAGCAAGGCGCTGGACAATTTTGCGCAGCTGCTGGGTGAGGCCATTGCTCAATGCGCACCGCAGAAAATGTTGCACGGCGGCATTGCGCAGGCCTATGTAAAAGGCCGGCAGCAGGTGTTGGCGCAGCAGGGCGTGGCGCTGGTTAGCGAGGCTGTGACCGCGCAGGCGGAACTGGAAGCGCAACCCATGCTCACCCGCGTAACTGCCAGGGATTTCCTGGCCAATCCCCTGTTAAAGGAAGAAGTATTCGGCCCTTCATCATTGCTGGTTGTATGTGAAGATAAAGAGGAGCTGAAGAACGTATTAAAAAGTGTAAAGGGCCAGCTCACCACTACCGCCGTAGGTACGGAGGCAGATATGGCGGCCCATCCGGATATTATTGCCCTGCAAACCACGCTGGCCGGCCGCATTATACTCAATGCACCGCCTACCGGTGTGGAGGTTTGTGCAGCCATGGTGCATGGCGGCCCTTTCCCGGCCACTACCGACGCGCGTTTTACCTCTGTAGGCACCAGCGCCATTAAACGTTGGGTGCGGCCCGTATGCTTCCAGGGTTTTATGGACAGCATGCTGCCGGCCGCCCTGCAGAACGCCAATCCGCTGGGCATCTGGCGCATGGTGGATAATGCGTATACACAGTCGCCGGTAGGGTAGCAGGGCGCAAACCCAACCCAAAAGCTATGTCAACAGATCAACCAACATCTTTTAAGCGCTCTTTCGGGCTGCTGGATGCTACCATGATCGTAGCCGGTTCTATGATAGGTTCCGGTATTTTCATTGTTAGCGCGGATATTGTCCGTAATGTAAGCTCGGCAGGCTGGCTCACCGTGGTATGGGTGCTGGCTGGCGTGCTTACCCTTACAGCGGCGCTGAGCTATGGAGAGCTAAGCGCCATGTTTCCCAAAGCAGGAGGCCAGTATGTGTACCTTAAAGAAGCGTTTAACCCACTGGTAGGTTTTTTGTACGGCTGGAGCTTTTTTACCGTAATACAAACCGGCACCATAGCTGCTGTTGGCGTGGCTTTTGCCAAATTTGCCGCGTATATTTTTCCGGCGCTGAGCGAAAAGCATGTACTGCTTAACCTGGGCTTTATGCAGGTTACCGCCGCGCAGCTTACTTCTATTTTACTGGTTGTACTACTAACGTATGTGAATACACGGGGTGTAAAGGAAGGCAAGATCATTCAAACCACTTTTACGCTTACCAAAATAGCCGCCCTGTTCGGGCTGATTATTTTCGGCCTGCTGCTGGCAGCCCGAAAAGAGGTATGGGATGCTAACTGGCAAACCGGTTTTAACCTGCAGCAGCTAACGCCGGGCGGACTGGTACCCTATGCAGGCATGGCGGTTATGGGCGCCATTGCCGGCAGCATGGTGGGCACCCTTTTCAGCAGCGACTCCTGGCACAACGTAACCTTTATTGCAGCGGAGATCAAGCGGCCGGAAAGGAACATCGGCCTTAGCCTGTTCCTGGGCACTTTGCTGGTAACCATCATTTATGTATCTACCAACCTTATGTTCCTGGGCGTAATGCCGCTGCATGAGATAGCCTTTGCAGAAAGCGACCGGATAGGAGTAGCTGCCTCCGTGCACATTTTCGGGAGCGTGGGCACCTATATTATTGCGGGGCTTATTATGGTATCTACCTTTGGCTGTAACAACGGTTTAATACTGGCCGGCGCGCGGGTATACTATACCATGGCCAATGATGGCCTGTTCTTTAAACAGCTGGGCGCACTGAATAAAAATGCCGTGCCGGCAAAAGCCCTGTGGCTGCAGTGCGTATGGGCCTGCCTGCTGTGCCTTAGCGGCAGGTACAGCCAGCTGCTGGATTACGTGATATTTGTGGTGCTCATTTTTTACACGCTTACCATTATCGGTATTTTCCGGCTGCGCCGCAAGCGCCCCGGGCTGCACCGGCCTTACAGGGCGGTAGGCTACCCGGTGCTGCCGTTGTTCTATATCATAGCTGCTACTATTATTTGCCTGTCGCTGCTGGCGTATAAACCCATGTACACCTGGCCGGGACTGGGTTTGGTGCTGCTGGGCATACCGGTGTATTATGGCGTATGGGGTAAAAAACGCACCGTACCGGCAGTACAGCCACCGGAACCGGTAGCCAGTGAATTACCGTAAATAAACCATTGCTGCCCTCATTTTAATCTGTTACAGCAAGGAAATACATGATTTATGTTAATTTTTGCAAACCTTTGATCAATACCTGCAACTTTGCAATGGAATGGTATAAATATTTTTGAAGAGAGCGGCGGGCGTGCGTGGCAAAAGCCCGCACAGCAATATTATGGGCAACGCATAAAAATAAGCGTTTCGCCAATTGTAATTCGTAATTGATAATTGATTTGAAGCACACATTTTTTTGTATAGACGCGCATACCTGCGGTAACCCGGTTCGCCTGGTAGCAGGCGGTGGCCCGGTATTGCAGGGCAGCAATATGAGCGAAAAGCGGAATCATTTTTTACGCGAGTACGACTGGATACGCAAGGGGCTTATGTTTGAGCCAAGAGGGCATGATATGATGAGCGGCAGCATCCTGTACCCGCCGCACGATCCGGCCAATGATGTAGCCGTGCTGTTTATTGAAACCAGCGGCTGTTTGCCTATGTGCGGACACGGCACCATTGGCACCATTACCATTGGCATTGAAGAAGGGCTCATAACACCTAAAACTCCCGGTGTTGTACGCATGGAAGCGCCGGCAGGGCTGGTAACTGCTACCTACAAACAGGAAGGCAGCAAAGTGAAAAGCGTAAAGCTTACAAACGTGCCGGCTTACCTGGCTGCTACAGACCTGGAAGTAATGTGCCCCGACCTGGGCTTGCTGAAGGTAGACGTAGCTTACGGCGGTAACTACTATGCCATTGTAGATGTGCAGGAAAACTTTAAAGGGCTGGAACATTATTCAGCTGCACAGCTGATCAGCTGGGCGCGGGAAATGCGCAAGCGCATTAATGAAAAATACACCTTCGTACATCCGGACAACCCGCATATTAACGGCTGTTCCCATATACTATGGACCGGCGCGGTGCTGGACCCAACCGCTACTGCCCGTAACGCCGTTTTTTATGGCGATAAAGCCATTGACCGGTCGCCCTGCGGCACCGGCACCTCTGCCCGTATGGCGCAGTGGTACGCCAAAGGCAGGCTTAAAAAAGGCGACGAGTTCATTCATGAAAGCATTATCGGTTCCAAATTTATTGGCCGTATAGAAGAAGAAACCAAAATCGGCGATAGTCCGGCCATCCGTCCAAGTATAGAAGGATGGGCCAGGATATACGGCTACAATACAATCACCATTGACCCGGAAGACGATCCGTATGCATACGGGTTACAGGTAATATAGGAAACAAGAACATGTCCAGGCAAGTTATTATTATAGGCGGCGGCATCATCGGCCTTAGCAGCGCATTTTACCTGCAGGAAGCAGGATATAAGGTTACAGTATTAGACACAACAGATATGCGGCAGGGCTGCTCCTATGGCAATGCGGGGTATGTATGCCCCAGCCATTTTGTACCACTGGCCGCTCCTGGTATTGTGTCGCAGGGCTTAAAGTGGATGTTTAATGCCAAAAGCCCTTTTTATGTGCAGCCGCGTTTGAGCAGCGGCCTCATTTCATGGGGGCTGAAATTCATGAAAAACGCTACCCGGGCACATGTAGAGCGTTCCGCCATTCCCCTGCGGGACATTGCTTTGCTTAGCCAGCGGTTATATGAGAGTTGGACAAAGCTGCCGGGCATGAACTTTTCCTATGAGCCCAAAGGCATGCTGGAGCTTTTTAAAACAGCTGAAAATGCGCACCATGCGGAACATACGCTAAAAGAAGCGTTGAAGCTGGGACTGAACGCCCGGCTGCTGAATAAAGCAGAGCTGCAGGCCATGGAGCCTGGTGCGGAAATTGATGCGGCGGGCGCCCTGTACTTTGCCTGCGACGCACAGCTATATCCTAATAAACTGATGCAATGCCTGCTGGAATGGCTGCAGCAAAAAGGCGTGCAGCTGATGGGCAACCGGGAGGTAACCGGTTTTATAAAAGAAGGCGATCATATTAAAGGCGTAAAAACCACCGGGGAAATATATCCGGCAGATCATGTGGTGCTGGCGGCCGGTGTGTGGAGCGGCGCGGTGGCTAAGCAACTGGGCCTGCGCATACCGATGGTTGGCGGCCGTGGTTATTCCGTTACTTACGAAAACGCACCTTACCAGCTGCAGCATTCCATTATATTAAGTGAGGCGCGCGTAGCCATATCACCAATGGACGGCAACAAGATCCGCTTTGGCGGCACCATGGAAATAACTGCTGTAAATGCACCGCCCCGCATGCAAAGGGTACAGGGCATACTGGAATCTGTAAAGCGTTATTTCCCGGCTTATGATGTTCCCATGCCCCCAGCAAATAAAGTGTGGTATGGTTACCGCCCCTGCAGCGCAGACGGGCTGCCTTACATAGGCAACGTAGATCCATATACGAATTTCACCGTAGCCACGGGGCACTCTATGCTGGGTATCAGTTTAGGCGCCGGTACAGGCAAGCTGGTAAGTGAGCTGGTGCAGGGCATACCTGCTTCTATGGATATAACACCGTTCTATCCGCAAAGGAGATAAGAAAACCTATAGAATATGATGGGCAAAAAGGCATTCACGGGGTTAATTTGGGCTGCGGCGCTGCTGGCGGCCGCCATCCCCGCCGTTCATGCGCAGCAGGCGCCCGCGGCATTATATGAACAAACCAGTGAGGTGAATAACCTCATGGTGCAGTATAATGCAGACAAGGGCAGCATCAGCCGCTTTTACTTTGTGGTGAACTCGCCGGAACGGCGGCAGCAAATGCAAAAGCTGAATAAGCAGTACCTGCAGCAGCTGGAACAAATGAACTTTGATGTCCTGCCTACCGGCAGCCAGGTTGATTACCTGTTGTTCCGCCAGCAACTGACGGCGCAGCTGCACGATCTGCAGGAAGAGGAAACGCAGTATAACCAGCTGTCCGGCTGGTTCCCTTTTGCGGAAAAGATATATGCGGCAGAGAAGATACGCCGCCGCGGTACCCAGCAGGATGCACAGCAGCTGGCCGCAGATTTTCACCGCATATCGGCCGACATATTGCAGAAAGCAAAGGCGCTGAAGGAAGAAAAGCACATTGACATTTACCATATACTGCGTGCGCAGGGCATTGTAAAAGGCCTGCGGGATGCAGTGCACAGCATACACCGGTTCTACAACAGCTACGATCCGCAATACACCTGGTGGATGGCCAAACCTTATGCTGAATTAGACACGGCATTAGGTACCTACGCTGTTGCCTGGAAAGCGCAGGAAAAAGCAGCGCCTGGCGGAAAGGACGATGGCAGCGGTATTATCGGTTACCCAATTGGACGTGATGAGCTGATCCGGCAGCTGCAGAACGAGTTTATTCCCTACACGCCGGAGGAGCTGATAGCCATTGCCAACAAAGAGTTTGCCTGGTGTGATGCAGAAATGCTGAAAGCCTCCCGGGAAATGGGTTTTGGTGATGACTGGAAAAAGGCGCTGGAGAAAGTAAAGAACAGCTATGTGCCTGCCGGTAAGCAGCCCGAGGCAATCATGAAACTATACAATGAGTCTGTTGCCTTCCTTAAACAGCACGACCTGGTTACCATTCCGCTCCTGGCGGAAGAAAGCTGGCGCATGATTATGATGACGCCTGAACGGCAGCTGGTAAACCCGTTCTTTACCGGCGGTGAGGTGCTGAGCATTTCTTATCCAACGCAAGACATGAATGAGGAAGATAAGCTGATGAGCATGCGCGGCAACAATCCGCACTTTTCCCGTGCTACGGTACATCATGAGCTGATAGCAGGCCACCACCTGCAGATGTACATGAACCGCCGCTATAAAGCTTACCGCAATTTTGATACACCGTTCTGGATAGAGGGATGGTCATTATACTGGGAGCTGCTGTTGTGGGATATGAAATTTCCGCAGTCGCCGGAAGATCGCATTGGCATGTTGTTCTGGCGCATGCACCGCTGCGCGCGTATCATCTTTTCACTGAACTTTCATTTAGGTAAATGGACGCCGCAGCAGTGTATTGATTTCCTGGTAGACAGGGTAGGGCACGAACGGGCAAATGCCGCCGGCGAAGTGCGCCGCTCATTTGTAAGCGGCCTGGGTTACAGCCCGTTGTACCAGCTGGCTTATATGATAGGTGGCCTGCAGTTTTATGCGCTTAAAAAGGAGCTGGTAGTCAGCGGCAAAATGACGTATAAGCAATATCACGATGCAGTGCTGCACGAAAATGAGATGCCGGTGGAAATGGTGCGCGCCATCCTCACCCGTCAAAAGCTTACGAAGGATTTTAAAACAAGCTGGCGGTTTTACAAACTGTAGGAATATCAAATGTTAAATGTAAGAGCCGGAGAGGTGCGCAATTTTATTTACATAACCTATAAAACATCCAACGTAAAATGTAAATATCAAATGTAAAGATGAAGGACCGCCAGCCAACTTTTGCATTTTAGATTTTACATTTTGCGTTTACTTTCTGTATGAAACGATTTCTGATCAGCATCCTGTTGTTACAAACAGGCTATAGCGCGCTGCAGGCGCAGTCTTATGTGCCGGAGCGGCAGCAGGTGAAAATGAAGGTGAAAGCGAAAGTGCCGGTGCACGCCTACAGCTTTAACCTGGAAGACGTACAATTGCTGGACGGTCCTTTTAAAAGAGCACAGGATGCAGATGTGGCGTACCTGCTGCTGCTGGAGCCGGACCGTTTCCTGGCCGATTTCCGGGAACATTCCGGCCTGAAGGCAAAGGCTAAACGATACGGGGGATGGGAGTCTTCCGGGCTGGCAGGCCATTCGCTGGGGCATTATTTGTCGGCCTGCGCCATGCACTACGCAGCCAGCGGCGATAAGCGTTTCCTTGATAAGGTGAACTATATCGTAAGCGAGCTGGCGGAGTGCCAGCAGCACCGTAAAACCGGCTATATAGGCGCTATTCCGAATGAAGACAGTATCTGGCAACAGGTATCGGAAGGGCATATCCGTTCCCGTGGGTTTGATTTGAACGGAGGCTGGTCGCCCTGGTACACGGTACACAAGATTATGGCCGGTTTGCTGGACGCTTATTTGTATTGCAATAACCAGCAGGCGCTTGCTGTAGAAAAAGGTATGGCCGACTGGACAGGGCAGATAGTAGGCCACCTGCCGGACTCGCTGGTGCAGAAAATGCTGCTGTGTGAATACGGCGGCATGAATGAAGCGCTGGTGAATACTTATGCGCTTACCGGTGAAAAAAAGTACCTGGATCTTTCCTACAAATTCCATGACCGTCGCGTATTGGACTCGCTGGCCATGCAGCAGGATATACTGCCCGGCAAACACTCCAACACGCAGATACCTAAAATTATTGGCTGCTTACGCCGCTTTGAGCTAACCGGCACAGATAAAGACAGCATTATAGGCCGCTTTTTCTGGAACACCGTTACGCAGCACCATTCTTATGCGCCAGGCGGCAACAGCAACTACGAGTACCTGGGCCAGCCGGACCAGCTGAACGACTTTCTTACGGAAAACACCATGGAAACCTGCAACACTTACAACATGCTGAAGCTAACCCGGCACCTGTTTGCGTTGCAGCCAGCCGCCAACCTCATGGATTTTTACGAGCGTGCTTTATACAACCATATTCTTTCCTCACAAAATCACCACAGCGGTATGATGTGCTACTTTGTACCGCTGCGCATGGGCGCGCGTAAGGAGTTCAGCGACTCTTTCCACACCTTTACCTGCTGCGTAGGCTCCGGTATGGAAAACCATGTTAAGTACGGGGAAAGCATTTATTTTGAAGGTGCAGATGGCAGCCTGTATGTAAACCTGTTCATACCATCCCGCCTTACGTGGCGGCACAAGGGCGTTACTGTTGAGCAGCAGACAAAGCTGCCGGCAGAAGATAAGGTAACGTTTACCATCACTGCAAAGCAGCCAGCCGCATTTGCTTTACGCATCCGCAAGCCACGCTGGGTGCAGCCAGGCATGCAGTTAACAGTAAACGGCAAGGCACAACCGGTTACCACAGACGAAGAAGGGTATATGACCGTTAACCGCACCTGGAAAACCGGTGATAAGGTGCAGCTGTTACTACCTATGGATGTATACACAGTGGCTATGCCTGACAATCCCGGCCGCGTAGCCTTGTTCTATGGCCCTGTGGTGCTGGCAGGGCAGCTGGGCAATAAAGAGCCGGACCCTGTTACCGGCATACCGGTGTTTGTTACATCAGAAAAAGATCCTAACCAGTGGCTGCGCCGCGATGATCCGCAATCGCTGGTATGGAATACCAGCAACATTGGTAAGCCGGCAGATGTAACGCTGGTGCCCTTTAACAGCATACAGGACGAGTGGTACAGCGTATACTGGGACGCCTTTACGCCCGAAGGCTGGACAGCGCAGCAAGCTAAATATGAAGCAGAAAAGAAGCGGCAAAAGGAAATAGAAGCCAGTACCGTAGATGCCCTGCGCATAGCAGAAATGCAGCCCGAACGCGATCATAATTTCACGGTCAGCGATAAAACCACTACCGGTGAGGAACATGGTAAAAAATGGCGGGCGGTATGGGACGACGGCTATATGCAGTTTACGATGAAGGTGAACCCGGATAAAGATAACAGCCTGCAATTTACCTACTGGGGTATGGATAACCGTTACTGCAAATTTGATATACTGGTAGATGGTGAGCAGGTTGCCACAGAGGACCTTAACAAATTTAAGGCAAGTAAGTTTTACGACATTGTATATCCTATTCCTTCATCATTAACCAAAGGCAGGCAAATTGTAACAATAAAATTACAGGCGCGGAAGAATAATCACGTAGGTCCTGTATACGGTACAATAAGAATGATGCAGCAACCATAGTACCCTATAAATAAATGTTAATCGACAGCAAAAGACCAGCGCACGGGTTGCCTGGTTTTTTGTTTTTGTAAAGAGCTCATTGTTTGTAATGTGATGTGGCTGTACTTAATAATAATAGTCCGTTCTCCCGTGCAGCGGCTTTCATGTTTAAAAGAATGTGTGAATGTTATTTGTTTTTTAGGTAGGCTAAATAATTGTATTGCAAATAGTCGGATGCATAAATCAAAGTCATTATTAATGATGTAAATAACTTTTTTGGATAAAAACTTTGCATAATTCATAAAATGTGTAATCTTTGTCCTGGAATCTTTTATACCTATGTAGTTAATCGTGCGTTTAGCCCTTTACTACCCGACTATGAATTATTGGGAAAATATACAAGAGATGTAACCCGAAAATAGAAGATCAAATGGTTACCCTATACTGTGAAACAAGCGTAAACAGCTGAATAACCCTGTTTCCCCCTGTTACAGTATCCCAACGTTTATTGTCAGTTTAAAAAATGCTTGTAATAGCATGTTCGTGAATGTAATGTGCGTTATGCATGCGGCATCCGTAAGCATGGGCAGCAAAGAAAATGTAATAACACATTGTTTTTGAGAACCTGTACCTCCATACTATTGTTTTTTGTGCTTTTTATATCAGAAGGATATGGCCAGTCCCGGCAGGATACCAGCTACTATCTCATGTATGGTGGTTGTAAGGGTGTAACGGTTACTCCTTATTCTTTGCCTGGGAAAGATACGGTTGCAATGCCGGTTCGGGTAAAGCGGCATATTTCGCAGGTTCCTATGCGTTTGCCTTTTCTCACTGTTCATGGAAATGTGATGTATGATGTGTACTACCAGTCGAATGTAGATACACCTTACGTGGAAAAAGATATTTATCAGCATACCGTTCAAACATTTCTTGATATTACTATACGCAACCAATACCCGGTAAGAATAGCTTTTTCAACAAACATGGGCAACTCATCGCTGTTCAGGAATGTTACAGGGCTTAACCTTCAGTACACAAACCGGGATTTCAAGAACATGCTGATGAATAATGCCCGTCATTGGGATGCCGGTCGCCTGTGGCAGCTACGGCAATTGCAGCTGCTAAGGGACAGCCTTGAGCTTAAAACTAAGGAGATCAGCCGTTTAAAATACAAGCTACAGGCCCCTTCAGGCTTGCAGCAGGTAATAGAAGCAAAGGAAAGAGCGCTATATGCCAGGGCCTGGGATTCAATTGCAAAGCTTCCATCTTTCGCATTAGAAAATGTTAATCTGTCACAACGCTGGCCGCCGGCAGTTAAGCGGCAAATGCCTGAAAACTCAAAAGCCGGTACCGCTCTTCAGAAACTGGCAGCTGAACGCAAGTCGGCCGAAGAACAACTGGATTCATTACAAAAGGAGTTTGCCCGGTTTGATAAGTTATACCAGCAAAGGAAAAACCAGTTTGGTACAAATAACGATCATTTGATGGATGTGCTGGCGCAAAGCCGGAATAATAAGGAATTGTCTGATAACCTGCATGCCATGAACTTGCCTGACACAGTGCTTCCTAAAGGGTATAAGCAGTTATTGGCTATCCGATCAATAGGCATTGGAAGAACAATGGTAGATTATTCGGAGCTAACGGCAAAGGATATAAGTATCCTGGGTGTGCAGGCTGAATATAACCCTTCTTACTATGTAGCATTTGCAACCGGTATAGTGGATTACCGTTTCAGGAACTTTATTGTTAATGACAACAGAGCGCGGCAATACCTGAACCTTATCAGGATCGGAGCCGGTATGCGTGAAGGAAATAACCTCATTTTTACCTGGTACACCGGCAAAAAGCAGCTGTACAATTACAACACAGATACTACTGGCGCCGGACCGCAATCTGCACCGGATTACAGGATCATGGGCGTATCGCTGGAGGGGAAATGGCAGCTGAACAAGCATAATTACCTGGTAGGGGAAATAGCAAAATCCTCCCTGCCGTACTATGCAAGGGCCGCTGATAAGGAAAGTGCTTTGGGCAGCGTATTCCGGTTTGGAAACCGTTCTAATGAGGCATATGCCATAAAATCGTTCTCCTATATACCCGTTACAGGCACCAGTATCAATGCCATGTACAAAAGAATGGGCACTAATTTTCAGTCGTTCAGCTTATACACTACCGGTTCTTCGCAAAGTGCATGGTCTGTAAGGGTAGATCAGCTGCTGTTTAAAAAGCAGCTTACAATATCAGGTACTATACGCCAGAACGATTTTACCAGCTTATACCAGAATGTAGATTATCATACCAGCACTATATTTAAAAGTATACAGGCAACATTGCGCGTACGTAAATGGCCGGTGGTATCAGTAAGCTATTCTCCCAGCTCCCAGTTAGTGAAGCTGAGCGATGACCGGTATACCGAAAACCTGTTCTATACGCTGGTGGGTGCTGTAAGTCATTTTTACCAATGCAGGGGTGTTATGATGAATACCATTCTTTCATATACGCGTTTTTACAATAAGCAAACAGATAGCAGCTTTGTATACTTCAACAGTAAAAATATACTATTGAACCATACGGTGTTCCTGGGACGCTTTACCCTGAACGGTACTTTGTCGGCAGCTGCCAACCAGGACTATGCTTTGTATGGTGCAGACGGCAATCTCCAGTTTAAAGTAAACCAATGGTTGGAAACCGGCGGTGGGGTGAAGTATAGTAAACAAACCGTGTATAGCCGGGAGCAGTTAGGCTACACAGGTAATGTACGGGTGAATGTGCCCAGGTTGGGAGAAATAGCCTTAATGGGGGATAAAGGATTTATTCCCGGCCCTAATAAACAGCTGGTGCCTAACAACACCGGAAGATTAACCTATACCAGGATATTTTAAACAAATGAGCTTGATGAAAAAGTACCTATGGATATATGCATGCCTGCTGACTGCGCTGCAAACGCAGGCGCAGGTAAGTATGACGGTGCAGCTGCCCCCGGCAGGTGTAATGCAAAAATCACAGTTGTGGAATATGTTGCTGGTGTCGGCTTCCGGCGCACCGGTAAATGTGAAGATTATGCTCCGTTTATCAGATGCGCAAACCAACCAGCCGTTGCTTACAGGTATATCGCGCACCATTACCCTGTACAAAGGCGCAAAACAGATAAGGGCGGAAGATGCAGGCCCGGTGCAATATGAATATTTGTCTACCGCGGTGGACAGCGATGTGAACGGGCTGCTGGCAACCGGAAATTACCAGGCTTGCTATAGCGTTGCAACAACCGGACACGAAGGAGCATTATTGGCGGAAGACTGTATTCCCTTTGCCGTGGAGCCGGTAAGCCCGCCCTTATTAAATACCCCGGCCAACGGCAGCGTACTGGAAACAATGCAACCCCAGTTCTCCTGGCTGCCCCCTGCACCGCTGAATATTTTTAAGGATCTCAATTACGACATGGTGCTGGTAGAAGTGCGCAATGGGCAGTCGCCGGCAGAGGCAGTGCAGCAGAACATTCCTGTTTTTCGCTCCATGCATAACAGGAACATTTTTGTGAGCTATCCGTCATCTGCTTTAGCGCTGGACACGGGGAAGAACTATGCATGGACCGTTACCGCAAATAACGGCCCCCGTTATGCAGCACAAACAGAGGTGTGGACATTCCGGATTAAAGGTATGCAAAATATGCAGTCGGTAAATGCAAATGCTTATATGCAGCTGAAAAAGGAGATAGATGCTTCAGTAGCAAATAGCAGGGGACCGCTTCATTTTTCCTATAGCAATGATGCAAATGATAAAACCGTGCAGTATGAGATAATCCCGTTACAGGAAAGCGGTGGCGCTATTCAGCAGGGAAATCTTTCCCTGGCCACAGGCGACAACCTGTTGGAACTGAGATTAAGAGAAAGCCGGCTGGAAGACGGGAAAACTTATTTATTCCGTTTGTTAAACTCACGTCATGAGTACTGGCAAATGAAATTTATTTATACCAGGCAGCATAAACAATAACAGCATACCTAAATATATTTTACATGATACTGGCACGAGTTGCAAAAGGCAGGAAAGTGATTGTTATAATGTGGCTGATGACGCTTTATATAGAAGCTGTACTACCGCACTATGCAAGAGGAGCGGTAGTAAGAACGGGTAAACGTATTTATGTTGTTCCGGCTGCTGATCCCAATGCTGCTGTAAAACCGGCAGCGCCTGTAAACAGGATAAAGAATACTTTACCGGAAAGCAATAAAAAGGGGAACAAGGTAAAAAAGATAACGGCTGCTGCCGGTGACATTGGTCCTGGACAACCTGAAAGCGGCGCTTTTCACCCGGTAAATAACACCAATATGGTTGACCTGTTTACGGGTGACTTTTCATACACTATTCCTTTGATGGATGTTGGCGGATATCCTATTGCCATTGGCTACAACAGCGGCGTTACTATGGACCAGGAAGCCAGTTGGGTGGGCCTGGGATGGAATATAAACCCCGGAGCCATTACCCGTAATATGCGCGGTATACCGGATGATTTTAATGGAACAGACTCTATTGCAAAAACAGCTTCCATAAAGGAAAATAAAACAACAGGGGCAACTGTAGGTTTGGGAGCGGAAGTTGTAGGTTATCCTATAAGCCTGAGCGGCAGCCTTGGGGTTTTTACCAATACTTACAAAGGCTGGGGGCTTGAGGTCGGCGTGAATCCTACTGTCAATTCGGCCGCTAATGGGAAAGGCCCGTTAACTGCGGGAATCTCGCTTACAAACAATTCGCAGGAAGGAATTACATTATCACCTTCGCTTTCTGTTAAGGCAACGGAGGAACAGGCTGCAGCAATGGGAGGAGTAACCGGCAGTACTACAATTGGTACAGCCTATAACTCAAGAACCGGTATGAAGGCGCTGCAGCTTTCACAATACCTCAGCTGGTATGGTACCTATTCAAGTCCATTGCTTTCGTTTGCTTATCCTTCCTATATGCCTACCATTAGCCTGCCGTATACAAGCGTAAATTTTTCCGCTTCTTTCGGGATAGGTACCGAATTAACTGTTGTGCATCCAAGTTTGTTTGTCAGCGGTTATCAATCCAGGCAATATATTGCGCCCCAGGACCAGCACCGGTCAATACCTGCTTATGGCTATCTGAATTATCAGAACGGCGCTGCAGACCCCGGGGCGTTGCTGGATTATAACCGTGAAAAGGATATCCCTTACCGGGAAAAACCGCAAACCCCCAATATCGGTATTCCATCCTATACCTATGATGTGTTTTCTATGACAGGAGAAGGCACCGGTGGTATGTTCAGGGCCTACCGCGGCGATATTGGCTTTGTATATGACCATCATATGCGCACAAAAGATGCATCTGACCGGGTAAGCCTTGATATTGGTGCAGGGCCTCAAATAGTACATGGTGGTGTGGACCTCAACTATGTAAGCGCCAACACACAAAGCGGTCCCTGGATAAACGAAAACCCTTTGGCAGCTACTATTGGTTTCCGGAAATCTGATAAGCTCTTTGAAGCTGCTTATTTCCGCAACCCTGCGGAAAAGGTAGTGAATACCAAAACCTTTTATGATGCAGTAGGCGGAGATGATGCGGTGACGGTAGACCTGTTTCAGCCGGGCAGCAGCAGCAGTACGCTTAGTACAACCAATGTGCTGAAACGCTATCGTAATAAAAACTATATAGATAACATCCGGCTTCGGAAAGACCAGGTCTATAAAGCATCGCGCGATAAAAGGACACAGGTGATATCTTATCTCACTGCAAAAGAAGCCAGCGTAGCAGGTCTTACAAAATATATAGAAAACTACAAGCTCAATACCTTTCAGCTGGAAAACTGCGACAATACTTTCCCGGATGAAACAAACGGGGAGGGCACGGGGCTGATGGCCGATTACCACAAGGGACCAAATGTTAATCATTGGCTGTACTCCAGGCTTGATTCTAAGATAGACTTTTCCAAACAGGAAGACATGACCAACGGGTTGCCTCCTGATGTTGTAGCAGATATGGGGGATGAGTTTTCCATTAGCTGGAGAGGACGTTTGAAAGCAGATGTTACCGGTCATTACATAATAACTACTGGTAGTGATGATGGAGCGGCTGTTTACATCAATGGCAATTTTCTGATTGACCGATGGGGTGTGCAGGGCGAAGGTGAATCAACCAATGGCAAGGTGGAAGTAAACCTGGTTGCCGGCGAGTTTTATGACATAAAGGTGGATTACTTCCAGTTCAGAAAGAAAGCGGCCATGAAGCTGTACTGGGAATATCTTGGTCACCCCAGGGAGATCATCCCCACCAAATTCCTTTATCCGCCGCTGACAAAGGATGTATTTGAGGTAAACGGCGGTAACATATTAAAGGAAAAGCGGGTGAACACATTCCGGAAAGAGAACCACATCTCTGAAATAGATGTATTGAACCCTGATGGCAGGAGATATGTATACGGCCTGCCGGTATATAACCTCAAACAGCAGGAAGCCACTTTTTCTGTAAATGCATCAGACGGTAATGCAGCAGAAGGCCTGGTAAGCTATGTTTCCGGTACTGATGATACTACATCGAATACCAAAGGAAATGATCATTATTTCAGCCGGGAAGATATGCCGGCCTTTGCGCATTCTTTCCTGTTAACGGGCATCCTGTCGCCCGACTATGTGGATCTTACAGGCAATGGTGTTTCCGACGACGATCCGGGTGATGCCGTAAAATTCAACTATACAAAGGTGGCCGGCATCCTTAATCCATATAAATGGAGGACACCTTATAGCGATAAGGCAGGTTATAATGAAGGCCTGAAAACCGATAACCGTGATGATAAAGGGAACTATGTATATGGCGAAAAGGAACTGTGGTATCTTAATACAATTGAATCAAAGAACATGATCGCCACCTTTACCGTCAGTGACCGGGAAGACCTGTATGAAATTGACCGGGATGGTAAAAAGCAAAAAGGGCCTGCCAAAAAGCTGGATGAAATTAACCTGTATACAAAAGCAGATTTCAAGAAGCATGGAACCAATGCAACTCCGGTAAAAACAGTGCATTTCAGCTATAGTTATAAATTATGCAGGGGGATTAATGCCGGCGTGGTGGATGAGAGCGGGCAGGTGAATGATAATGGCAAGCTTACGCTGGACAGCATTTGGTTTACCTATAACGGCAATAATAAAGGGAGGCGTAATCCTTATATATTCTCCTATAATGCGAAGAATCCCCGTTATAATGCACAGTCGTATGACCGGTGGGGTAACTATAAAGCCCCCCTGCAGAATCCCGGCTCTACGATTGATAACGTGATTACAAATGCAGAATATCCCTATGCCTTGCAAGACAGCGCTGCGGCTGCTGAAAATGCCGCAGCCTGGACACTTGACTATATAGTGCAGCCTTCAGGCGCACGTATGAAAATCACCTATGAAAGTGACGATTACGCTTATGTGCAGAATAAACAGGCAGCGCAGCTATTTAAGGTGGCCGGTTTTTCGGCATCGAAGCCTGAATCGGTGAGTGATCTTACCAATAAGTTGTACAGCAAGCAGAATATATACTATACCGCAGATCATTTATATGTAGGTATTAGTGTGCCTAAAAAAGTAACCAGCAGGTCAGAGGTTTTTGAGCGTTATCTCAGGGGCCTGAACACCACTTACTTTAAGCTTTTTGTAAAAATGCCGTCAGATAAATGGGGTTCTGGTAACGAATATGTGCCTTGCTACGCTAAACTGGATTATTCGGATGATGGCTATGGGATTATTGATGGCACTGATGGTAATACCATCTGGATAAAAATGAAAGCCATTGACAACAATGGAGAGGAAGGCGGATCATACAGCCCCTTGGCAAAAGCAGCCATCCAGTTCCTGCGCCTGAATCTGCCGTCAAAGGCCTATCCCGGGTCTGACGTTGGCGAGAACCCCAATGTGGGCGCAGTGGTAAAGGTGATTGTAGGTATGGCTGACAATATTAAAAGCATGTTCACCTCCTTTGACGAGAATGCAAGAAAAAAAGACTGGGCTAAAGAAGTAGATCTGAACCGTACTTATATACGGCTGAACAATCCCTTCTTTAAAAAATACGGCGGCGGACTGCGGGTAAAAAGCATTGTTACCTACGACCACTGGAATGCCATGACAAAACAGAAGGAAGCCGAGTATGGTGAGGAATACCAGTACACTACTGCCAAACGGATAAACGGCAAAATGGAGCTTATCAGCTCCGGCGTGGCATCTTATGAGCCTATGCTAGGAGGGGAAGAAAACCCCTGGCGCGTGCCTGTCCAATATAAAGAGCAGGTAGCAGCCCTTGCGCCGGTAACGGTAGGCTATACTGAAGAGCCGTTGGGAGAGTCCTTTTTTCCGTCGCCTGTAGTGGGGTACAGCAAGGTGAGGGTAAGGTCTATCCATTCAAAAAACGTCCGTTCTGCAAATGGTTATGAGGAAACCATCTTCTTTACCAGCTACGACTTTCCTACGCTTACCGACAGAACTGAGCTGGCCGACGGAAAGAAAAAATATAAACCGGCGCTTGCAAACTTCCTTCGCATTAATGCAAAGCACTTCCTGGCAATTAGCCAGGGTTTTAAGGTAGAGCTGAATGATATGCACGGCAAGCTGCGTTCAAAAGCCACCTACGCAGAATCCGACCCGGATAATTATATAGCCTATACCGAAAACTTTTATCATGTAGATAACCTGGGCCAGGAGTTCAAGCATCTGAACAATACAGTGGCTGCTATTACTCCACAGGGAATTATTGATGCCAACGCCTCTATTGGTAAAGATGTTGAGGTAATGGTGGATATGCGCGAACAACGCTCTGTTACCAACGCCTATAACCTGAACCTGAATACGGAAATGTTTGCCGCAGGAATTATTCCCTGGATTATTCCGTCGCTGTTTAACCTGGCGCAACGCGATGAGAGCAAATTCCGGTCAGTAGCGCTTACAAAGGTAGTCAGCCGGCATGGTATAATCGACAGCGTACGCGCGGTGGATAAAGGCAGCCGTGTAAGCACCGCCAATCTTTTATATGACAGCGAAACCGGGGAACCGGTATTAACCAGCACACAAAATGAGTTTAACGATCCCGTTTACCATTTTAACTATCCTGCTGCCTGGGCATATGATGGTATGGGAGGGGCTTATAAGAATATAGGCTTTACCCTGGACCATGTTTATATGAAGGAAGGGCGGATCACGCAGGGACTATTGAGCGGTACGGAAGCAAGCTATTTTACCGGCGGGGATGAACTGCTGATATGGTCGCACCCCAAGACCTATGGATCAGACTGTGATCCGCAGCCGGCTACTTTCCCCAGCGCAAGTAAAATATGGGCAATAGATGCAAATACTATGAACGGCGGCCCATCAGATATCTATTTTGTAGATGCAGATGGTGTGCCGTTCAGCGGTAACGATATTTCTATGAAAATTATACGATCCGGGCGCAGGAATATAAATGCCAGTGTTGGAGAAATAACTATGCTCGAAAACCCGGTTGTGGGCAACAGCCTTGTAATAAACACAGACTCAAAGATCATAGGCGCCAGCGCTACGGAATTTAAGCAGTTCTGGAAGGCGGCAGACCGGAAAAAGGCTGGTACGGTCACAAACTGTGTGCCTGCTGCCTATAACATTGATGATTGCACTACTACAACTTATGGCAATCAGGAGTTGAGCCATGATTTTGTGAAGGAATGTACCAGCGGTACAGGATCGGTAGTAACCTATACGGTGCCAGCCGGCAAATATACTTCCATCATCAGCCAGGAAGATGCAGACGCGCAGGCGCAGGCTGACATAGACAGTAACGGGCAAGCCTATGCTAACGCCAACGGTGTTTGTAGCGGCCCGCCCTGCCGTATAACGGTAAGGGGAAGAACAGAGGAGGATGTGCCGGATGTAATTGGAAGATTTGATGTAGGTGTAATAAGCGACCTGACAAACAGCGCTATTACTTATACCACCGACCCGCCATCGGATCTTCTTGCCAATCCTATTCCTTACTGTATTCTCTTTGATAAGCAGGTGAATGAAAATTATGGAGTGAGTGTGTACACTAAGAGATCGGAAGGGATATATGTAATCGTAGGGAGTGAAGAAAAGTTCTGCCCTCCGGATGTACTTCAGGAATTTGAGTTGAGGAATCCGTCAGAGATAATAGTATCGACAACACCGCGTCCAGTATACTGGAACAGCGAGCAATATCAGAAATTCTCAAAATCAGGTTGTGATGCAGAACATGAAGGATCGCTCGTGAGGTATACAGTACCGGCGTATACATACTCTTCTTATGAAAGTCTACAGGATGCCAATAATAAGGCTATTGCAGATATTAATGCTAACGGACAGGCGTATGCTGATGCAAACAATAATGGTATTTGCGTGCTGCCGGGCTCTATTAATACACGTACTAAACCGGGTGCAAATGGATCGGGAGGAAGATTTGATATGGTTGTTAAAAATGAAGCTACGCAGGAGGAAGTGTTCAGTGGAAGTTTCCTGGAATCAGATACGCCTCCGCAAGATCTGAGCCTTCCTACAGGTAGCTATATTGTGAAGATCACCTCAACGGATATGAGCGGATTAAAAGCTACGGTGAATGGGGATGAAACAAGTATCAGCAGTGGCGGGTTCGCTACCTGGACAACTTCTCACACTATTGTAGTGGAAACGGCTTCATTACATTAACATTACTCAATGTAAACGGAACATACAAGATGATGTCAGTAATAAATAAAATATTAACGATGGTTATGCTATCGGTATGCCTGTTCTCCGGCATAGCCAATGCACAGAAGGTAACCGTTGTGAAGTTGGAACAGTTGCCGGATGGGAGTGATAGAATAATAAAATACGATTCTTTGATAACGAAGAAGAGCAGCGCTCCTTCCCGGAAAAGAACGGCGATTAACAGTTTGGCAACAACGGCTACTGCCGGAACTTCCTGTACCTGCAGCTGTCTGAAGCCGCTGTTTGATTACCTGATGGCTTCACGCCGGCTGTTTATACCTGCCACAGATAATATGCTGGTATCTACCCTGGTGCAGGATGCCAATAATGCCGGGTATCCAGTAAACTATAAAGCGTGCAATGTGCTGAATGATAATATCAATAAATCATTTTTTGCGTTAACTACAGACTCTGTCGGTACAGTTTACAAGGCAAGGATAGGGGATTGTATAGTGTCACTGAAGTCTTTAAGTAGCGCCTCGGTGAACTTTTTTTCATTAATGTCAAACGAGTGTGCCGGTAATGCAAATGTTGTTTATCAGGGTGGCAAGGTGATAAACAATACATTCCAGGTAACGGAAGCAATGACGCTTTATAATGTTCTGCAATCAGATCATGTTTTTACCGATCCTTTTTATACTACCGGTAATGTGACAACACAAATCGGATATGAAAACTTGGTGAAAGATACACTCACACAAAAGATAGTAAGCGCCTATGAATTTAATAAAGATGTTGCTCCCGAGGGAAGTAAAGAGAGCTACATGGTGTTAACTGATTTCAGGTTTGGTGGGGTCGAAAATATCCCTGCAGATGCAGTTATACAATCTGCTACGCTTAAATTATATGCACATCCCGATGGATTCATGCCGCCGGTTTATTCTAATGCACATACAACTTCAGCTGAAGCTGGCTTTTTTTCAGCATGTATGTTTATGCCCGGAAGACAATGGCATAATACAACCATGTCTCCAGATACCTTAATGTATACTTGGCTTAGCTTTGCTAATTCTTCTTTAAATATCACATCTTATTTTCAGGATATTACATTTAATGCGCTTGACCACGTAAAGTTTTGGAGGGAACATGAAAATAGGGGCTTTACCCTTTTTTCCAGTTCATTTTCCGGTAATCCCGCCGCCTATGCAACTTTTTGCTCACAGTTGTATCCTGATCCGGCAAAACGCCCTACGTTGGATGTAACATATATTGCGCCTGCTCAGGAGGGGATTACTACCGCCCAGCTCCAGGTTGACTCCTGCTACACCTGCACCACAGTTACATCCGGCATTTGCTACAGCGCGGTTACCGACGTAAGTGTAAACCCATTTGTATACAGCCTGGCCGGTAACTGGCGGCCTTACAAAGCCTATACATATTACGATACCCGCGTTGCTCCTGCTTTTTTGGCCAAAACCAATGTACAAAAGGAAGGGCTGTTCACCACCTTTACACCGTTCTGGGGCATACAAAGCGATAAATTAATGACGCCGCAGTACGATGAATCAAAGTGGGTATGGAATTCAGAAAGCACCCTGTTTAACAGGAAAGGTTTTGAGTTGGAGAATAAAGATCCCCTGGGCCGTTATAACGCCGGCCTGTATGGCTACGACTATGCGTTACCGGTGGCGGTAGTGCAAAATAGCCGGTATCGTGAAAGCGCCTTTGACGGGTTTGAGGATTACTTCTTTGAGCCCGCTATTTGCGACAATGCATGCGCAAGCGCCAGGAACTTTGATTTTTCAACGTACCGGGATAACCTGGACACGCTTGAGCAGCACACCGGTAAATACAGCCTCCGTGTGGCTGCCGGCTCCTCAATCGGCGTGAGCGCCCCGCTCACCACAGAAGATAATAACACTTTCGGGCTTTCATTTAATACAGAAAATAGTGAATGCGGGGGTGGAAAGGTTGTGCTTAAAAGTATCAGGGCTACTTCAGAGGCGCTGTTACCGGTATTCTCCCCACTTTCGGATAAGCAGGTGCTGGTAGGGGCCTGGGTAAAGGAAGCGCAGGATTGCCATTGCCAGAGCTACGCAAATAGCCAGATAAGCATCATAGTAGAACAGGCATCGGGCAATACAACCGTTATAGTAAAGCCATCGGGGAATATTATTGAAGGCTGGCAGCGTATAGAGCAGGCGGTAGATCTTCCGGCCGGCGCTACCCGCATATCCATTAACCTGCAATCTACCGGTAACGCCATTGCCTATTTTGATGATATAAGGATACATCCCTTTAATGCCAATATGAAATCATTTGTATACAACCCGGTAACCCTGCGTTTAATGGCGGAGCTGGACGAAAATAACTATGCCACTTTCTATGAGTATGATGATGACGGCACGTTGATACGCCTGAAAAAGGAAACAGAAAGAGGCATTAAAACCATTAAGGAAACAAGAACTGCATTATTAAAAGAAGACCAGTGATCATGAATAAATATATGCTATTGATAGGCGCTTGGCTGGTAACGGGCATAACCAGCCCGGCAGCAGCTCAATCCGGGCAGGATGTGGAAAAGGTAATGCAGGTGATGAAAGAGGTGCAAGGCTTTTATAGCGCCGGTTCCCAGTCATTCGATATATACTATACTTATAGCAATGAACATGCGCCGGGGATGGTATTGGATTCGCTGAGCGGAAAAATGGAGCTTTCCGGCGACGACTATCGTTATATAATAGGTAACACAGAAACTATTCATAATAAGCACTATACGGTTGTGCTGTTTGAGGAAGATATGCTGATGTATGTGGCAAAGCCGGATTCGTCCGTTAGCCAGGCCAATCCGTTGCTGCCCATGCAGGAGTCCTTAGAGAGAACAGGCGTTACTGGCTGTGAAATAACGTATAAAGGCAATCAAAAGCTGGTACGGATTAGCTTTAAGGAAGGCGCGCCCTATAAGCATATTGCGATAACGCTGGACACGCTTTCAAAACGTTTGCTTTCCATGCGGTATGTAATAAAAACAGCCCTGTTAATGGATGCGCAGGACGTAGCGCCGGACCCCGGATATGATGAATATGCCATTGTGCAGGCTGTTTTGAACAACTATAAACAGCTACCGGTTGATGAGCGTCGCTTTGATGAGAAGCAGTTTTTTAGCAGGGAAGGTAACGAGCTTAAAACAACCCCCGCTTACAAAGAGTATAAAATATTTGTTGGATCTCCCAATCTATGAAAGATATGATGCGTTTATTGCACAATCGAATTGGTCTGTGGCTGTTAACTGCCTTGCTTGTTACGCTTGCAGGTGAATCCCATGCGCAAACAGGTACTGGTATTGTATTTAAAAAAGTGCTGGATGGCAGCAAAGGACAACTGGCAAAGGATTCCATGGCTGCCATACAAGACAGTGCTTATTTCAGCGCAACCCTGCAGGACAAATTGGATACGCCTTACCAGGTTACCAACGTGATAACCTTTAAGATCAATGAATATTCGCCCCTGTATTTACCGGTGCAGTTTACTGCCAAGGTTGATGTGCGTATTATATATACTACTCCTGGTCTTGTTGTTGACTCTATAGACAGAACACTGGATATTAACTATGATACAGCCCATGCTTACATGGCCCGCAATAGTTTTCTTTTCAGCAATGCGCATAAAGTAAGCATTAAGATATTAAGTGTTACTGTTTCGGTACCGGATGTGTTACCGGCGCTGATGTTGGAAAATGAAATGCAGGTTCGCCCGGTATATAAACTGTCTTGCGTGGATGATGCCGTTAAAAGCTTCACCACTGTAAACCCGGAGAATACTGATGAAACAGATGAAATTAATGTGAGCTGGCCTGCTGCTACAGGAGCCGATGAATATGATCTTGAATGGGCTTACATCGATTCTTCCGCGCTCGCGCGTTACGGTACGCCACCGACGCCCCGGTTGTTGTTTGAAAATAATGCTACCCGTGTTACTATATCTGCCAATAATTATGCAATCCCACTTATATACGATAATGGAGGGGTACTGTTTTACCGGGTAAGGGCTGTGCAGGATAAGGAGCATAACAGCAGGCTGGAAACAGCCTGGAGCTCCGACTTTACAGGCGGCCTGGGAAGTTTTAATTTTATGGGACATCAGCGGCATCTGAACTGGCAGTCAGATGTTAGCTATGCAGAGGAAGGCAAACGTAAGGTAGTGGTGCAGTATTTTGACGGCAGCCTCAGAAGCCGGCAAACAGTAACCAAAGATAACAGTACCAATACAACCCTGGTAGGTGAGTCTTACTATGACTACCAGGGAAGGCCGGTGCTACAGGTAATGCCGGCACCCACATTGAGTAACATTATTAAATACAGCCGGGATTTTAATACAGATATAAACGGCGCAGAGTACGATAAGGATAAATATGATCATTTAAACGATCCTTCGGAATTTATGGATGCCAGCGCAGCTGAAATGGGAGGCGGCGCAAGCACTTATTATTCTGCCAATAATCCCGACCCTGATAAGAACACCGGGATAAGCCGCTATATACCTGATGCACAAAAATATCCCTTTACCGAAACTTCGTATACGCAGGATAACACCGGCCGTATTAGCCGGCAGGGTGGATTAGGGCCTGTATATAAACTGGGCAGCGATCATGAAACCAAATACTATTATGGCGCGCCCGGCGATAATGATCTGGACGCGATGTTCGGCACAGAAGCGGGCGGCAAAAGCCACTATTTTAAAAATATCATGAGGGATGCCAATGGGCAGTATTCAGTGAGCTACCTGGATATGCATGGCCGTACCATTGCCACTGCTTTGGCGGGAATGCCGGCTAACGCGGATATGGCGCCATTACCTTCTTATGCTGTGTATGAAAATACAGATGTGCTTTCCGGCCCTGGTAAAAATACCGTAGAAGGCCTGGTGATGGAAAGCCGTCAGTCGCAGGTGGTGACAATGGAGGACAACTACAACTTCAATTATACCCTTGCTCCGCCGGTATTAACAATAAAGGATTGTAATGGTAACGATGTATGTTATAACGGGCTGTATGATCTTGAGATAACCATCACTGGCGATGGTTATAGCCAGGGGTTGCCGAACAAAAAGCCGTTTGAGAAGCTGGTGCTGAATTATACGGTTGGCGCTATAAACCCCTCTGTTTGCGGGCAACCCGGCCAGGCATTCAATGTACCGTTTACCGTACATCTTAAAGAAGGCAGTTATGAAATTACCAAGCGGCTTATTATAAGCCAGGAGGGCCTTGACTATTACCGAAACAATGTATTTGGGCCGGCCAATCTGTGTAAAACGCTGGACGATTTTATACAACAGCAGCGTTCTTTGGTAAACGATCTGGAGTGCGTGCCTAACTGCGCCGCCTGTTTAAGCCAGCTAGGTACCCTGGACGACTTTCGCCAGAAATATGTAAACAGCGTAAAGCCGGAAGGAGCGCCTGCTGATTTTGAAAACGATGTGCAGGCTGCCTACCAGAGCGCAATGGAATCCTGCAACGCCTTGTGCGGCAAATCGTCCGAAACAGATGACATTCGCCAGGCTATGCTGATGGACATGAGCGCGCCTTCAGGACAGTATGCCAACATTGATAAGATAGATCAATATTCCATATTTTATACCACAGGAGACGCGCATCCGCGTGCTTACCAGGATGAAACATTGGTGTACCGCGATGAAGCAGGTAAACCGGATCTGGTATATGATGAACGGTTCGGCGCCTATGTAACGCCGCAAAAACTTATTCCTGAACAGTTTGCCGCCAAGTTTAAACCGTCGTGGGCAGCTACCTTGCTGCCATTGCACCCGGAGTACTGTAAGCTGCTGGAGCTGGAGAAATATAAAAACAGCTACAGCTGGGACGGGGCTTTTGAATCAGTTGACACGTATGCAGAAGCCAAGGCTGCTGGTTACCTGAACCCCACAGGTGGAGTCACCGGCCCGTTCGTGAACTACCCGGCTAATGGAAAAGATGCGCTGTTGCAGGATTGGCCTGACCTCCAAAGTGAGCTGGAAAATAAAATGGAGAACTACGTGGTTGCCTCGGACGGTACATTTAATATCTGGAGCGTGGCCGTTGCAAGCATCAAATGTAAGGAAGGCGATAACGGGTGCAAGGTTGCATATCAGAATGCGCGGCCTGCTTTTGATGAAAATGCGTTATGCACCGGTGATCTGGATATGGCCTGGCGTGCTTTCCGCGGCATATACCTGCAGATAAAGCATGATATGCTGAACAGCAAGGTAACTAATGCCTGCAACCAGCCGGAACTTGCAAGGGACCTGTCCTCCGCCGGTAAACAACCGCATTTTAATATTGCTGCGGATGCCATAAGCGACCAGCAGCTGCCTTATATGGATATTAATAACACGGATCCAAATGCCGGTCGTGCCGCAGCAAATGCAGCCCTGCAGCAGGCAATTGCAGATAATTGTAACGCCTATACGGAGTATTGGTTGCAGCAGCTGGCTCCATGCCAGTATGGCACAGCGGCCTGGGACGAAATAAAGGCCAAACTGGTGCAGGTATGTAAGGAAGGCGGCGACCAGGACCATCCTTTTGGCGCCAGCACCGTAAAACCATCCAGTACTTATTATTATAGGAGTTTTGAGCAGGTGCTGAAGGAATACAATGATCAGCATCCTGCAAACCCGCTGATCTGTAACCCGGAACTGATCACAGTGCCCAAACCTTACGACCGGCAGCCGGCCTATGCCGAAAATGTAAGCTACACCAAACCGGCAGACTGTGAGTGTGCAAAACTGAAAGAGCTGCGGCAGGAGTATGAGAGTAACCGCATGCCATCAGATGTGGACATGCCGGCTTATTTACTGCGTACACGGCAAATACATATTTCAGCGGCTGACCTGCAAAAGCTGTTTGACGGCTGCAGCAGCGCCGGCAGTGCTTGTAAATATCTGTCGGCTCCGTTGAAGATACCCGTTTGGATGCAGTGTAATGTAGCCCCTGCCTGTGCCACCTGTAGTGTGGTAAATGCCCTGTATGCCAACTATAAAGCCCTGTATCCCGATGCATTGCCAACTGTATCGGACGATGGTGAAAATCAGCCGCAAAAAAACCAGCTGTTCGCTAATTACATGAACAACCATTTGGGCTTTGCCAGGCAGGCCTGGGAGTACATCCAGTTCATGGACAGCTGTACAAAAGTATCGTCGCGCGATACCACGGTGTGTACGCCCAGCCAGCAAATGCGCACCTACTCCGCCTATACCGGCGGTCAGCAGACCAGCTTTGCCGGGTCAGCTGTAGGCGGCGCTGTTGCGTCATCTACTGATGTATTTAGTGACTTTAAGAAAACAGCTGACGGCGGCTACATAATAGCCGGTTACACCGTAGGAATCGGAAACGGCGGAAAGGATGCATTTATAGTTAAAACAGACAATCAGGGGAATTACCAATGGGCAAAAACATACGGAGGAGCCGGAAATGATGAATTCGTCAAAATAAAGAGCGCTCCCTACGGAGGATATGTGGCGATTGGAAATACAAATTCCTTTAATAGTGGAAAATCTGAGATTTTTGTAGTTAAGATAGATGAAGCGGGTAACGTACAATGGAGCCAATCACTTGGATTTGGCTCAGCGGCAGGCGAAGAGGCAATGGATGTTATAACTACCAGCGATGGTGGATATGCTTTTTCGGGCAAATATAACTCTCCCTCTGAAAATGTGGACTGGCTGATTGGTACTTTGGATGCAAGCGGAAATCTGGGGTGGGTAAAGCATGCCGGTTCGATAAATTCAGATCCCGTTGTAATGTTGTTGGAAGATGACAGCTTACTGATAGCTGCGGGATCGGTACGCTATACAGGAGCAACCAATTATGATGCTGTTGTAATGAAGATCCGGAAAAGTGACGGGGTTATAAAATCGTATAGCGGATATGATCTGAACGGCCGGACTAACTGGGTAAATGCTATTCACAAGACTCAGGAAGGCTACAAAATAACTTTACTTGAAGCCTCAGGATGGAATAACGAAGATGGGAAGGGTAATATACTGGATATTGACACCAGCGGGAATGTAATATCGGCTAAAGTCTTATCCGGTGATTACGGCAACTGGATGGCATGGCTGCCGGTTTATTATACAGCTGGCAACAATATTATTACAATGCCGGCAATGGTGCAAAATCAGGAGATCTATGCATATAAAATAAATTCGACTAATACCGGCCTGGATTGGGATAATAGAATACAGCAAACAGGCAACCAACAGATAAGCGCGGTAATACAGAATAGTGACGGATCTATTGCAGCCGTAGGTAAATATGAAAACCGTGGTTTATTTATGCTCACGAATGCCCTGGGTAGGACGGCTTGTACGGATACTTCCTTTACGGCAACTTATACCAACGCCATTGTTGTAAAAAGGGATTTTACGCTTAATCAGGATGAGCTCTTGCCAAGTACCAATCATCTTATACTCGTTACTCCCGGTATCCCTGGTATTGCAGACTCAACACTTAAGTGCCCTGGTTCAGATACGTGTTATGCGTTTAATAACGGCCCACTCTTATGCAACGGAACAGAGCCGGTATTCCCCGCGATTAGCATTGATAACAGCTGTTCAGACAATGATTTCTTTGTGATCAGTACAGCCACGGAGATGTATAAAGCCTACAAGGACTCTGTACTGGGTACTTTTGACAGGGATTACATTAACACCGCATTGCAGGCAGCGAACCTTGAAAATTTTACAGTCACCTATCATACCAGTGAATATCACTATACTTTATATTATTATGATCAGGCAGGTAACCTGGTAAAAACCATACCGCCGGCCGGCGCTGTAGTAGACCGCAGCGAAAACTGGCTGAACCAGGTAAGGACGGCCCGCGCAAACGGGGACCAGAAAACCCCGGATCATAAAATGGCTACGGAATACCACTACAATACGCTGAACCAGGTGGTAGCGCAGCATACGCCGGATGGCGGCGACAGCCGGTTCTGGTACGACCGTTTGGGCAGGCTGGCTGTTTCCCAGAATGCAAAACAGCTGACAGATGACGCTTATAGTTATACGTTATATGATCCTTTGGGCCGCATTACCGAAGTAGGGGAGATCATCAGTACAGAAGCTATGAGCGATGCCGTTAGCCGTAATGATGCGCAGCTGTCCGGCTGGCTGAATAGAGCTGCGGCCAATAAAACGCAGGTCACCCGTACGGTGTACGATCTGCCCTATACGCCGTTGGAAGGTGATGAAAGCGGTCATGTGCTGATCGCCACCAACCTGCGCAACCGGGTATCCTGGTCTGCCTTGTACAATTCAGCGGATAAGCTGGCCACAGGCGATTATGAAGCAGGCACCTTCTATAGCTATGATATTCACGGTAATGTAGAAACGTTGCTGCAGGACTTTAAGGCAGATGGCGGTATTATGCGGACTACCGGTAACCGGTGGAAGAAAATAAAGTACCACTATGATCTCATTAGCGGTAAGGTAAACGAAGTGGATTATCAGCCGGGCGAACCGGACGCATTTTATCATCGGTACACCTACGACGCTGAAAACCGCCTGACTAACGTAGCCACCAGCCGCGATAATATCTATTGGGAAAATGATGCTTATTACCAGTATTATAAGCATGGCCCCCTGGCAAGAATGATATTGGGCCAGCAGCAGGTGCAGGGGATAGACTATGCCTATACGCTGCAGGGTTGGCTGAAGGGTGTGAACAGCACCGCCATGACACCGGAATTTGACATGGGTGCGGACGGCGGCCCTGGCAGCATTGTAGCCAGGGATGCTTTTGGCTTTGCCCTGCACTATTATGGCAACGGCGATTATACACCCATTAAACAGGGGCTGAAACCTTTTGCAGCAGCTTCGGATGCCGGTACTAACTTTAAGCCGCTTTTCAACGGCAACATAAGCGCTATGAGCGTGAACATTCCTTCGCTGGGAGAGCCGCTGTTATACGCCTATAATTATGATGTGCTGAACCGGCTGAAAGGGATGAATGCACTGCATACCCTGAACACATCCACCAATACATGGACGCCTTCCTTACTGGACGATTTTAAAGAAGATGTGAGCTATGATGCCAATGGCAATATATTAAGCTATCTGCGTAATGGCAGTCCCCTGTTTGCGGGTAAATCTATCGAGATGGATAATCTTACCTATAGTTATATATCAGGCACCAATAAACTGTCCTCCATAAATGATGCAGCACATGATGGAGACTATGGCAATGATATTAAGAGCCAGGGAGAGGGGAACTATACATATGATGCAATTGGCAATTTAACGCATGATGAGCAGGCAAACATTGATAATATAGAATGGACTGTTTACGGTAAGATCCGGAAGATCAAAAAAAGCAATAATACCGACATTGTTTACACATATGATGCCGCCGGAAACCGTATCAGCAAGGATGTTAACGGCCAGCAAACCTGGTATGTTCGGGATGCTACGGGTAACATCCTGAGCGTTTACACCAGCAAGGATGCTACGGTAAATAATGGTGACCTTTCCCAAACGGAAACAGAGCTGTATGGCAGCAGCAGGCTGGGTATGAGCACTTTAGCTACAAATGTGGAGCACAGGGACGTACCTTCTACTACGACTATACCGGGTTTAGGAGAAGGAAAAAATGTTATTTTTACCAGAGGTAATAAGATCTTTGAATTAAGTAACCATTTAGGCAATGTGCTGGCCACTGTGTCGGACGAGAAAAGGCCTGTTTCCCTGGACGGTACTACTATAGACCATTACGAAGCAAAGCTCACATCCGCCCAGGATTACTATCCGTTTGGTATGCTGATGCCCGGCCGTAACGGCCACCATATTGCAGGTGGCTGGTCATCCGGCAGCAGCGTGGTGAACGGCTATACAGTTCCTGAATCCTTATCACTCGGCAGCCGCACCGACAACCAGCCGGGCGAGTATACTGCTTCGCAGACAATCAATTTCGTGGAAGGCTTTAGCAGCGGGGTAAAGGATGAGTTCAATGCGACGATTGCGGATGATAGTTACAGTGGTGGAAGTAGTGAAACGGGTGATGGCAGTAGCGTGGCAATGAGTGGGTATAGATATGGGTTTAATGGGAAGGAGAATGATAATGAGGTGAAAGGAGAGGGGAATCAGCAGGATTATGGGATGCGGATTTATGATCCGAGAGTGGGGAGGTTTTTGAGTGTGGATCCGTTGGCGATGAAGTATGCAGGTCAGACGGTATATGCTTTTTCTGCAAATAGCCCAATAAGATTTGTTGACGTTTTTGGCATGGAACCAGGTGATCCACCCTTGTCGCTCTGGATGCAATTTAGAGTTGCTATGTATAAAGCAACCAAGTTTGTATTAGACGGAAGACTTACTGCTTGGACTGACCTTGGAAGACAGCGACAAAATGCATTGGTAAATACAGCAATGGCTTCAACATTAGGCACCGTTAATGGAGCTGCCACTCACCTGACTTTTGGTATTTACAGTAGATCGGCAGAAAGTCTTGGTATAAATGAGGAATATGCAGCTGCCTATAACCGAGGAAGTCAGGTTGGTGCCGCAGCGCCTATACCAGGGTTGGGTAGTGCGGGGACTTCACCCACTTTGGCTGTTGCTAGGAGCGAATCAGTTGTAATTAAAACTGTAGTGCCTCAAATTCAAATCGTTTCCACTTTATTAGCAAGTGGTGAGAATGGAACTAATGAGGTACATGGTACTAATGGATCTTCTAACCCATCAAGCGGAGTAGAAAAGAGGCGATTAGCTTTTGAAAGAAATAGTCCGAATTGGGCAAGAGGAAGTTTAAAAGATGCAATTAAAAGATTTGCTCCGGGTATTGAAGGTGTAGTTTCTGAGGATGGTGTTAAAACAAGATACACGAATCCACAAACTAATATTCAGATCATCGCGGACAATGAGAACAATTATTTTCGAATTTTTAATAGAAATACTAATCAATATTTAGAAACGAATGGACGAGTACCTAGTACTGCTGGACGTTCTGGGATGGAGGCAAAAGATTATGTTCAGCGTCAGACACATATATTGAATCAAGATTAAATGTATTAAGATATGGAAAAGAAGTATCCTATTTATGTGCCGTTTGAATATATTAATGAGGATCTAATGGAGCATGGTGATGTTATTACTTGGTGTAATGAAAATTTGTCAGAATCTAGTTCCAATGCTTTGTTTTTGAGTTTAGATGACATATATATCCTTCAATATAATAGTGAGGTCTTGGATATAATTAATGAGGAGAATGGTGGTATGCTCCAAGCAGGGGAAGATGACTGGATACTTTCAACAGAAGTAAAGTTGAGGATTTTCAAAAGATTGAAGAAGTACGCAGAGACAATTGAGGATGGGAGAGAAAAAGATATTCTTGAAGGGTTATTACGACTATTGGATATCTCTATTAGGACAAAAAAAAATATATATTTTATATTCTAATGATAGAACCAAATACTAAAATAGTAAAGCTCTTTTAAGGTTTCTTTGTCTTAATAAATTGTAATGAAATAATTTGACATATTCAAGGCAAAGGTTATATTGAATCCACCTATCTAAATGGGACGAGGCAATTTAAATTTTGTCTGATAGAAGAGGGCGTTTTGAGGGATTAAAGAGAACCTAGGTCACAGCGTTGGGCCTGGATTTTTTGTTTCAGATGAAAAACATATGAAAAAATATATCTTTATCGGATAGTTCTTTGAAGGAAGGGAAGGAGCGTGGCAGTATATAGGTGGCAGCAATGAGGCAATGAGTGGGTATAGGTATGGGTTTAATGGGAAGGAGAATGATAATGAGGTGAAAGGAGAGGGGAATCAGCAGGATTATGGGATGCGGATTTATGATCCGAGAGTGGGACGGTTTTTGAGTGTGGACCCGTTGACGAAGGATTATCCTTATTACACACCATATTCTTTTGCAGGGAATAAACCAATTTGGGCAATAGATTTGGATGGAGCGGAAGAACTCATACCTATCTTTGGAGTTGACCCACCAATGTTTAGTTTAAATGAAGCGATAGAGACTGGTGTTGATGTTGGTACGAAGGCGTGTCCTTTTGAAGAAGCAAGCGTAGGAGGCAATCTTTCTTCCGTGAGGGTTAGCCCAAGTGGAATGTACCAGGAATTGCCGTTCAACTGGACTTCTTTTAATGCAATGCCTGTATTACCTAGGCCGGATGCATATACTTATGGCAGAGGACCTTTGTTAAAAGCACCTGATCAAAATACAATTACTCAACAAGTTCCTGAAAAAGCACCGCAACCTGCCGCGAATCCTCAGCGTTAATACGATCCTAAGATGAAACCTGAGAAAGAGGATAATGGAGATGACGGCTATTATTTATACGAAACAGCAAGTACAGATAAGATCCGCTCGGGCATTGTTGCCAGTAATAGTGCAATACCTTATTTTGGTATTACCAAGGATGCTTTTGAGAGGAGTCCGGGAGTTCAAGGACGTTATGATCCTAAACATGAAAGAGCAAAAATTATAAGAAGATATTAGGTAAGGCCAGTGAATATATTATAAAGGGAGCGGAAACTGCTATTATTGAATTAAATACGAGGGGCGCATCTAGCATTAAGCTTCTACAAGGATTGATAATAAGAATCGGTCCACTACAAGTAGGACGCAGATAAGGGCAGGTATATTGTGGTTACGTGCAAATTTTGGCAGTGATTGGGAAAAGAAATTTTTGCGCCCTGAGAATGCTAAAGGAGTTAACAACCCAGATAAATAATGAAACCAAAAAAATACCAAATATGAATATATTAGTTGGGACTAAGCATGATTTTGCTATTGAAGTAGGTAACTATAAGAAAGATAAGGAAACGGGAAAACTGAGGTTTTGGATAAATAATCAAGACTTTGGTGATTTTAAAAGGTCGGATAAGTTATCTTATGCAGTACGTTCATTGAAGGATATCACGGATAAATATTCAAGTTTGTATGATGATAGTTTTGATAGTAAAACTAATAGGGAAATATTTGAATTAGCATTAGTGTTAGATGCCGAGATCGGGAGCTTAACAGATGAAGATTATGAGCAGATGGATAAATATGAGAGGTTCAGTTTTAATTTAGGTTCGCAATTTGATGATGTAAGCCATGTCGTTTATGTAAAGGACGGACAATGTTTTTTTTCTATGGTCAACGAATACAGATCGTTCTGCTGCTAAGATTGATTATCTAAAAAATTTTAAGCACGGGAGTGTTTCTTTACTTGTTTTATCGACGGTTTTAAAGGAATTCTTAGAAGCATTGAATATGTAACATAGAATCCGAAATTAGATAAGATAAGTAAAAGCATATTCTATAGGGTTTCAAGTGCTGAATGTAGAAAATAACCTGGTTAGATATAAGAAGAAAGTAACGTTTTAGATGGAAGGAATTTATTACAGATTATATTAAAAGAAACAACCACAAAATAGGCTGTTTGTTGCTGTGTTACAAAAAAAATCATGTTTCATTTTAGTAAAAATAGCACATATTATAAATAATATATTGAATCCCTATGCCCAAAAAACTTATTATGTGTAAATCACTATTAACATCCCTATTCCTGTTCTTTACCTTTGCCGCATTTTCTCAGTCAAGCCTGCAGGTAAAGAAAGACACAGTCACTGTCAAAAGCGCCGAATTGACAATAGAGAATGAAACCCGCGATACGCTTGGCTTTCTCTATAATACCGGCAGCGGTCATACACAGTTCAAACGCCTGGAACTGGTAAACCTTGGTGATACAGCATTGGCAATCGTTGGCCAGGACACTATCACTTATAAAAGTGCCAATATTGGTAAAAGCCTGCAGTTTAAGGTTGGCGGTGCTGATGCTCCTACTGCTGGTGATACCAGCTATACTAACGCAGGCCTCCGATACGCAAACATAAAAGTTTGGCGTAACGGATTATTTCAATACCGTGATACTACCGACGGTATAATGGTAGACAGTGTGAGCGGTTTTATCCGCTTTTACCCGGCTTTAGCCCAGGCCGACCGGGTCTACATTGAGTCGCTGTTTGGTGTAAGCCTTGATTTTCAGCTGTCAGCAGGCATTCTAACTGTTACGGTACAGGATACCAGTATTACGTTACCCAACAGCGGATTGCAGCTTACTGGTTCAATAGCTTCTAATGGTAATACAATCAGTACTTATCAATGGAGCCAGCTTGCAGGTCCTAACACAGCTGCTATAACAGATGCTACTGCTCAAACCTGTACTATTACCGGATTGATAAGCGGTACTTATACTTTCCGTCTGACTGTTACTACTGTCGATGGCCGGCAGATAAGCGATGATGCAACTGTACAGGTGAACCCCGAAAGCGGCGGTCCCAAAATACTGCGGGTGAACTTCTCCAATACCCAGGCACCTGCAGTACCGGGCTGGTTTAATGTGTACGGCCCTGTTAGTGATAATCATGTTACAGCTACTGATCCTACTACCGGCTGGACAATAGACAACGGCGGCGCTACATGGGAGTACTGGACAGCTTTTGGCGGTTCCAACGGAAATGATGATGCTGGTGAAGTAACAGGAGATGACAGCGGCATTGTGCCTGACCAGGTCCTTAAAAGCTTCTGGTTTAATTACAGTACCAAATACACTACAACAGATAACCTGCTGATTACGGGTTTAGACGCTTCCAAAACTTATACATTAAAACTGGTAGCATCCCGCGCAACAGGGGTGTCAGATGCTAGGTACGGCGTTTGGCGTATTAATGGTGGAACTGAATTACAGCAGAATGCTTTAGGCAATACGGCAATTCAAACCGTAGTAACCGGCGTATCTCCGGATGCAACCGGTAAAATTGGAATAGCTGTATATCCGTCACTTGATGCTACATACGGCAACTTCTCATATATAAATGCATTAATTATAGAAGAGGAGTAATAACAGATAGTAGCCATAGAGCATTGGGGCAGGTATATGTTCGTTTGAGAGAACGTTCATGCATCGGCTTATATTATTGCTGCAGCCATAGAATTGCTGGAATGGCAAGGGAGAATAATGCGATATGGGGCAAACGAATTATACAGAATAATGAAGCAAAGAATTAAAGTATTTATCAACTTAGGCCTGCTGGTAGGCATCCCTCTTACGATAGCAATGGTGTTATCATCAACCTTCCAGGACCCTAAGCCTTTTTTATATGACTTTCTGGGGTGGATATTAATTGTAATCGGCATCTTGTATATAATAACAGCGTTTGTCATAAGAAAAAGAAGGCGTTTTATGCCAGGTGTCTTTTCATAATAAGCCCGTTATACGCGATCATAGGTTTACTGCTTGCAGTGGAGTATTACCGGAAACCTGTTAAAATTGATTTGCCCGAATCCCTGGTCTATTATATGTTTGTCCGTGTAAAAGAGGTATATGACGAAGATTGGAGGATGATAACAGGTTATAAATATACCGATAGTTCCTTTACAAAGGCGGAAACAGATACTTTAAGGCAGATATTGAAAGAACAGCATAAGGAATTCATAATTAGTAACAACGGAGAAGTCTTGGTTTCAAAAGCCACAGTAGCAAATGCAGTAGAAATGAGCCGGATAAACGATTTGCTATCTCATAGAATGCATCATTAGTATTAAATTATGTGTTTTATCTTTGCCCCAACCCCTTGCCTTATCTTTTTCAAAACAAAACCCATAACAATCAAAACATTGCTCATGAAAAACACTGAACTAGCCGCCGCTTACCTCGAAGAGATGAAGGCAGAAGCCACTGCCAGCCGTAAATGCCTGGAACGCATACCCGAAAGCCTGTTTGATTACAAGCCTCATCCCAAATCCATGGCGTTGGGCTATCTTTCTTTGCTGGTAGCAGAAATTCCGTTGTGGATTGCTGTAATGATAGAGCAGGGCGAAATAGATTTTGCAACATTCAAACACCTGGAAACAAAAACAACACAGGCGCTGGTTAACCACCTGGATGAAAACCTAAAGCGTGCGGAGAATGCGTTAAGGAATGCAACAGAAGAAAACCTCCAAAAGGATTTTGCCCTTAAAGCAAACGGCAATTTGCTGTTTGCCAGCCCGGTAATGCCCAGCATTTCCTCTACTATCAACCACTGGGTGCACCATCGGGGCCAGCTTACCGTGTACATGCGCCTGAACGATATACCGGTACCTTCTATTTACGGGCCCAGTGCGGATGATAACCAGTTTAGGAGTAGTTAAGGGCCGGCCTCCGGGGCGGCCTTGATTATCGATCCTACCAATACCGTCTTCCCCGCTTCAGGTCATCTTTAAAATACCGGCTCGCATTCAGGATATACTGGTAATACTCGTAGTCATTCTCAAAGCTCATCAGCATTTCAAAACTGGGCCGGTAGTCGAGCATGAACCGCTCCAGGTCAGGCGATTTCAGCCCGGTGATCTTCTCCACCAGGGAGCGGTTAAACCGGTGAGTGACATATTTTTCCTGTTCATACGCTTCCAACCGTCGCTGGAAAACCCGCATCTGCTTGATCTTGCGCAGGCTCAGCAGCGCGTCCAGGTTAACGCCTGCGCCGCCGTTGCCACTGGTGATGTAGTCAGGAGAAAAGTCAAATACTTTGCGATATTCCTCCCGGGTACTAATGGAATCCAGGTGGTAACTGCGTTCCCGCACCTCTACCGTGGGCAGTACGTGGATGTCCATATGCATTTTAATGTCGAAGGCATATTTCCAGGGAATTTCACTGATGGCAAATTTCTGCGTGGCTTTGCCCAGGTAGGAAAAATAAATGGAGTCGGCATAAGGCAGGCGCAAGCTGTAATGTCCCGCAGAGTCGGTGACCGTGCCTGCGCCGGAAGTGCTTCTAACGCTTACCCCCGCCACACCTACGCGGCCGGTACGTTCATACACAGTGCCCTGTACATGCACCTGGCTATAGGCCGCGGTACCTGAAAAAAGGAGTAATATGACGAGTATGTGTAAACGTTTAAATGCGCTCATTTCTTCCCGAAATCTAGGACAGCCCCGAAACATAATCAAGAATAAGTTAAATATTAACATTTTTTTCTGAAGGTTGCGCCTGCCGCTCCATTACACGGCCACTTTTATTAACCTTCCTTAACCTTAATGCAACCCTTGTTAACCGGCTTTTGCGCGCAGTAAAACTACTTTGCCGGGGTAAAATATTGCCATGCAAAAGATTTACTTACTGCTCATTATCAGCTGCTGCGCATTGGCCGCGCAAGCACAAAGGAACGGTTCCATTAGCGGCAACCTGCTGGACACCATAGCCAGGCAACCGGTTCCTTCCGCCACTATTACCTTGCTGAAAAAGAAGGATTCTTCACTGGTCAGCTTTACGATGTCGGACAATAAAGGCCACTTTGAGCTAACGGGCATCGCTCCGGGGGAGTATCGCCTGCTGGTTACGCATGTCAGGTACCACAACACGGGCCGTACGGTAACCATCAGCCCTGCTGTGCTCAATGTGCATCTTAACAACCTGGTGCTGAACGACCGCAGCCGCACCCTCGGCGAAGTGGAAGTAACGGCAGAGGCTCCGCCTGTAACACTGGTAGGCGACACCATCCAGTACAATGCCGGCTCCTTTAAAACCCAGCCCAATGCCAGCGTGGAGCAGCTGCTCAAAAAACTGCCCGGCGTGCAGGTAGATAGGGACGGCACCGTTAAAGCCCAGGGGCAGAAGGTGAGCCGCGTGCTGGTAGATGGTAAGGAATTTTTCGGCACAGATCCGAAGGTGGCCACCAAAAATCTGCCGGCTGATGCTATTGATAAAGTGCAGGTGTTCGACCGCCTCAGCGATGCCGCCCAACTCACCGGCTTTGACGATGGTAACAGCGAGAAAACCATTAACCTCAAGCTAAAGGAGGATAAAAAGAAAGGCCTCTTTGGTAAAGCCAGCGCCGGCGCCGGTACCAATGACAGGTATGAAAGCCGGTTTAACGTAAACTCTTTTAAAGGCAACCGCCAGTTCTCCGCCATTGGCCTGGCTAATAACACCAATGCAGAAGGTTTCTCCTTTATGGACCTGATGGACTTTACCGGTGAAATGAAACGCATGCGGCAAAGCGGGGGCGGTAATATCAACCTTACCCTTAATGCCGACGATCCTATTTCCGCGCTTATGGGAAGCGGCAACAGCAACGGTATTAAAACCATCTGGGGCGGCGGCATGAACTATAATAACACCATCGGTAAAGCCGATCTTACCAGCAGCTATTTCTACAACCGCTACAATCCGCAACAGGAAAGCGATGTACAACGGCAGTACCTGCTGCTGGATTCTTCCTACTTCTACAACCAGCATGCTGTCAGCGATAACCTCAACAACAGCCATCGCCTGAACCTGGGCGCCGACATTGCCATAGATTCCTTTCACTCTATTAAAATATCGCCTTCCTTCGGCTACCAGGAAACCCGTAACAACAGCTACAGCACCTATCAAACGCTCTCAGAAGAGCGGCAGCTGGCCAACCAGGGCTTTAGCAATAATAGTACAACCGGGCATGGCGTCAATTTCCGGAACGACCTGTTGTTCCGCAAAAAATTTCACCGCCAGGGAAGAACGTTGTCCCTTAGCCTGCAAAACAGCTTTAACAGCAGCGAAAGCACCGGCCGCCTGCTGTCTGTTAACCAGTTCTATAATACCGATGGCGCCCCTGCAACTACAGATTCCATTAACCAGCACAATACCACTTCCGGTAACCTGAATAGCTATAACGCACGCGCCGTATATACGGAGCCGTTACTCCGCCGTTCGCTTATGGAGCTTAGCCTGGGGCACAGCAATACCAGCAGCTCATCCGACAAGGTAACCTATGATTATAACGGGCAAAACGGCAAGTTTGACCAGCTAAACCCTGCACTCACCAACAACTTTGAGAACAGCTACAGCTACACCAATGCCGGCCTGCGCCTGCGCACACAGCAAAAGAATTTCAACCTGGCAGTAGGCCTTAACTGGCAGCAGGCCGCGCTGGAAGGCAAAATCATTGCCGGTACGCAGGATTCCGTGATCAGTAAAACTTTTTATAACCTGCTGCCATCCTTACGGTTCAGGTACAATTTTTCCCGTTACCGCAATCTTAGTATTAACTATGCGGCCATTACCAATCAGCCCAATATGTCGCAGCTGCAACCCGTGCCGGACATCACCGATCCGCTGAATATAAAAGAAGGCAACCCCGGCCTGAAGCAGGAGCTTACTCATGCCGTACAGCTGAATTTTATATCTGTAAATCCTTTTAAAGACAAAAACCTGTTTGCCTTTTTTAACCTGCAGGAAACACAAAACAAGATTGTAAATGCTGATGTGGTGGATTCTCTTGGCGTTAAACATACGCACCCGGTTAATGTAAACGGCGTGTATAACATGACCGGAAACTTCAACCTGGGCCTGCCGCTCCGCTTCCTCAACGGTAGGGTTCACTACAGCAGTAACATGGGATATAGCAAGAACAAGCAGTTCATTAATGCCGTGCAAAGCACCATCAATACTTTTACATTCGGTCCTATGCTGCGGTTTGACCTGAGCCCCACCGACAAGCTTGATCTGTCGTTCGGAGCTGGGTTTGATTATTATAAAACTACTTACTCGTTGCAGCCGACCTTAAATACTGATTATTTTTCGCAGCAGTATGAGGGGGAGATCAACTGGCAGCTGCCCGCCAGCTTTTACCTGAACACCGGCTTTACCTATACTGTTAACAGCCAGCGCGCCAGCGGTTTTAATGCGAGTGTGCCCTTGTGGAACGCATCTTTCAGCCGCCAGTTCCTGCACTTTAACAGGGGCGAGCTGAAACTGAGCGTGTACGACATCCTGAACCAGAATGTAGGCATTTCCCGTACCAGCAACCAGAATTATATTGAAGACAGCCGTATAAAAAATCTGCAGCGGTTTTTTATGCTCACGTTTACCTATAGCCTGGGTAAGACCGGTCTGTCCGCCGGACGGCGCGAGGGAAGGGGCGGTTGATCGGGAGGTGCAACAATTATAATTAAGAATTAAGAATTAATAATTAAGTCAGCGGGAAGGGGTTTTTTCTTAGGACATGAGATAGAAAGAAGACACATGATTGGCGTAGTAGATGTGTGAATGTCCCGCAATGGATGTACCTTTTATGTTGCTGCCGGAGGATAGCTGAAAGTCCTCCGGCAGCGTTTTTTAGTGGTTAATCCGTAGCATCGTTATCCGCCGATCCGTATCATCATTCCCCGCCCGCCGCTCTTCATGTTACGCTGCATTTCCTCCATCAGCTCCTTCCGGGCATTCGCAAACTCCGCGGCCGTTATTTTTTTACCCTTTGAAGGAGCTTTAATTGCTGCTATGTCTACTTCCGGAGATACTTCCACTGCTTTATACACCACCCGGCCGTCGTTTACATCAATGCCCAGTATCAGGCCCGGTAGCTGGCCCTGGAAATCCGGCCCGGCCGGTACAGGAATAGAAGGAGTAAACCATACCGTAATATTGGAAGTATCGGCTACTTCTTCATTCCTCATCTCTCCGTTCTCCATCCTGGTGGCCATGCGTTTGCCAATACGCTGCGTTACTGCCTGCTGGCAGGGGTAGTTCAGGATTGTGGTGGTAGCGCCGGTCAGTTTCCACTGCATATGTTCAAGGCTGTCGGTAACAATGTATGTTTTCACGCCCAGCTCGGCCTGTTCTATTTGCTGGCCTGTACTGAAATCCGCATAGGTGATCTCGCTGGGGCCGCCCATCCGCATATTAAAGTGCATCATGCCGTTACCGGCGTCGTTAAAAGGTTCGGGGGTTTCATCCTGTACCGGGCGGCGTAAACACCGGTTATTGGCAAACAGTACTTCCAGCTTGTCTGTGTGCGATTTGGGTAAGGAACGCGCCATTCCCTCATCCCCGCCCTCCAGGTGTATCTTCAGCTGCGCGGTGCGCTCATATAATACCCGGCCCTGTGTTTGCTGGCCCTGTGCCGCCAGTACTAATAATCCCATAGAAAATGTGAAAAACAGCTTTTTCATGTTGCATATTTTAATGAGGTAAAGCTATTTTCTTGCTGCTGCAATGCAGGTTAATGAGCCTTGCTTTAATGTTAATTTAGGTTAATGTTCGCGCCCCGGTAAAAGTCAAGTGACACATTTGCTGTATTATTGCCCTGTAAATTTTCCTCTATTTGCGATATAAGTTCTCCATACCGGTTACCGTTTTCCTGGTAGCGCTCACACTGCTGGTCATTACCGCATTCCAGGCATACTGGCTGCGCAAGAACTACCGGGAGCAAAGGCAGCTGTTCACTTCCCGCACCAACCTGCTTTTCCGGGAAACCCTCTTTCGCCTGCAGGCTGTGAAGCTGGAAATGGATCCGAATGTAAAAATCCGTGTGCAGGACCGGGAGGGGGTGGTTAGTATATCCAATGTACTAAGTGAAAAGCTGCGCGATACATTAATGAGAGGCCCTGTGCGGCGCACCATGTTGATGGCTGTGAAAGACGCTGCCGGTCACGGGCCGGATTCTGTAAATGTGCAATACCGGATGGATCGTGGTGTTCCCGGTCAAAGGGTGTTTGAGTTCCTGGCCGGGGTAGACTCCCTGCAGGACTCTATCAGCGTAAAGGAAATAACAGACCGCTACCGGCGGATGCTGGCGAGATGGAACATTCATGTGCCTTTTGTCATTCATAAGGTACCCATAGATACTGCCGGCCGCCTTCCGCCCTTTCCGCCGGATGAAGAGGGCAACAAGGTTATTATTGGCTTTACAAAGCCGGTAGGTTACCAGGTGGAGTTTGCAAATAATACCTGGTACCTGCTGCAGCGCATGGCCCAACCCATACTGATATCGTGCCTGCTGCTGGGCATTACGGGGCTGTCGTTCCTGTTACTATACCGCAACCTGAAACAGCAGCAGAAGCTGGCGCAGCTAAAGAACGATTTTATCAGCAACATGACGCATGAGCTGAAAACGCCTATTGCCACGGTAAGCGTAGCCATAGAAGCGCTGAGGGACTTTGACGCGCTCAGCGATCCGCAGGCCACGCAGGAATACCTGGATATATCCGCCAATGAAATGCAAAGACTGGCCCTGCTGGTAGATAAGGTGCTGAAGCTCTCCATGTTCGAGAACCGTGAAATAGCGCTCAATAAAGAGCAGTTCGACATACGCGGGCTGGCCAGGAGCGTTATGCTCTCCATGAAGCTGCAGTTTGAAAAGCAGGCGGCCGTTACTGCGCTGAAAACCACCGGTACAAACTTTATTATCATGGCAGATAAGCTGCACATGACCAGCGTGCTGTATAACCTGCTGGACAATGCATTAAAGTACAGCCGGGAAAAGCCCGACATCCTGGTGCACATTGTCGACCACAAACAATACCTGGAAATTCGTGTAACCGATAACGGTATAGGCATTGCAAAGGAATATGAGAAGCGCATATTTGAAAAGTTCTTCCGGGTGCCAAGCGGCAACCGCCATAACACAAAAGGTTATGGGTTAGGCCTCAGCTATGTGTCGCACATTGTACAGCGCCACCTGGGCTATATAACAGTAGAAAGTGAGCTGCATAAGGGCAGCACATTTTCCGTAAAAATTCCATTTGCAGAAGCGCCGGTAATCATTTACGATAACAACCGCGTTGTAAAACTAAAAAACAGGATAGGATGAGCATCAAGATACTGTATGTAGAAGATGAGCTGTCCCTCGGAAAAATTGTAAAGGAAAGCCTGCAGCGCCGCGGGTTTGAGGTGTTGCTGGAGCGCGACGGCGCCAATGTATTGCCTTTGTTCCGGGAAGAGAATCCTACAGTATGCGTGCTGGATGTTATGCTGCCTAACAAAGACGGCTTTGAGATCGCGGAAGAAATACGCGCTATTAACCCGCAGGTGCCCATCCTGTTCCTTACTGCCAAAACGCAAACAGAAGATCTTGTAAAAGGCTTTACACTGGGCGGTAACGATTACATCCGCAAACCTTTCAGCATGGAAGAGCTGATAGTACGTATAGATAATGTGCTGCGAAGCGCCAGCCATACGC